>JANXZA010000219.1 GCA_025355745.1 Rhizobacter sp. | reverse complement strand
CTTGTCGGTCAGCTCCCAGGCGAGGAAGAACAGGAAGCTCACCACCGCCACGACCGCCAGCGTGATGATCTGGCCGGATGAAAACCAGTCGAGTTCCTTGCCCTTGTCGATCATGATCTGCATCGCGCCGACGAACAGCACCAGCAGCACCAGGCCGATCACGTCGAGCGGCACGCGCCTCGGGCCGGGGTCGCGTTTGCGGTAGATCGACCAGGTGAGGCCGGCGGCAAACAGGCCGACCGGAATGTTGATGTAGAAGATCCATGGCCACGCGATGTTGTCGGTGATCCAGCCGCCGAGCAGCGGCCCGGCCACCGGCGCCACCAGCACCGTCATGGCCCACATCGCCATCGCCGTACCGGCCTTCGCGGCCGGGTAGCTGGCGAGCAGCAAGGTCTGCGAGAGCGGAATCATCGGTCCGGCCACCAGCCCCTGCAGCACGCGGAAAGCGATCAGCATGCCGAGGTTCGGCGCCAGGCCGCAGAGCCAGGAAGCGATCACGAACAGCAGCACACTGGTCGTGAAAAGCCGCACCTGGCCGAAGCGCTGCGTGAGCCAGCCGGTCAAAGGCACCGAGATCGCATTCGCGACCGCGAACGAGGTGATGACCCAGGTGCCCTGCGCCGGGCTCACGCCCATGTCGCCGGCGATGGCCGGGATCGACACGTTGGCTATCGAGGTGTCGAGCACGTTCATGAAGGTGGCGAGCGACAGCGCGATCGTGCCGAGCACCAGTTCGCCGCCGGTGAGCGGCGCGAAGGCGGGCGGGCGCGCGGGTGCCGATGGTGGCGCCGATGCCGGTGCCGGCCCGTTGACACCGGGCGGTCCCGGCAAGGCGGCAGACGTTGATGCCATGGTCAGCAGCGGCGGCGGCGCGCGTCAGTGAGCCGCAGGTGCGGCGCTGCGGGCTGCCAGTGTCGAGACCGAGGCAGCAGCCTGGGACGGCAGTGCCACACCGCCGTTCGCGCCGATCATGCCGGGCGTTCGCGCAGCGTTTTTCGCGACGCTTGCAACATCGACCTTGCCGGCCGCAGGTCCGCGCGCCTGGCCGCCGTTCGCCAGGATGATCTTGCGCACCTGCGCATCGGCGGCCGCAGTGTTCTGGTCGAACACATTCGTCTGCGTCGCAACCGGCGCCCGCGTCGCATCGGCCAGCATCCGGCCATCGGTCTTGCTCACATCGACCTTCGCGTCCATCGACAGGCCGACCCGCAACGGGTGCTCGGCCAGCTCCTTTGCGTCGAGCGCGATGCGCACCGGCACGCGCTGCACCACCTTGATCCAGTTGCCGGTGGCGTTCTGCGCCGGCAGCAGCGCAAACGCCGCGCCGGTGCCGGCGCCCAGGCCTTCGATGGCGCCGTGGTAGGCCACCTTCTTGCCGTAGACGTCGGCGATCAGTTCAACCGGCTGGCCAAGGCGCAGGTTCTGCAACTGGCTTTCCTTGAAGTTGGCCTCGACCCAGACATGGTTCAGCGCGATCACCGACATCAGCGGCGCGCCGGCCTGCACGCGCGCGCCGAGCTGGACGCTGCGCTTGGCCACATAACCATCGACGGGCGCGAGCAGATCGGCACGCTTCATCGCCAGCCAGGCCTCGCGCACCCGGGCCGAGGCGCGCAGCACGTTCGGATGCTGCTCGACTGCGATGCCGTCGGTCAGCGTCTGGTTCGAGGCCAGTTGCTCGCGCGCCGCCACCACCGCCGACTCGGCCGCCGCGACGCTGCTCTTCGACGCCACCAGCGCCGAGGTCACATGGTTGAACTCTTCCTTGCCGACCGCCCCGGTGACGAGCAGCGGCGCGCGCCGCGACACGTCGTCCTGCGCGCGGGCTACGTCGCTCTGGGCCCGCGCCAGGTCGGCCTCGCGCAGCGCGATCTGGGCCCGCAAGGTGCTGTTGTTGGCGTACAGGGTGCGCACTTCGCGCACCGTCTGCGCCAGCTGCGCCTCGGCCTGGTCGAGCGCGATCTGGGCGTCGGCCGGGTCGAGCCTGACGAGCAGCTGGCCGGCCTTCACGTGGTCGGTGTCGTCGGCATTGATCGCGATCACGGTGCCGCTCAATTGCGGCGTTATCTGCACCATGTTGCCCTGCACATAGGCGTTGTCGGTGGACTCGAAATGGTTCAGCACCATGGCCCAGTAGAGGCCGTAGGCGATGCCGGCTACGGCGACCGTGGCGGCAACGGCCGTCAACGCCTTCCTGCGCGTCGGGTTGCCGGCGGGCGCCGCAGCGGTGGTGGCGGAACGGGTGTCGGGGGACGTCATGAAGTGGCTCCGGGATCCGTGTAGCCGCCCCCGAGGGAACGGATCAAGGCGATCTGCGCGTCGAGCGCGCGGGCCTTCAGGTCGGCCGACTGGCGGCGCTGGGCCAGCACGGTGGCCTCGGCATTGAGCACCGTCAGGTAGGTGCCCAGGCCGGCCTTGTAGCGCTGTGTCGACAGGTCGTACGCCGATTCGGCCGCGGCCTGCGCACGCACCTGTTCGGCTTGCTGGCGATCAACCGAACGCAGGCTGGCGATCTGGTCGGCCACATCGTGCACGGCATCGAGCACGGCGCTGTTGTAGCTCTCGATGGCGGCATCGAGGTCGGCCGTCTTGCCGCTCAGGTTGGCGCGCAGCCGGCCCGAATCGAAGATCGGCAGACGGATCGCCGGGCCGGCGCCGTACTGCTCGCTGCCCGACTTGATGAGCTGGTCGAGGCCGATGCTGGCCAGGCCGACGAAGGCCGTCAGATTGATGTTCGGATAGAACTGCGCCTTCGCGCTCTTCGTGTCGCCGGTGGTCGCCTCGATGCGCCAGCGCGCGGCCGCGATGTCGGCACGCCTGCCGATCAGGTCGGCCGGCACGGAGGCAGGCAGCGGCAGCGCCTGCACGCTGCGCAGCGGCACGATCAGCGCGTCGAGCGCGTTCGGTGCCTGCACAGTGACTGCGGCCAGGGCGTGGCGGGTCAGTGCGATCTGCTCGTCGAGGGCTTCGATCTGCTGACGCGATTCGGGCAGTGCGCCTTCGCCCTGGCGCTGCTCGACCGCCGTGTCCAGGCCGCCCTGCACGCGCTGGCGGATCAACGCCAGGATCTCGTCGCGCTGGGCGAGCGAGCGCTGGGCGAGCTCGCGCTGTGCCAACAGGCGGCCGAGCTGCACGTAGGTGCGCGCAACATTGCTGGCGAGCAGGTTGCGCGCGGCCTGCACATCCGCCTGGGCGGCGCGCTGCGTGCCGATGGCGGCGTCGATCGCAGCGCGATTCCGACCGAAGAAATCGATCTCCCACGAGCCGCCGATCTGCGCCGTGCCGAGGGTGCGGATCGAGCCGCCGAGCGGCGGCGGGTAGATGCTGGTGGCGCTGAAGCGCTGGCGTGACACGTCGAGCGAGCCGTTCACCTGCGGGCCGTCGGCGGCCTGTGCCCCACTCACTGCGGCTGCAGCGCGGGCCAGGCGCGCCTGCGCAACCTTCAGGCTCGGGTTGTCGGCGAGCGCGCGCTCGATCAGGCCGGCCAATGCCGGGTCGTTGAAGCTGCGCCACCAGTCGGCGCCAACCACTGGGACGATGACAGAGCCCGCAGCAGCCGGGTCGAGCCCGATGCTGATCGGCGAGATGGGCTGCGCCGTGCTGGCGATGCCCGCGCTGCTGGCGCAGCCGCCGAGCGTGAGAACGACGCTGGAAGCAATCGCCAGCACGATCACGCCGAGCGCCGGCAGGTTCGCCAACACGCCGCAGGCCGGGTGCTCCGAGGCTGGGCGCGCCGTGTCGCCCGGGTTGTCATTTGTAAATAGTTGTTGTGGCTTCATTTGCTTGGGCAATTATCTCGGCGCAGTGAGTCCGAGTGGGCGCGAAGGGTCTTGCGCGCTTCCGATCAGCCCGCGTCGCGCATCGCGTCGCCGGTTTTCAGGATCCGTTGCAGGTAAGTCGTCAAAGCCTGCCACTCGGTCTTCGAGAAGCCGGCCAGGTGGGCATTCATGACCTCGGCCAACACCTTGGGCACGTGAATGATCGCGGCCTCGCCGTCGGGCGTGAGTTCGACCTGCACGACGCGCCGGTCGGCGGTCGACCGGACCCGTTTGCACAAGCCCTTCTTCTCCAGCCGGTCGAGCAGGCGGGTCATCGCGCCGGCGTCGATATGGAGCCAGCGTGCGAGTTCGGCCACGGTCGAACCACCGGTGTTTTGAAGGCGCAGCAGCGGGCCCCATTGGGCGCTGGTCAGGTCGTGGGCTTCGAGGCGCTTGTCGGCCTGGTGGACCACCGACAGCATGACGCGCTTCATCAGGTAGCCAACGCTCTCCTCGGCGCAGTAGCGCTCGGGGCAATAGAAGGTAGCGGGCGGCGCGGTTCGGGTCACGACAGTAGTCCGGATGAGAGCACTCGGCGGGATGAACTTGCATGGTAGTTGCCTAAGCAGCCTTTGTCAAGGCGGCTTGTTTTCAACCCTGCCCCGGCAGCCTCGCCGGCTCGTCGCGCCAGCTCGCATCGATACACTCGCGCCATGTCCGCACCCACCCCGCTCCAGCTCGAACCCGTGGCCGTGGCCCCCATCAGCTCATCGGCCGCAGCGCCAGCCGCCGTTCCGCCTGCAAGCCCGGCGCGCAACGTCAAGTCGCTCAGCGGCCTGCTGCCTTTCCTGCGCCCTTACCGTGGCCGCATCGGCCTGGCGCTGCTGTTCCTGGTGCTGTCGGCGGTCAGTACGCTGGTGTTCCCGGTGGCGTTGAAGTCGCTCATCGACCAGGGCCTGATCGCGGTCGATCCGGGCCAGCGCGTGATGGCCTTGCGCGAGCATTTCTTCGCGCTGTTCGGCGTCGGCGCGGCGCTCGGCGTGTTCTCGGCGCTGCGTTTCTACATGGTCACCTGGCTCGGCGAACGCGTCACGGCCGACCTGCGCAATGCGGTCTATGCCCACGTGGTGACGCAAAGCCCGGAGTTCTTCGAGACCACCCAGACCGGCGAGGTGCTGTCACGCCTGACCACCGACACGACCCTGGTGCAGACCGTCGTCGGCTCCAGCCTCTCGATGGGTTTGCGCAACGCCGTGCTCGGCGGCGGCGCGATGGCGATGCTGATCGTCACCAACCCGGTCGTGATGACGCAGGTGCTGGGCATCCTGGTGCTGGTGGTGCTGCCGAGCCTGTACTTCGGCCGCCGCGTGCGGCGCCTGTCGCGCGCCAGCCAGGACCGCGTGGCCGATTCGAGCGCCATCGCCGCCGAGGTGCTGAACGCAATTCCCGTGGTGCAAAGTTACACCCAGGAAGCGCGCGAAGCGAAGCGCTTCGACGACTCGACCGAAAGCGCCTTCGGCACCGCCGTGAGCCGCACCCGGATGCGCGCGCTGCTGGTCGGTTTCATCATCACGGCCACTTTCGGAGCGCTGCTGTGGGGCCTGTACCAGGGCACGCAGGCGGTGTCGCGCGGCGACATAAGCGCCGGCCACCTGGGCCAGACCGTCGTTTACGTGATCATTCTGGTGAGCAGCGTGGCGGTGCTGTCCGAGGTCTACGGCGACCTGCTGCGCGCGGCCGGCGCGACCGAGCGCCTGATGGAGTTGCTGACGCTGCGCTCGCCGATCAAGGCGCCGGCGCGGCCCACGCCCCTGCCGGCCACGCGCGGCGGCTCCTCGGTGGCGCTGCGCGACGTGACCTTCCGCTACCCGTCGCGGCCGCAGCACGCCACCTTGTCGCACTTCGATCTGATGGTGGCGCCGGGCGAAACCGTGGCTTTGGTCGGCCCGAGCGGCGCCGGCAAGAGCACGGTGTTCCAGTTGCTGCTGCGCTTTTACGATGTGGCCGAAGGCGAGGTGATGGTGGACGGCGTGCCGGTGCGCGAAGTCGACCTGCACGCCTTGCGCCAGCGCATCGGCATCGTGCCGCAGGACAGCGTGATCTTCTCGGCCGACGCGATGGAAAACATCCGCTACGGCAAGCCCGAGGCGAGCGACGCCGAGGTCATCAACGCCGCCAAGGCAGCCTTCGCGCATGACTTCATCGGCGCGCTGCCCGAGGGCTACGCGACCTTTCTCGGCGAGCGCGGCGTGCGCCTGTCGGGCGGGCAGCGCCAGCGCATCAGCATCGCCCGCGCGATGCTGAAGAACCCGCCGCTGCTGCTGCTCGACGAGGCCACCAGCGCGCTCGACGCCGAGAGCGAACGGATGGTGCAGGCCGCCCTCGAATCGGCGATGAAGGACCGCACCACGCTCGTCATCGCGCACCGCCTGGCCACCGTGCAGCGTGCCGACCGCATCATCGTGCTCGAGGCGGGGCAGATCGTCGAGACCGGCACGCATGCGCAGTTGGCGGCTTCGGGCGGCTTGTATGCGCGGCTGGCGGCGTTGCAGTTCGATCGCTGATTCGATGATTCGCTGATGCGCTGCGCCGCTGCTGACCCAACCGGGTCGAACCCGTGACCGGACGGCACGGCGTAGGCGCCGGCCGACAACGCTTGTTACCGGCCGCCGACAGACATGCGGTGCAGTGCGTTTCAGAATTCAGAGGCACCACGGGGCACCGAGCCGCGTGCCGAACTTCTGGAAGGACTCACCATGACCACCCGCATTCAATCCAAACCGGCCCACCGCCTTGCTGCTGTCGGCATCGCGGCATCGATCCTGTTCGTCGCCGGGTGCGCCGACCTCAGCCCGCGTGAGCGCGGCACGGCGCAGGGCGCCGGCATCGGCGCAGTCGCCGGCGCGGTGATCGGCTCGGCGACCGGTGGCAACGCCGGCAGCGGCGCCTTGATCGGCGGCGTGCTCGGCGCGGTCGGCGGCAACCTGTGGTCCAAGCGCATGGAAGACCGGCGCATCGCGCTCGAACAGTCAACCCGCGGCACCAATGTCGAGGTGAGTCGCACGGCCGACAACCAGCTCAAGCTGAACATCCCGAACGACATCTCGTTTGACACTGGCAGCTACACGATCAAGCCGCAATTGCGCGCCGTGCTCGACCCGTTCGCGGCCAGCCTGCGCGACGACCCGGCGGCCCGCATCGCGATCATCGGCCACACCGACAACGTCGGCTCGGACGCGGTCAACAACCCGCTGTCGGTGGAGCGTGCCCAGAGCGTTCGCGACTACCTCACGACGCGCGGCATTTCCGGCGCCCGCGTCGAGACCGCCGGCCGCGGCGAGCGTGAACCGGTGGCCGACAACTCAACCGAATCGGGCCGTGCGAAGAACCGCCGGGTCGAGATCTTCCTGCGCGAACTCGCACCGGCGTGAGCGGCCGCGCGGCTATTCGCGCAGCAAGGTCACGACGTTGCCGGTCTCCATCTTGCCCGTCAAGGTCTTGTCGTCGACGGCCTTGAAGCGGATCGACCCATCCGGGCAGCCGGTCAGCACTTTCGAGCGCTGCACCTCGAACACCAGTTCTTCGGCCGTGGCCAGCGACACCGCGATCGGCGCCTCGCGGCCAGCACAGGTGTCGGAGCGCAGATGCGCCACCACCTTCCAGGTCCTCGCGTCATCCCTGACGACGAGCTTGCCTTGCATGCTGGCGGCCTGAGCGCCGTCGAACACGACCTTCCAGGTGCCGTTGTAGGGGTTCACCGAATGAGACCAAGCGGCCGGTGAGAACGCCAGCGATGCGAGCGATGGAATGGGGGCGGTGTGCATGGTCAGCCCTGTCAAAAAAGGTGTTGCGATAGCGGTTGCGGCAGGGCGCCATCGACCGCTGCAACGGAGCATGTCGGGCCGCCGTTAGTGAATCGTTAAATGCGGGTGTTGGCGCCGGGGATAATCGGCCCAGTGACTCTCAGGATCTGCCCGTGACCGCCGCGACCGACCGCTCCCCACGTTCCCCACGTTCCCCACGGTCCCAGTACGAAGACCTGATGCGCCAGGTGCAGCAGCACGGCGCCTTCAAACCCGACCGCACCGGCACCGGCACCACCAGTGTCTTCGGGCACCAGATGCGTTTCGACCTGAGCGAGGGCTTCCCGCTCGTCACCACGAAAAAGGTGCACCTGAAGTCGATCGTCCTGGAACTGCTGTGGTTCCTGCGCGGCGACGGCAATGCCCGCTGGTTGCAGGAACGCGGCGTGACGATCTGGGACGAGTGGGCCAAGCCCGACGGCGACCTCGGTCCCGTCTACGGCGTTCAATGGCGCTCCTGGCCGACGCCCGACGGCGGCCACATCGACCAGATCGCCGAGGTCGTGCGCCAGCTCAGGACCAACCCCGATTCGCGCCGCATCATCGTCAGCGCCTGGAACGTGGCCGAGTTGTCGAAGATGGCGCTGATGCCGTGCCATGCGCTGTTCCAGTTCTACGTCTCGCCGCCCATCGCGCCGGCAACGCGCGGCAAGCTCAGTTGCCAGCTCTACCAGCGCAGCGCCGACATCTTCCTCGGCGTGCCCTTCAACATTGCCAGCTACGCACTGCTCACGCACATGCTGGCGCAACAGTGCGACCTCGACGTCGGCGACTTCATCTGGACCGGCGGCGACTGCCATCTGTACGCGAACCACGCCGAGCAGGTTTCGCTGCAGTTGTCGCGCGCACCGTTCGCCTACCCGACGCTTGCAATCAAACGCCGGCCGGCATCGATCTTCGACTACGCGTACGAAGACTTCGAGATGCTGGGCTATCAGCACCACCCGGCCATCAAGGCGCCGGTGGCGGTCTGACCCTGCGACCGCCCCGCCCTGCTCCGCCCCGCCGCGACAGGCCCCTGCACGCCATGCCCGTCAGCACCGAAACGCCACCGCTGCCGGCGCTGCTGCCGCCCACCGGCTTCATCGTTTGCGTGCCGCAGGCCGAGGCGCTGGTCGGCGACCTGCGCGAGCGCTTCGATGTGTCTGCCGGTCCGGGCATGCCGGCCCACATCACCGTGCTGTTTCCGTTCATGGCGCCGACCTGCATCGACGCGGCCGTGCTGCACGGCATTCGCGCGGCGCTGGCCGGGGCGCGGTCCTTCCACTTCTCCCTTGCCAGCGTGGCGCGCTTCCCGGCCACTGCCTACCTCGAACCCGAGCCGGCCGATGCGTTCATCGACCTGACCCTGCGCCTGGCGCGGCGCTTCCCGCAGTTTCCGCCGTTTGGAGACGAGTTCGAGACCGTGATTCCACACCTCACCGTGGCCCATGGCGAGGTCGCACACGCCGATCAGGCACAAGCGGAGCTTGGGCTGCGGCTGCGCGCGAACGGGGCCATCCGCAGCGTGTGCGACCGCGTCGTGCTGCTCGAAAACACGAACCGGGGCTGGCGCGAGATGCACGCGTTTGCACTCACTGCCACCTGAGAAGCGCACCACTGACTTGCGGCCGCGGCCGTGGCAACATCGGCGGCCACTGGGCCTGACGCGCGACCCCGCAACCCCGCAACCTCCCACGCAAGCTCCGCAGATCTTCATCAGCTATCGCCGCGACGATGCCGCCGGATATGCCCGCGCCGTTTGCGACGAACTGGCGCGCCACTTCGGCGCCGAGCGCGTGTTCATGGACATTGACGACATCGGCGCCGGCCAGGCCTTCGACGACGCAATCCGCCAGGCCGTCGGCGCCTCGCGCGTGCTGCTGGTGGTGATGGGCAAGCGCTGGCAGGGCGAGCGCGCGGGCGCCGCGCCGCGCATCAACGACGCCGGCGACTTCGTTCGGCTCGAAGTCGCTGCGGCACTGGCCGCCGGCTTGGGCGTGATCCCGCTGTTGATCGACGGCGCGACCATACCCACCGAGGCGCAGCTGCCCGACGAGCTGCGCGCGCTGGCACGGCGCAACGCGCTCGGGATCGACTACTCGCGCTTCGCAGCCGACATCGAGCGGCTGGTGGCGGCCGTGCGCGACGCGCTCGGCGAGCCGGCGCCGATGCCGGCATCAACCGCAGCGCTGCTGCCCTCATCGCCCGGTTCAACGACCGCGCCGCCGGGCACTCCGCGGCGGGCGGTTGCGGTGTCAATGGCGGTAGCGATGGCGGTGTCGATATTCGCCGCAGTGATCGTTGCGCTGATCATGCTGTGGCAGCCACGCAGCGCCCGGCCAAGCCCGCGCCGATGTGAACGGCGCGGGCCAGGCCGAAAGCAATTTCGACTGGCCGAACGCCCGTTACCAGGAGCGTTTCAGCTTCAATGGCGAGGCGGCCGAGCTGCACGGCAGCGCTTCGTTCCTCGGCGTGGCGCGCGGCGTCCTTGAAGGCAACACCGATGCGGCCGGCCTGCACTTGCTGACCCGCAGCGCGGAGATCGGCTCAGGCACCGGTACGGCGGCCGACACCGTCCACCGCTACTGCGGCCGGTGGGTCGGCGAGGAGTTGCGTTTCGTCATGCAGACCGAGGGCGGCAGCACGGTGCACGTGCCGTTCGAGTTCGTGGCCCGGCGCAGCCCGCCGGCGTCGGCATCGGCGAAGACGGCCTCGGGAGCGTCCGCTTCATCGCCGTCTTGAGCTGGCACCGGCCGCGTTGGCGGAATGACACAGCCAGCCGACACAATGCGCGGTGGCGCGCTGCCTGCGCCGCTAGCCACCCGACCCCGCGAAGACGGGGCCAGAACCGACCAACCCGGAGATGAATGAGATGCCCGTCAAGCCCGAACCTCGCAACGGAGCGCCAGCCCTTGGCCGCACGCGCCACCAGGCCCGCAGCCTCGCCGCGCTGATCCAGATGATCTGCTGGGCCGCAGCGCCCGCCACCGCGCTGGCGCAGCCGGCCCCGGCCCCGGCCGAGGCCGAACGCGGCGCACCGAGCACCAAGCTCACGCCGGTGGTCGTCACCGCAACCCGCACCGAGGCCTTGCCGTTCGACATCCCCGCCTCCATCGACCGCATCGGCGGCGACGAAGCGCGCGATGGCCGCGCTCAGGTCAACATCTCCGAAAGCCTGGGCGGCGTGCCCGGCCTGCTGGCGCGCGACCGGCAGAACTACGCGCAGGACGTGCAGATCTCGGTGCGCGGCTTCGGCGCACGCTCGACCTTCGGCATCCGCGGCGTGCGCCTGTACGTCGACGGCATCCCCGCCACGCTGCCCGATGGCCAGGGCCAGATCACCAACGTCGAGCTCGGCTCGGTCGGCCGCATCGAAGTGCTGCGCGGGCCGTTCTCGGCGCTCTACGGCAACTCGGCCGGCGGGGTGATCCAGGTCTTCACCGAAGAGGCGGCCGGAACGCCGACCTTGAGCTTCGGCGCGTCCGGCGGCAGCGACGGCGCATTGCGCCTGAGCAGCAAGGCCAGCGGCACCGTCGGCAACCTCGGCTATGTGGCCGGCGTGAGCCGCTTCACGACCGATGGCTACCGCGACCACAGCGCCACCGAGCGCACGCTGGCGAACGCCAAGCTGACCTTGCGGCCGGATGCGCAGAGCACGCTCAGCTTCGTCGCCAACAACGTGCGGCTGCCGACGGCGCAAGACCCGCTCGGCCTGTCGCGCGCCCAGTTCGACGCGAACCCGCGCGGGGTCGACCCGTCGGCGCTGACCTTCGACACCCGCAAGACGGTCGGCCAGACCCAAGCCGGCGTGACGTATGAGCGACGCATCGACGCCGCGAACACATTGCAGCTGATGACCTACCTCGGGCACCGCGACACCACGCAGTTCCAGGCCATCCCGGTGGCCACGCAGGCGAGCCCGTTGCACCCCGGCGGCGTGATCGTGCTGGGCCGCGACTACCAGGGCGCCGACCTGCGCTGGAGCTTCAAGGCGCGGCCGCTCGACGCGCCGCTGACAGTGGTCGCCGGCCTGGCCTACGACACTCTGGACGAGCTGCGCCAGGGCTACCGCAACTTCATCGGCGCGACGCTCGGCGTGCAAGGCGCGTTGCGCCGCGACGAGCGCAACAGCGTGAGCAGCACCGACCCCTACGTGCAGGCCAGCTGGCAGCTCACGCCGCAATGGACGCTCAACGCCGGCGTACGGCACAGCAGCGTGCGCTTCAAATCGAGCGACGCCTACATCGTCGGCGCCAACCCCGACGACAGCGGCAGCGCCGACTACAGCGCCACCTTGCCGGTGCTCGGCGTGATGTATGCGCTCAGCAATGAGCTGCATGTGTACGCCACCGCCGGGCGCGGCTTCGAGACGCCGACCCTGAACGAGCTGGCCTACCGCGCCAGCGGCGCCACCGGGCTGAACTTCGGCCTGCGGGCGGCGCGCAGCACCAGCGTCGAACTGGGTGTGAAAACGCGGCTCGCGGCGCTGGGCGAAGTCAACCTGGCGGTGTTCCAGACCGGCACCGACCAGGAGATCGTGACCCAGACCAACACCGGCGGCCGCGCCACCTTCCAGAACGCCGGTGCGACGCGTCGGCTCGGCCTGGAGCTGGGCTGGTCGGCGCGCTTTGCAGACCACCTGCGCGCACAGCTTGCGTACACCGCCCTGGACGCGACCTACCGCGACGACTTCAAGACTTGCGTTGCCGCGCCCTGCGCTGCAGCCAACGTGGTCGTTCCGGCCGGCAACCGCATTCCCGGTGTGGCCCGCTCGGCGCTGTTCGCCGGCCTGGCCTGGGCCCCGCCGGCGGGCTGGCGCGGCGGGGTCGAGATGCGGGCCCTGAGCAAGGTCTATGTCAACGATGCGAACAGCGACGCCGCCGCCGGCCATGCCGTCGTGGCGGCGAACGTCGGCTACTTGCTGAATGCCGGGCCGTGGGAGTTGAGCGGCCTGCTGCGCGTCGACAACCTGTTCGCGCGCACCTATGCCGGCTCGGTCATCGTCAACGAAGGCAACAGCCGCTTCTTCGAGCCGGCACCGGGGCGGACCTGGCTGGCGGGGGCGTCGGCGACGTTGCGGTTCTGAGGCGATAACACCGCCCTCACCCCAACCCGCGAACGGGAGAGGGTTGGGGGCGAAGCGGCGCTTTCGAGCAGCATGCCGCGAGCCCGCGCAGCGGTTCCGGCCTGCGAGCCGGAACGCGCACTGCAAAGGAAAGCCGACCTGCCGCTCAACTCAATGGTTATCCCTCGGCACAAACGCCCCGCGACGGCCGACCAGGAAGTCCAGGTCCACCCCTTCGTCGGCCTGCAGCACCGTGTCGACATACAGCTTCCAGTAGCCGCTCGCCAAGGCCGGCGCGGGCGGCTTCCACTCTGAAAGACGCTGCGCCAGTTCGGCGTCGCTGATGTGCAGGTGCAGGCGCCGCTCGGGAACGTTCAGCTCGATCAGGTCGCCGTTCCTCACCACCGCCAGCGGGCCGCCGGCCGCTGCCTCCGGGGCCGTGTGCAGCACCACGGTGCCGTAGGCGGTGCCGCTCATGCGGCCGTCGCTGATGCGCACCATGTCGGTGATGCCTTTGCGCAGCACCTTTGGCGGCAGCGGCATGTTGCCGACCTCGGCCATGCCGGGGTAGCCCTTCGGGCCGCAGTTCTTCAGCACCATCACGCAGTGCTCGTCGATGTCGAGCGCCTCGTCGTCGATGCGGGCGTGGAAGTCTTCGATGTCCTCGAACACCACCGCGCGGCCGGTGTGCACCAGCAGCGCCGGCGTGGCCGCGCTCGGCTTGATGACGGCGCCGCGCGGCGCCAGGTTGCCGCGCAGCACGGCGATGCCGGCGCGTGCCTTGAACGGCGCGGCGAGCGGCTTGATCACCTCGGCGTTGTAGTTCTGCGCCTCGGCGATGTTCTCGCCCATGCTGCGGCCGTTCGCGCCCACCGCGCCCAGGTGCAAGTGGGCCGCGATCTCCTTCATCACCACTGGCAGGCCGCCGGCATAGCAGAAGTCTTCCATCAGGTACTGGCCCGACGGCTGCAGATTCAGCAGGCACGGCAGGTCGCTGGCGAGGCGATCGAAATCGTCGATCGACAACTCGACGCCGATGCGCCGCGCCATCGCCACCAGATGAATCACCGCGTTGGTCGAGCCGCCGATCGCAGCCAGCGTCAGAACAGCGTTTTCGAATGCCTCGCGCGTCAGCACGGTCGAGAGCTTCTGGTCGATGTGCACCATCTCGACGATGCGCCGCCCGGCGTTGCGCGCCAGCACGTTGCGCCGGCCATCGACGGCCGGGTAGGCCGCGTTGCCGGGCAGGCCGAGGCCGAGCGCCTCGACCATGCAGGCCATCGTGCTGGCCGTGCCCATCGTCATGCAGTGGCCGTGGCTGCGGTGCATGCAGCTCTCGGCGTCGAAGAAGTCCGCGAGTTTGAGCGTGCCGGCGCGCACCTGCTCGCTCATGCTCCACATGCCGGTGCCGGAGCCGAGATCCTGGCCGCGCCACTTGCCGTTCAGCATCGGCCCGCCGCTAACCCCGATGGTCGGCAGGTCGGCACTCGCCGCGCCCATCACCAGCGACGGCGTGGTCTTGTCGCAACCCATCAGCAGCACGACACCGTCGATCGGATTGCCGCGGATGCTCTCTTCCACGTCCATGCTCGCGAGATTGCGGTAGAGCATCGCGGTCGGCCGCAGCAAGGTCTCGCCGAGCGACATAACAGGGAATTCGAGCGGAAAGCCGCCGGCTTCGTAGACGCCGATCTTGACCTGCTCGGCCAGGGTGCGGAAGTGCGAGTTGCAGGGCGTGAGTTCGCTGAAGGTGTTGCAAATGCCGATCACCGGCCGGCCATCGAACTGGTCATCCGGGATGCCCTTGCCCTTGACCCAGCTGCGGTAGGCGAAGCCGTCGCGGTCCTGCCGGCCGAACCATTGCTGGCTGCGCAGTTCCGAGGGTTTCTTGCGGGGCTTGGGGTTGTCTTGGCTCATGGCTGCTCGGTTTCCCGGTGTCGTTAAAGGCGGTCCAGACATATTATGGTAGGACGATTGAATCGCCAAGCGCGAACCGTCGGTTGCCGACCCGCAAAGCGCCGAACACCCCGGGAGCCCATCTTGCCTCTTGCCACCGCCATGCCCGAGCTCAAGCTCGAGCCCATGACCATGCCCAAGCCCGACGTCCTGTCAGTGGCCAATCTGCCACCCTTCCTGACCGAGCCTCTGAAGGCCGCCTGCACCTTGCACCAGCGCCTGCACGAAACCGATCCGGCCGCGTTCGCGAAGGTCGCGCCGCACATCCGCGCCATCGCCGCCAGCGGCGAATCAAAGGTCGGCGCCGAGTTGATGGACCGCCTGCCCGCGCTCGAAATCATCTCGGTGATGGGCGTCGGCTATGACGGCATCGACGTTGCGGCGGCGAAGGCGCGCGGCGTCGTCGTCACGCACACGCCCGGCGTGTTGAACGACGACGTGGCCGACCTGGCGATTGCGCTGATGCTCGCCTGGGCGCGCCAGATCGTGCGCGCTGACCGCTTCATCCGCGCCGGCCAATGGCCGACCGGGCCGCTGCCGCTGGGCCGCAAGGTCTCGGGCGCGCGCCTGGGCATCGTCGGCATGGGGCGCATCGGCCAGGCCATCGCACAGCGCGCCAGCGCCTTCGGCATGGCCATCGCCTACACCGCGCGCAGTGCAAGGGCTGGCGTGGCGCACCGCTACCTGCCGAGCGCCGCCGCGCTCGCCGCCGAGAGCGACTTCCTCGTCGTCATCACCCCGGGCGGCGCCGGCACGCGCAAGTTGATCGACGCGGCGGTGCTGAAGGCGCTCGGCCCGCAGGGCTGCGTGATCAACGTCGCACGCGGCTCGGTGATCGACGAAGCGGCGCTGATCGACGCCCTGCGCGCCGGCACCATCGCCGGCGCCGCGCTCGATGTGTTCGAGGACGAGCCGAACGTGCCGCAGGCGCTGCGCGAGATGGACAACGTGGTGCTCGCGCCGCACATCGGCAGCGCCACCGCACAGACCCGACGGGCGATGGCCGACCTGGCGTTCGCCAACCTGAACGCGCAACTCAGCGGCCAGCCGCTGCACACGCCGGTGCCGGAATGCCAGTGATCGGGTCGGGAGTGGCACCTTCCCTTCGGCGCTGCAAGGCGCATGGCTTCGCCACCGCCAGTGGCCAGCGGCTCGGCTGACATGCCTGCACCGGCAGCACCTCGGGTCGTCGTGATGGGGGTCAGCGGCTGCGGCAAGAGCACGGTCGGCGCCCTGCTGGCGCAGCGGCTGCGCTGCGAGTTCCTCGAAGGCGACACCCTGCACCCGGCGCGCAATGTGGCGCGCATGGCAGCCGGCGTGGCGTTGACCGACGACGATCGGCACGCCTGGCTGCAAGCCCTGGCGCAGCACCTGAAGACGGCTCATGACACGAACGCGCCGTTGGTCGTCTCGTGCTCGGCGCTGAAGCGCAGCTACCGCGACGTGCTGCGCAGCGCGTCGGCCGGCTTGGCCTTCGTGAACCTGCACGGCAGCCCGGCCTTGCTCGGGCAACGGCTGGCCGCGCGCACCGGCCACTACATGCCGGCCTCGCTGCTGGCGAGCCAGCTCGAAACGCTGGAAGCGCCGGTTGACGACGAACGCGCCATCACGCTCGACGCCAGCCTGGCGCTCGACCAGATCGCCGCGCAGGCCGCCGCCTGGCTCGGCCTGCCGACGCCCGCTGCGTTCACGTCAACCCACCCCGCTGCACCCACCCGACCATGATCAACGCCCAGACCTTTCGCCTTGACGGCCGCCTCGCCCTCGTCACCGGCTCGTCCACCGGCATCGGCCTGGCGCTCGCGCGCGGCCTGGCGCAAGCCGGTGCGGCCGTGGTGCTGAACGGGCGCGATGCAACGCGGCTGGCGCGCGCCGCGGCCGAGCTGGCGGGCGAAGGCTTGAGCGTTCACAGCAGGCTGTTCGATGTGACAGACCGCGCCGCCGTCGACGTGGCCGTGGCCGAAATCGAAGCGCAGATCGGCGCCATCGACATCCTCGTCAACAACGCCGGCATGCAGCGCCGCGCCACGTTTCAGGACGTGGCCGTGGCCGATTGGCACGAGCTGATGCGCACCAACGTCGACAGCGTCTTCCATGTCGGCCAGGCGGTGGCGCGCCACATGATCGCGCGCCGCTGCGGCCGCATCATCAACGTCTGCTCGGTAATGAGCGAACTCGGCAGGCCCGGCACCGCGCCCTACACCGCCAGCAAGGGCGCGGTGAAGATGCTGACCAAGGGCATGGCGATCGACCTCGGCCCGCACGGCATCAATGTGAACGGCCTCGGGCCGGGCTACTTCAAGACCGAGCTGACCGAAAAACTCGTTGCCGATGCGGCCTTCTCGAGCTGGCTCGTCGGCCGCACGCCGAACCGGCGCTGGGGCGATGTCGAAGATCTGGCCGGGGCCGCCGTGTTCCTCGCCAGCGATGCCTCGCGCTTCGTCAATGGCCACATCCTGTATGTCGATGGCGGCCTGACCGCAACGCTTTGAAAGACCCACCATTGAACACTGCCGCCGAATTCACCCGGGTGACCTTGTTCACCGACACCGATGGTCGCGCCCGCTTTCGCGAAGACGCCATCACCTTGAACGAGGGCACGCCGAGTTCGATGCTCTCGGGCCTGATGCCCAGCGCCGGCTTTCAGTTGCGCCACAGCCCGGTCGGCTTTCGCAGCAGCTTCCACTGCACGATCACGCCGCAGTGGGTCTTCATCCTGAGCGGGCAGATGGAGATCGGCCTGCACGGCGGCGCGGCGCGCTTGTTCGCGGCCGGCCAGCACTTCTACTCGGCCGACACCGTCCCTGCTGGCGCCATGTTCGATGCCGGCGTGCACGGCCACTGGAGCCGCCAGGTCGGCGACGCGCCGCTGGTCACCCTGTTCGTGCGCGGCTGAAACACCCATGACGCCCACCAGAACTGCCAAGTTGAAGTTCTCTGCGCCCCTGTGCGTTCTCTGCGCCTCGGCGGTGCGTGAGTTGGCTTGGGCTCGACCCACGACAAGTCATCGACACACCCACCGATGATCAAGAACGTCCACGGCTGCACCGTCGATCTGCTCGGCGAGGCCATCGTCACCGGCCGCTACCCCGTGGGCAGTTCGCTGCCGCCCGAGCCGATGTTGTGCGAAGAACTCGGCGTGAGCCGAACGGTGGTGCGCGAAGCGGTCAAGTCGCTGATCGCGAAGGGCCTGCTCGTTACCGGCCCGAAGCTCGGCACGCGCGTGCTCGCCGAAGCGCAGTGGAACTGGTTCGACCCCGATGTGGTGGCCTGGCAATCGCGCGCCGGTTTGTCGCGCGAATTCCTGCGCGACTTGCAGGAACTGCGCCGCCTGGTCGAACCGGCAGCGGTGCGGCTCGCCGCCGAACGCGCTACCGCGCACGACATCGCCGAGATCGAAGCCGCGTATGCCGGCATGAAGCTGTCGATCGAGGAAGGCGGCGACTACGTCAGCAGCGACTTGCGCTTTCACCAGGGCCTGCTGCGCGCCTGTCACAACCGCATGGTCGCGCAGATGAGCAAGGCGCTCGGCGCGCTGCTGCGCACCAGCTTCGAGATCTCGACCTCGAAGCCCGACGGGCCGGCACAGTCGCTGCCGCTGCACCGCGCGGTGCTGGATGCCGTCATCGCGCGCTCGCCGCAGAAGGCCGAGCGCGCCATCATCGTGCTGATCGACGGCGCCAACGACGACATCGAAGCGGTGCTGACGACGCGCCGCAAGCTGCCGTCGCTGGGGCTGCCGGCGCCGCGGTTAAAGGCGCGCTTGAAGCGTTGAGCACGCCATCGCCGATGCGGCTCGCGGATGTGGCTCGGCGCTGAGCCATACACTCCTGCATGGCAACCCACCCCGACCGATTCGACTGGGCGCTGATGAAGACCTTCCTGGCCGTGCTGGACGCGGGCAGCCTGACGGCGGCGGCGCGCAACCTGGGCGCTCAGCAGCCGACCCTCAGCCGCCACATCGCCGAGCTGGAAGTGCAGCTGCGCACACCGCTGTTCGATCGCACCGGCCGGGGTGTTTCGCCCACTCCCGCCGCGCTGGCGATCGCCGATGCCGCGCGCCAGATGGCGCTCGGTGCCGACTCACTGGCGCGCACCCTGGCCGGCCGCCGCAACCAGGCCGCCGGCACGGTGCGCATCACCACCAGCATGGTCGCCGCCGCCTACCTGCTGCCGCCCCTGATGGCCGAATTGCACCGCCAGGAACCAGGGATCCAGCTTGAGCTGATCGCCAGCGACCAGCTTTCGAACCTGCTGCGCCGCGAGGCCGACATCGCAGTGCGCATGGTCCGGCCCGAGCAGACCTCGCTGGTGGCGCGCAAGCTCGGCGATGTGCACATCGGCGCCTACGCCCACGAAACCTACCTGCTGCGCGAAGGCGTGCCGCGCGAGCCCGCCGAGCTGGCCCGCCACACCTTGATCGGCTACGCCACCGATGACTTGCTCGAACGCGGCTTCGCGGCACGGGGCCTGCCTTTCACACGCGAGAACTTCGCGTTCCGAACCGACGACTCGGTGGCCTACGGCATGCTGATCGCACGCGGCGCCGGCATCGGCTTCGTCGCGCACTACAACGCACGCCACTGGCCCGGCGTGCAGCGCGTGCTGCCGCAGCTGGCGATTCCGCCCCTGCCCTGCTGGTTGGCGGTGCACCGGGAAATCAGGTCGAGCAAGGTCGTCAGACGGGTCTACGACTTTCTTGCCGACGCCTTGCCGCGCGCCTTGGCACAGGTGGACTGAACTCCGCTGGCACCGGCGGTGCCATGCAAATCTGCATGGCTGGGATGCGCGGCCGGGGATAGGCAGGCCGGCTGTCAACTGAGACAGTTCAATGCCACGCTCCTCAGGTACCCCGCATAAACCACCACTTCACCCAAGACTCAATGCCACGCCGCCGCTTCATCCGACTCGTCGGCGGCGGCGCGGTGCTCGTCGCCGCACCGCTGACGGGGTGCTCGGCGGCGTACCCTGCCGCTGCCGTGCGTGCCTGGCAGGCGCCCGGCGAAGCGGCAGACGCGCGTTCCTGGATGCTGGCGCACGCCCTGCTGGCACCCAACCCGCACAACCGGCAACCGTGGATCGCCGATGTGCGGCGCTGCGGCGAGATCACGCTGGTGTGCGACTCCGAGCGCCTGTTGCCGCAGACCGACCCGTTCGGCCGGCAGATCCTGATCGGCTGCGGCGCCTTCATCGAACTGGCTGTGATGGCGGCGGCCAAGCGCGGGCATCGGGTGCAGGTGAAGCTGTTTCCCGACGGTGAACCCGGCCCGCGCGAACTGCCCGGCGGGCGCGCGGTGGCGCGGCTTGTCGTCGAGGCCGATGCGTCGCTGACGCGCGACCCGCTGTTCGAGCAGATACGCCGCCGCCGCACCCACAAGGAGGCTTACGACAACGCCCGCGCATTACCGGCCGCCCTCTTGCAAAGCCTGCAGACGACGGCGGCCGAGCGCGGCTTGCTGGCCGCAACCATCACTGCAGCACCGGCGCTGACGGCGCTGCGAAAAATCACCCGCGATGCGTTCGAGACCGAGATCCTGACGCCGCGCACCTACCTGGAATCGGCCCGGCTGATGCGCATCGGGCCGACCGAGATCGAGCAGCACCGCGACGGCATCCCGTTGATGGGCACTGCGGCAAGACTGATGTCGGCCGTCGGCGCCTTCGATCGGTATGAAGTGCCGCAGCGCGGCAGTTCCAACTACCGGCAGACGATGGACCGCTGGTCGGCGTTCGAGACCGGCACCGGCTATTTCTGGATCGCCTCGCGCGTCAACTCGCGCACCGCCCAGCTCGACAGCGGCCGAGCCTATGTGCGCGCCCAATTGCAGGCCACTGCCGCCGGGGTCGACATGCATCCGCTTTCGCAGGCGCTGCAGGAGTACCCCGAAGTCAGCCCGCAACTTGATGCGCTGCGCTTGGTGCTGGGCATCGACGCTGCGACGACCACCGTGCAGATGCTCGCGCGCATCGGCTACGGCAAGGTCGAAGCGGGCCCGTCGCCGCGGCGCGAGATCGCGCAGCTGCTGCGAGCCTGAGCTTTGCTCACCCGCTGGCCTCCTTCCAGGACGCTCAACGCCGGGTCACTCCTTCACCGATCCCGTCATGCCCGACACGTAATATTCGACGAAGAACGAGTAGATGAACGCCACCGGCAGCGAACCGAATAGCGCTCCGGCCATCAGCGACCCCCAGTGGTACACATCGCCCTCGACGAGTTCGGTGACCACGCCCACCGGCAAAGTCTTGATCTCGGACGACGAGACGAAGGTCAGCGCGTAGATGAACTCGTTCCACGACAGGGTGAAGGCGAAGATGCCAGCCGAGATGAGGCCCGGCACCGCCAGCGGCAGCACGATCTTGACCAGGATCTGCCAGCGGTTCGCGCCGTCGATCAGCGCGCACTCTTCGAGCTCGAACGGGATCGAGCGGAAGTAGCCCATCAGCAGCCAGGTGCAGAACGGGATCAGGAAGGTCGGGTAGGTCAGGATCAGCGCCAGGCGAGTGTCGAACAGGCCGAGCTGGAACACCACCGAGGCGAGCGGTATGAACAGGATCGACGGCGGCACCAGGTAGGCGAGGAAGATGCCGAGACCCACATGCTTGGCGCCCGAAAAGCGCAGCCGCTCGATCGCATACGCCGCCAGCACCGAGGCCGCGAGCGAGAAGAAGGTGGAGACCACCGACACGACCACGGTGTTCCACATCCACTGCGGATAGGCGGTGTTGAACAGCAGCTTCTTCACGTGCGCAAGGGTGGGCGCGATGATCCAGAACGGGTTCCCGTCGCGCGACAACAGCTCGTTGTTCGGCTTGAAGGTGGTTACGCCCATCCAGTAGAACGGGAACAACAGCACGAACAGGAAGATGCACAGCGGCAGGTAGACGGTGACGAGCTTGCGCGGCGTCGAATCGAGGAAGCTCATGCCGACGGTGTCGGCTGACTTGTCGGTGCTCATGGTTTTGCCATCATTTGTCGGCCCCGCCCTGTTGCCATGCACGGCGCTGCAGGCCGAAGTAGCTGAACATGATGGCGGCCAGCAGGAACGGCACCATCGCAATCGATATGGCCGCGCCTTCGCCGAGCGCACCACCCGAGATCGCGCGCTGAAACGACAGCGTGGCCATCAGGTGGGTGGCGTTCAGCGGCCCGCCGCGGGTGATGACGTAGATCAGCTGGAAGTCGGTGAAGGTGAACAGCACCGAGAACGTCATCACGACCGCGATGATGGGCGTGAGCAGCGGCAGGGTGACATGGCGAAACTGCTGCCAGGGCGTGGCCCCGTCGATGGCTGATGCCTCGTAGTAGGAGGGCGAGATGGTCTGCAAACCGGCCAGCAAGGTGATCGCGACGAAAGGCACGCCGCGCCACACGTTGGCCGCGATCACCGAGAAGCGCGCGTTCCAGGGGCTGCCGAGGAAGTCGATGTAGGTGTCGATCACGCCCAGCTTCAGCAGCACCCAGCTGATGACCGAGAACTGCGAGTCGAACAGCCACCAGAACGCGATGGCCGAGAGCGCCGTCGGCACGATGTAGGGCAGCAGGATGACGGCGCGGAAGAAGGTTTTGAAGCGCAGGTTCTTGTTCAGCAGCAGCGCCAGCCACAGACCGAGAAAGAACTTCAGCACGCTGGCGATGGTGGTGTAGAAAAGGGTGTTGAAGAGCGCGAGCTGGGTCACGCTGTCGGTGACGAGGTAGGCGTAGTTCTCCAGGCCGATCCACTCGCCAGGGCGGCCGACCTTGGCGTCGGTGAAGCCGAGCCAGACGCCCAGACCGAGCGGATAGGTCAGGAACAGCAGCAGCAGCACCGCCGCCGGCAGCATGAAGATCAGGCCGAGAGCGTTGCGGCTGTTCTGGAGTTTTTCAAGCATGGGGGGTTGCTTGTGAGAAGTTTGGTGCGCGGGCGGCCCTCAGCCCAACCCTCTCCCGGAGGGAGAGGGAGCAAGAGGGAGAGGGCAGGGTAACGAAGCCCCCGCCAAGTTGAGCGTCAAGCCCGCCGTCCAGGCGGCGTGACGTTCGAACGCGGCGAGATATTGAGGCACCGGAGGTGTCCGCAATATCAAACCTTGTAATACCGCTCGGCGCGCTTTTGCGCCCGCTCGGCCGCTTCCTTCGGCGTCTTCGCGCCGCTCGCTGCTTCGGCCACCATGTTGACGATGATGAAGTCGGCCCCCGCCCCGGCCGACGCGTAGCCGAGCCTGCCGGCATAGCCCGCCGGGCGCATGTTCTTCACCGCGTCGCGGTACGGCGTGTGCTTCGGGTCCGACGTCCAGACGGCGATCTTGCCGTAGGCGTCGAGCGGCGGGGCGATGTAGCCGCCGGCCGCCGTGAGCCAGGGGTCGAACTGCTCCTGCTCCATCATGAAGCGCAGGAACTCCTTCGCGGCCAGCGGGTACTTGGTGTACTTCATCACCATCTGGTTGAAGAACAGGTGCGACTCGGTGGGCACGCCGACCGGGCCGATCGGGTACGGCGCGTGGAAGATGTCGTCTCGCAGCGCCCTGACCTTTTCGTCGGTCGAGTTCTTGGTCGCGTAGTAGATCGAGATGCCGTTGTTGGTCAGGCTGATCTGGCTGTCGAGGAAGGCCTTGTTGTTGTTCGGGTCGAGCCACGACAAGGTGCCGGGGATGAAGGTTGCGTACATCTCTTTCGCGTACTCGAGCGCCTTCAGTGTCTCGGGGCTGTCGATGACGACCTTGTTGTCCTTGTCGACCAGCTTGCCGCCGTGCGACCAGATCAGCCAGTTCGTCCACAGGCCGTCGCCGGTGGCATTGCCGAGTGCGAAACCCGGCGGCGTGCCCTTTTCCTTCAGGGCCTTCAACAACGCCATGAACGCGGTCGTGTCCTTCGGGAAGGTGTCGAAGCCGGCGGCTTTCACATGGCTTTGGCGGTACACCAGCATCGCCCCGGCAGCGCCGAGTGGCACGCCGATCCACTTCTTGCCATCGGGGCGCAGGTAGGCTTCGGTCGCCGGGTACCAGCCGCCGTACTTTTTGCCGAGGTAGGTGCACAGGTCGGTCACGTCGAGCAGCTTGTCGGGGTACAGGTTGGCGTCGTCGTTGGTGCCCAGGATGATGTCAGGGCCTGCGCCGGTGTTGGCCGCCACCGCCGCCTTCGGCCGCACGTCTTCCCAGCCTTCGTTGTCGACGCGCACCTCGATGCCGGTCTTCTCGGTGAACTTCTTGACGTTGACCATGTAGGCGTCGATGTCGCCCTGCACGAAGCGGCTCCAGCGCAGCACGCGCAGCTTGGCGTCCTTCTCGGGCTTGAAGGCCAGCGCCTGCGCGTGCACGGCCGGTGCGAACACGGCGGCACCGCTGCCGACCGTGGCCGCCGCGGCGACGCCGGCAGAACCTTCGAGAAATTTGCGACGATTGAATGAGTTCATCGGGTAGCTCCTGTCAGTGAACGATCAAGTGTTGGCGCGGAAAAACGGAGGCAGGCCAGAGAGGTTTTCAAGAGGCACGCGTTGCCCGTTTCAAAGATCAACTCACCACCGCAGAGGTGCAGAGAACGCAGAGGTTCGCAGAGAAATTCAGTCGTTTGCATCAACTCTGCGCAACTCTGCGTTCTCTGCGCCTCTGCGCCTCCGCGCCTCTGCGGTGAATGAGTTGTCTCTTGCATTCAAGGCGCATCGTCTACCCCTGCGACGATCAAGCCGCCAGGCGCCGGCCGGAGCCGGCGTCGAACAGGTGCGCGCGCTGCGGGTCGGGCAGCAGGTGGATGGTGCTGCCGGGGGCGAAATCGTGGCGCTCGCGGAACACCGCCGACAGGTCGGATCCCTCGTGCCGACAGGCAACAAAGGTGTCCATGCCGGTCGGCTCCATCACAACGACGCGGGCCGGAATGCCGGCGCCATCGGTCAGGGTCAGGTGCTCGGGTCGGGTGCCGAAGACGATCGCCTGGCCATCGGCGCCGCCCGACCGCACGGGCGCAGCCAGGCGCGTGCCGTCGTGCAGTTCGATGTGCGCGGCGTCGGCGCTGCGGCGCAAGGTGCCGGGCAGGAAGTTCATCGCCGGCGAGCCGATGAAGCCGGCGACAAACTGGTTCGCCGGGTGGTCGTAGAGGTCGAGCGGGCTGCCGGTCTGCTCGATCCGGCCATCGCGCATCACGACGATCTTGTCGCCCATCGTCATGGCTTCGATCTGGTCGTGGGTGACGTAGATCGAGGTGGTCTTGAGGCGCTGGTGCAGTTCCTTGATCTCGCTGCGCATCGCCACGCGCAGCTTGGCGTCGAGGTTCGAGAGCGGCTCGTCGAACAGGAACACCTGCGGGTCGCGCACGATCGCGCGGCCCATCGCGACGCGCTGCCGCTGGCCGCCCGAGAGCTGGCGCGGGTAACGGTCGAGCAGCGGCATCAGCGCCAGAATTTCGGCGGCGCGGCCGACCTTGGTCTCGATCTCGGCCTTGCTCTGCTTGGCCAGCGCGAGCGAGAACGCCATGTTCTCGCGCACCGTCATGTGGGGGTACAAAGCGTAGTTCTGGAACACCATCGCGATGTCGCGTTCCTTCGGCTGCAGTTCGTTGACGCGGCGCGCGCCGATGCGGATTTCACCGCCGCTGATCTGCTCCAGCCCGGCGATCATGCGCAGCAAGGTGCTCTTGCCGCAGCCCGACGGCCCGACCAGCACGGTGAACGAGCCGTCTTGAATGTCGATGTCCACGCCATGAAGAATCGGCGTGTCGCCGAAGTTCTTCTTCACTTGCTGGATGGTGACACTTGCCATGCGGTGGAATCCTGAGGATTGCTTGCGGGTTCGGCCTTGCGGCCCGGCGGGCTCCCGTCGCTTGAAGTGCGTCGTTTGCCGCCGGCAGAGTATCGGCATTGCCATCCAAGCCCGCCATCAGGGCAAACCGTTAGATTCAGCATGCGTCGGATTTGTATGATGACCTGATCATCATGCCACGATCGAACGTCGCCGCAACCCCGGCCAGCCCCGCACTGCGTCGAGCGGCCGGGCGCGCCAATCCACCTGCCGGCCCGCCGGCCGCGGCCACGGCTGCGCAGCCGCGCCTGGTCACCGAACGCCTGTCGGACCGGCTCGCCGTGCTGCTCGGCGCGCGCATCGAATCGGGTGCGCTCAGCCCCGGCGACCGTCTGCCGACCGAACTGCAACTCGCCGCCGCGCACGGCGTCTCGCGCACCGTAGTGCGCGAGGCGGTGCACCAGCTCAAGTCGCGCCAGCTCGTCGTCTCGCGCCAGGGTTCGGGGGTGTACGTCGCGCCGCTACCGGCGCACCGGCCGCTGGCGTTCGACCCGGCGGTGCTCGGCTCGGTGCAGGCCGTCGTCCACGTCGTCGAGGTGCGGCGCGTGCTCGAGGCCGAGATTGCCGCGCTCGCGGCCGAGCGCGCCAGCCGCGCACAGGTGGCGGCAATGCGGCGCACGCTGAAGGCCATCGACGTGGCGGCCGCCGCCGGCGACGATGGCGTGGCCGAAGACCTGGCCTTTCACCGCAGCATCGGCGAGGCCACCGGCAACCCGCAGTTCCGCCTCTTGCTCGGCTTCCTCGAGCAGTACCTGCGCGAAGGCATGCGCATCACGCGCGGCAACGAGGCGCGGCGCCACGACTTCATGGACGCGGTGCGCGTCGAGCACGCGGCCATCGTGGGCGCCATCGCGGCGCGCGACCCAGTGGCCGCGCGCCAACGGGCCCGCGAACACATGATTCAGAGCGAACGTCGGCTGGTCGAAGGCGGGGTGATTTCAGGCGCTCCGGGCATGGCGGCCGAGAAGCGGAGTGGACGATGAAACCAGTCGATGTCAAAGACAAGGTCCAGGGCAAGGTCCAGAGCAAGGTCCAGAGCAAGATCCAGAGCAAAGGCAGGCGCCCGATCAAGGCACCGGCCAAGGTGCTGGGCGTCGTCGGCCTCGGGTCGATGGGCTTCGGCGCGGCCGTGACGGCGCTGCGCAACGGCGTTCCCACCATCGGCCTGGACACCCGCGCCGAGGCGCGCGAACGCTTCGTCGCCGCCGGCGGCCGCGCCACTGAGACGCTGGCCGAACTCGGCGCGCAGTGCGACGCGGTGCTGGTGCTGGTCGTCAACGCGGCGCAGACCGAGACCGTGCTGTTCGGCGCCGACGGCCTGGCCACGACGCTGCGCCGCGGCGCGGTCGTGATCGCCTCGGCCACCGTCGACCCGACCCTGCCGCCGGCCTGGGCCGAACGCCTTGCCGAACGCGGCCTGTGGCTGATCGACGCGCCGGTTTCGGGCGGCGCGGTGAAGGCGGCTGCGGGCCAGATGACGGTGATGGCCTCGGGCGCACCCGAAGCCTTTGCCGCGGCCGGTGCGCTGCTCGACGCCATCGCCGGCACCGTGTACCGACTAAGCGAGCGGCCCGGCATCGGCTCGACGGTGAAGATGGTGAACCAGCACCTGGCCGGCATCCACATCGCCGCCGCCTGCGAGGCGATGGCGCTGGGCCTGCGCGCCGGGGCCGATCCGCAGGCGCTGTACGAGGTGATCTGCAACTCGGCCGGCATGAGCTGGATGTTCCAGAACCGGGTGCCGCACATCCTGGCCGGCGACTACACGCCGCTGTCGGCGGTGAACGTGTTCGTGAAGGACCTGGGCATCGTGCTCGACGCAGCGCGCAAGCTGTCGTTCCCGTTGCCGCTGGCTGCGGCGGCACATCAGTTGTACCTGGCGACTGCGGCCGCTGGGCACGGTGCGGAGGACGACTCGGCGGTGATCAAGTTCTATGCGGCGCTGGCAGGGCTCGAGTTGCCCGGGCCTGCGGGGACATCGTGATTCTGGGCGTCATCGCCGACGACTTCACCGGCGCCACCGACATCGCCAGCATGCTGGTGCGCGCCGGCATGCGCACGGTGCTGCTGATCGGCGTACCAGACCCCGGCGTAACGGTGGCCGCCGATGCCGTCGTGATTGCGCTCAAGACCCGGACCGTGCCGGTCCCTGATGCAGTGCGCGAATCGCTCGCCGCGCTGCGCTGGCTGCAAGCCGCCGGTATGCGCCAGTGCCTGTTCAAATACTGTTCGACCTTCGACTCCACGCCCGCCGGCAACATCGGCCCGGTCACCGAAGCCTTGATGGACGCGCTCGGCACGGGCTTCACGATCGCTTGCCCGGCCTTCCCCGAAAACGGCCGCACCGTGTACCGCGGCCACCTGTTCGTCGGCGATCAACTGCTCAGCGATTCGGGTATGCGCCAGCACCCGTTGACACCGATGACCGACGCCAACCTCGTGCGCGTGCTGCAGGCGCAGTGCACGCGGCGCGTCGGGCTGCTGCGCCGCGATGGGGTCGCGCAAGGGCTAACGAAATTACACGCGGTGCAGGCGGTGCAGGCGCACTTCGACCAACTGCGCGCGCAAGGCGTCGCCATCGCCATCGCCGATGCGATCACCAACGACGACCTGTGCACGCTCGCCGCCGCCTGCGCCGACTTGCCGTTGCTGACCGCAGGCTCGGGCCTGGCGCTGGGGCTGCCGGAGGTGTATGCCCAGCGTGGATGGCTGGTGCCGGATGCGGGCGCGGCGTCACTCGACCCGGCCAGCGGCGTTGGCGCCGTGCTCGCCGGCTCGTGCTCGCTTGCGACGAACGCGCAGGTGCAGCGCTGGCGTACATCGGGCCGGCCCGCGTTCACGATCGACCCGCGCGCGCTGGCGCGTGGCGAGCCGGTGGCCGCCGAGGCGCTGACGTGGGCACAGGCGCAGCAAACGCGCGGGGCGGATCAGGCAAGTCAGCCGGATCAAGCCGTGTTGATCAGCGCCACCGCGCCTGCCGAGGAACTGAACGCCGTGCAGCGCGAACTCGGCACGCTGCCGTCAGGCGCGCTGGTCGAAGCCTGCTTCGCGCAGATCGCGCAGGGCCTGGTCGCGCAAGGGCTGCGGCGCCTGGTGGTGGCCGGCGGCGAAACCGCCGGGGCCGTCGTGCAGGCGCTCGGCGTGACGCGGCTGCGCATCGGCCCGGCCATCTGCCCCGGTGTGCCGTGGACGCAGGCCGAAGACGGGCCGCACGATTCACCGCTGCACCTGGCACTCAAGTCAGGCAACTTCGGCGGGCCGGACTTTTTCGACGAGGCCTTGCGGCTGGAGGTGCACCGATGAACCTGCGAGCCGACGCCGGAGCGACATCAACGATGCGCTGCCGAGATTCGGTGGTCACTCGGGGCATGAGTGGGCGGAAGGCGAAGCGGGTTGAGGCGGCGACCGAACCGCCGCGCCTTCGCATTGCCAATGTGGCGAGCGATAAAATCAATGTGTTCTGTTGACGAGGCCCACAAGATGACCCACGCGCTCATTTCAGCCGTCGCAAAGGCCGAGAAGCTCCCCGCCGCTGAGCAAGACGCTCTTGCCGCCATCCTGGTCGACGAAATTGACTCTGAGGCGCGGTGGTCGCGGTCATTTTCCGGCTCGGGACACGTACTGGAAGCCCTGGCCGCTGAGGCACTTGCCGAGTTCAAGGCGGGCAAGGCCGAACCTCTCGACGACTTGCTGTGAAGTCACGGACGACCGAAAAGTTTCGGTTGCTGTTGGCTGCGCCCAGCCCGGAGCGCCAAGCTCGAATCCGGGCCACATACCGCTTGCGGACTTTGAACCCTGCGCACCCGTCCCTGCGCTTCAAGAAAGTACATCAACGCCTGCCGATCTACTCTGTTCGGGTCGATCTCGACTGGCGGGCAGTGGGCATCCTTGAAGCAGGCACGGTGGTCTGGTTCTGGGTCGGCCCGCATCCGCAGTGCGAAGCACTTCTCAAATCGATTTGAAGTTGGCGAACTGCTGCCGAAGTGAGCGGCAAAAGCAGCGAGCCAACTTTCGACAGCGCACTCAATGAGATACCCACCATGACCCCCTTCGACACCCAGCGCCGCGAAATCTGTCGCATCGGCCGCTCGTTGTTCGAGCGCGGCCTGGTGCACGCCAGCGCCGGCAACATCAGCGTGCGGCTGCCCGACGCGCAAGGCTTTCTGATCACGCCGACCGACGCAGTTCTGGGCTTTCTGGAACCCGATCAACTGGCCCACGCGCCCGCTGATTCAAACGCGCAAGACGCCACGCCCACCGGCCCGCGCGCCAGCAAGACCCTCGAGCTGCACCGCGCCATCTACGCCGCCGAATCACTGGCTCAGTGCGTGATCCACACCCACAGCACGCATCTGGTGGCGCTGACGTTGGCCGGCGTGTGGCGCACCGATGCCATCCTGCCACCGCTCACGCCGTACTTCGTGATGAAGGTCGGCCGCGTGCCGCTGGTTCCCTACCACCGGCCCGGCGACCCGGCCCTGGCGCCGGCCGTGACGGCCCTGATCGAATCGGCCCGCGCCGTGGGGGCACCGATCCGCGCGGTGATGCTGGAGCGGCTGGGCCCGAACGTCTGGCACGAGTCGCCGGCGGCCGCGATGGCAGCCCTCGAAGAGCTGGAGGAAACCGCCCGCCTGTGGCTGCTCAGCGGCCGCCAGGCCGCGCCGTTGTCGAGCGCCCAGACCGATGAACTTCGCAGCGCCTTCGGCGTTCGTTGGTAGCCATGCCGCGCTTCGCCGCCAACCTGTCGATGCTGTACGCCGAGCACGCCTTCCTCGACCGCTTCGAAGCGGCTGCGGCCGATGGCTTCGGCGCGGTCGAGTTCATGTTCCCCTATGAGCATCCGCGCGACGCGATCGCGCAGCGGCTGGCCGCGCACGGCTTGCAGCAGGTGCTGTTCAACGCGCCGCCCGGGAACGCCGCATCCGGCGAGCGCGGCCTGGCCTGCTTGCCCGGCCGCCAGGACGACTTTCGCCGCAGCATCACCGACCACGCCCTGCCCTGGGCGCTGGCATTGAAGTGCCCGCGCATTCATGTGATGGCCGGGCTGATGGCGCCCGGGTTTGAGCGCAGCGAGTTGCGCGCTGTGTATGTCGAGAACCTCGCCTGGGCGGCGCGAGAAGCGGCGTCCATCGGCGTCGACCTGCTGATCGAACCGATCAACCGGCGCGACGTTCCCGGCTACCTGCTGAACCGGCAGGACGATGCGCACGAGATCGTCGTCGAGGTCGGCAGCGCGAACCTGAAGGTGCAGATGGACCTGTACCACTGCCAGATCGTCGAGGGCGATGTGGCGACAAAGCTGCGCCAGCACCTGCCCACCGGGCGCGTCGGCCACTTGCAAATTGCCGGCGTGCCGGACCGCCACGAACCCGACCTCGGTGAGCTGCACTACCCTTACCTGTTCGATCTGATCGACGCGCTGGGCTGGGACGGCCACATCGGCTGCGAATACCGGCCCCGTGCCACCACTTCGGCCGGCACTTCGGCCGGCCTGCGCTGGCTGCGCGACTTGCGGCAACTCAAAGGAGCAACCTGACCATGAAATTACTGATCACCGGCGGCGGCGGCTTCCTCGGCGCGCGCCTCGCCCGCACCCTGCTCGCACGCGGCACCCTCGCCGGCCGCGCCATCACCCGTGTCGTGCTGACCGACATCGCACCGCCGCCCGCCGACCTGCTCGCCGATGCGCGCGTCGAGGCCCGCACAGGCGCGCTGCTGATGCACACCGAGGCGCTGCGCGACGAGCCCTTCGACGGCGTGTTCCACCTCGCCTCGGCGGTGTCGGGCGAGTGCGAGGCCGACTTCGACCTCGGCCTGCGCTCCAACCTCGACAGCACGCGCGCACTGCTTGACGCACTGCGGTTCAACGTCAACGCCGGCGGCGCTGCGACGCGCGTCGTGTTCTCCAGCTCGGTCGCGGTGTTCGGGCCCGATCCCTCCGTGCCGCTGCCGGCCGTCGTGACAGACACCACCCTGCCCGCGCCGCAAACGTCGTACGGCACGCACAAGCTGATCTGCGAACACCTGGTCGCCGACTACACGCGCAAGGGTTACATCGACGGCCGTGCGGCGCGGCTGATGACGGTCACGGTGCGGCCGGGCAAGCCGAACGGCGCGGCCTCGTCGTTCTTCAGCGGCATCATCCGCGAGCCGCTGGCGGGCATGGAGGCGGTTTGCCCGGTGGACGCGAGCGTGTCGCACCCGGTGTCGTCGCCGACGCGCACGGTCGACGGCTTGATCGCGGTTTTCGAGGCCAGCCGCGAGGCCTTCAACGGCCGCACCGCGATGAACCTGCCGGCCTTGAACGTGCGGGTGTCCGACATGCTGGACGCGCTCGCCGCGGTCGCCGGCCCGGCGGTGCGCGAGCGGGTGCGCTTCGAGCGCGACGAGCGAATCGCCGCCATCGTCGCCAACTGGCCGGGCGGCGCCTCGGCCGACCGCGCAGCGCGGCTCGGCCTGGCAGCGCATGGCGGTTTCGCCGAGATCATCCGCCAGTACATCGACGACTGCGCCGCAGCGCCGAACGCCGAGCAGACCTTGAAGGGGTTGTCACGATGAACCAGATCGATCTGAACGGCCGCGTGGCGGTGATCACCGGTGGCGCGCAAGGGATCGGCTTTGCCGTGGCCGAACGGATGCTGCAATCCGGCGCTGGCGTGGTGCTGTGGGACATCGACGCGGCGCTGCTGGCGCAGGCCGAAGATGCGCTGCGCAAGCTCAAGCAGGGCGGCGTCATCAGCACCGCGATCGTCGAGCTGACGCTGGAGGCCGACATCGCGGCGGCCACCGCCGACGCGGTGCGAGACCATGGCCGCATTGACATCCTGGTCAACAACGCCGGCATCACCGGTGGCAACGCGCCGACCTGGGAACTGGCGCCCGAGGTCTGGCGCCGCGTCATCGAGGTGAACCTGGTCGCGCCCTACCTGACCTGCCGTGCGGTGGTGCCGCAGATGGTCAAGCAGGGCTACGGCCGCATCGTCAACATCGCCTCGGTGGCGGGCAAGGAAGGGAACCCGAACGCCTCGCACTACAGCGCCTCGAAGGCCGGCCTGATCGCGCTGACCAAATCGCTCGCGAAGGAACTGGCGACGAAGGGCGTGCTGGTCAACGCGGTCTCGCCGGCGGCGGCGAAGACGGCGATGTTCGCCTCGATGACGCAGCAGCACATCGACTTCATGCTGAGCAAGATTCCGATGGCGCGCTTTCTCGAAGTGACCGAAGCCGCGGCGATGATCGCCTGGCTCGCGTCCGAGGAATGCTCGTTCAGCACCGGCGCGGTGTTCGATCTGTCGGGCGGAAGGGCGACGTATTGA
>JANXZA010000112.1 GCA_025355745.1 Rhizobacter sp. | reverse complement strand
CAGGCCGGTGACACCCCACAGGCAGGCAAAACCAGCCACCGCACCGATCACCAGCGCACCACCGATACCAACGTTACCGCAGGCCGGGGTGATGGCAACCAGACCGGCCACGGCACCCGAAGCGGCACCCAACATCGATGCCTTGCCCTTGATCAGCGCTTCACCGATGCACCAAGCCAGCACCGCAATTGCGGTGGCGCCGAAGGTGTTGATGAAAGCCAGCGCAGCGAAGCCGTTGGCTTCGAGGGCCGAGCCGGCGTTGAAGCCGAACCAGCCGACCCACAGCAGCGCGGCACCGACCATTGTCAGCGTCAGCGAGTGCGGCGTGAACGCCTCCTTGCCGTAGCCGACGCGCTTGCCGATCATGTAGGCGCCCACCAGGCCCGCCACCGCCGCGTTGATGTGCACGACGGTACCGCCCGCGAAGTCGAGCGCGCCCCACTGCCAGAGCAGGCCGGCCTTGGCGTCCATCGCGTCCTTCACGCCCTTCGCGCCGGTGTAGGCATCCGGGCCCATCCAGTACCACACCATGTGCGCCATCGGCGTGTAGCTGAAGGTGAACCACAGCACCATGAACAGCAGCACCGCCGAGAACTTGGCCCGCTCGGCGAACGCGCCGACGATCAGGCAGCAGGTGATGGCGGCGAACGTGGCCTGGAATGCCATGTACAGCAGCTCGGGAATGTAGACGCCCTTGCTGAAGGTGGCAGCCATCGCGAACTCGCCCTTCGCGGGGTCGAACATGCCTTTCATGAACAGCCGGTCGAAGCCGCCGATGAAGGCATTGCCTTCGGTGAACGCCAGGCTGTAGCCGTAGATGCACCACAGCACCACGATCATCGAGAACGTGACCATCACCTGCATCAGCACCGACAGCATGTTCTTGCTGCGCACCAGGCCGCCATAGAACAGCGCCAGGCCGGGGATCGACATCATGATGACGAAGGCCGTGGCGACGATCATCCAGGCCGTGTCGCCCTTGTTGGCGACTGGCGTGGACGCGGCAGCGGCGGGCGCCGAAGCGGCTTCGGCAGCGGCGGGCGCCGCCGCCATTGCGGCCGGGGCGGCGGTGGGGGCTGCGGCTGCCGTGGCTGCTGCGGGCGCCGCCGAAGAGGCTTCGGTCGGCGCCGTGGCAGCCGGTGCGGAAGCCGCGTCTTCGGCCAGGGCGCTGGCGGAAAGGCCAGCGAAGCCCAGGGCCGCAAAGCCCAGGGCGAGAGTGGCAATCAGTTTTCTCATGGTTGTCTCTTCTCTTGTTTTACAGGGCGTCTTTGCCGGTCTCGCCGGTGCGGATGCGCACCACCTGTTCGAGCGTCGACACGAACACCTTGCCGTCGCCGATCTTGCCGGTGCGCGCGGCGCTTTCGATGGCCTCGATGACGCGGTCGACGATGGCGTCGTCGACCGCAGCTTCGATCTTCACCTTGGGCAGGAAGTCGACCACGTACTCGGCGCCGCGGTACAGCTCGGTGTGGCCCTTCTGGCGGCCAAAGCCCTTGACTTCGGTCACCGTGATGCCTTGCACGCCGATGGCGCTGAGGGCCTCACGAACTTCGTCGAGCTTGAAGGGCTTGACGATGGCGGTCACCATTTTCATGGTCGATTCTCCAGTGGGGTGGGGGTTCAGAAGGTCGTCTTGACGCCGAGCACAACCGTCGAGCGGCCCAGGTCCTTGCCGTTGGCCGGCGAGGCGTAGGCCTTCACGCCACCGATCGACTTGGTCTCGGCGCCCACCAGGGCCAGGCTGACGACGAAACCGCTGAAATCTTTGGATCCGGTCACGGCGTAGTCGGTGTACGAGAAGTCGCTGTTGCCGCGCACCTTCTGGTAGCCGACATGGGGCGTGATGCTGAATCCGCCGCCGACATCAAACGTGGCTGCCGCTTCGAGGTAGCCGCTGTTGCGGCTCTTGTCGAAGCCGAACAGCGTGGTCACCGAATGCGAGTACTTGACGGTCGCCGGGCCGTAGGTCAGCGCGCCGTAAAGCTCACCGGTGTGGGCGTTCCGCGAGCCGGGAATGTTGTACAGCTTGTTGCCCGGGTAGTAGTAGGCCAGTGCGCCGACGTCGTAGCTGAAGTCCTTCGCGATCTCGCCCTTGTAGCCGGCGTAGAGGTCCCACTCCAGCGAGGTGCTCCCGACCTGCACGCCGGCCGCCTTGCCGGCGTCTTCGATCCAGCGGATTGTCGACAGCCAGGTACCGACATAGAACCCGCTCGCGAAGGCGTAGTCGGCACCGAATTGCAGCGCCGGCTGGAGCCGGGTTTGCGAGATGCCGCGGAACCGGTAGTCGGTGAACACGCCGATGTTGAACGACAGCGGGTTCGCGTCTTCGGCGTGCACTGCAACGCTGGCGAGCGAGGCAATGCCCAGAATGACGATCGATCTTTTCATGTGTGTGGCTCCGGTGAGGTTGGTGCGAGGGTCTGCCCCGGGTTTGCAGGATGTGTGCCAGCGCAACGGTGGTCGGCGACATCCCGAAACCGCGCAAGGACTGCGCAGGAATGTGCACATGCGCACCAATTCAAGGCGAGTCGTTGAGTTGCACGCGCATGGTGCATTGGGCCGAGACCGGCCTTCCTTGGTGCGGCGCCGAAGGGCCGGCTGCGCTCCCGGGCGGCTGCGTTCAGACTGCGGCGGACCGCCCGCCCTTCGCCTTGCGGAGCAGCCATTGCACGCCGGTCACCACAGCCAGCGTCAGCGCGCCCGCGACGATGCCGATGCCGCAATTCAGCGCCAGCGGCGTCAGTGCGCCGGCCACGCCACCCAGGTTGTGCGCCAGGGCTTCGATCCAGTGGCCGAGTGGCGCAAGACCGTGCGCAAGAATGCCGCCACCGACGAGAAACATCGCGGCCGTGCCGGCGATCGACAGCCCCTTCATCAGCCACGGCGCAGTCCGCAGGATCACCCGGCTGACCCCGCGCAGGGCCCGCGCGGCAGCGTCGTCACCGGGCCGGCCGCTGAGGAACAGGCCGGCGTCGTCAAGCTTGACGATGCCTGCGACCAGGCCGTAGACACCCACCGTCATCACCACCGCAACCCCCACCAGCACGACCACCTGGGTCAGGAACTGCGCTGCGGCCACGGTGCCGAGCGTGATCGCGATGATCTCGGCCGACAGGATGAAATCGGTGCGCACAGCGCCCTTGATCTTGTCGCTTTCGAGTGCGACGAGATCGACCTGCGGGTCGGTGCGGGCCAGCGTGAGTTCGGCGTGATGCGCGGCGGCTGCGCCACGGTGCAGCAGCTTGTGCGCGAGCTTCTCGAAACCTTCGTAGCAGAGGAACGCGCCGCCCAGCATGAGCAGCGGCGTGACCGCCCACGGTGCGAATGCGCTGATGACCAGTGCCGCCGGCACCAGGATCGCCTTGTTCACGAACGAGCCCTTCGCCACCGCCCAGACCACCGGCAGTTCGCGGTCGGCGTTCACGCCGGAAACCTGCTGCGCGTTCAGCGCCAGGTCGTCGCCGAGCACGCCGGCCGTCTTCTTTGCGGCCACCTTGGTGAGCACGGCCACGTCGTCCAGGATCGTGGCGATGTCGTCGAGCAGGGTGAGCAGGCTGGCGGCGGCCATGAGGTGCTTTCGATTGTCGAGTCCGAGCGAGCGGCGCGATCGTAGCGCCGGTGGCTGGAGTGGTCTCGATGCGGCCGGCCATCCGACGTCAGTGCGCGCAGGCGCATGGGAGCTGCGCCGCCCGCCCGGCACAATCGAAGCCCTGCCATCGTTCACGTGGCGCTTGCCACGCGCGCCGACCCCACCATGTCCCTTGCCGTCGTCCACAGCCGGGCCCTGCATGCACTCGAAGCGGCCGAGGTCACAGTCGAGGTGCATCTGGCGAACGGCCTGCCGAGCTTCACGCTGGTCGGGCTGGCCGATGTCGAGGTCAAGGAAGCGCGTGAACGGGTGCGCGCAGCGATCCAGAACAGCGGCCTGGAGTTTCCGCACAACAAGCGCATCACGGTCAATCTGGCGCCGGCCGATCTGCCGAAGGAGTCGGGTCGGTTCGACCTGCCGATCGCACTCGGCATCCTTGCCGCCAGCGGTCAGATCGACCCGCAGCAACTGGCCGGCTTCGAGTTTGCAGGTGAGTTGTCGCTGGCCGGCGACTTGCGGCCGGTGCGCGGTGCCCTGGCGATGGCGCTCGCCTTGCGCCGCCGCAGCGCCGACCTGCCGCGCGCACTCGTGCTGCCACTGGCAAGTGCCGACGAAGCCGCGCTCGTCGAGGGCCTGACGATCCACGCCGCCGCGCATCTGCTCGACGTGGTGCGCGCGCTGCTGCCGGGCGCCGCCGCCCTGGGCGCCGCGCTGCCGCTGGCGCAGCCGCAGCCGCGCGCGGCGGCATCAGCCTGGCCCGACCTGCGCGACGTAAAGGGCCAGGAAGGCGCCAAGCGGGCGCTCGAAATTGCCGCAGCCGGTGGCCACAGCGTGCTGATGATGGGCTCGCCCGGCACCGGCAAGTCGATGCTGGCGCAGCGCTTTGCCGGCTTGCTGCCGGCCCTGTCGCAGGACGACGCGCTCGAGTCCGCCGCCGTGTTGAGCCTGACGGGTGCGTTCCGCCACGAACGCTGGGGCCAGCGCGTGCTGCGCACGCCGCACCACACGGCATCGTCGGTGGCACTGGTCGGCGGCGGTTCGCCGCCGCGCCCGGGCGAGATCTCGCTCGCCCACCACGGCGTGCTTTTTCTCGATGAATTTCCCGAGTTTCAGCGCGCCGCGCTCGAGGCCCTGCGCGAGCCGCTCGAGACCGGCCGCATCGTGATCTCGCGGGCTGCGCGGCAGGCCGAATTCCCGGCCCGCTTTCAACTCATCGCGGCGATGAACCCGTGCCCGTGCGGCCATCTCGGCAGCCCGTTGCGGGCCTGCCGTTGCACGCCCGACATCGTCGCGCGCTACCAGGGCCGCATCAGTGGGCCGCTGCTCGACCGCATCGACCTGCAGGTCGAGGTGCCCGCCGTGCCGCCCGAAGCCCTGGCCGCCACACCCGAAGGCGAAGCGAGTGCGGTGATCGCGCTGCGCGTGGCCATTGCACGCGACCGCGCCATGGCGCGTCAGGCTTGCGTGAACGCGATGTTGTCAGGCGAGGCGCTCGACCTGCACTGCGCACTCGAAGCGCCGGCCGCGAAGTTCATGCAGGCCGCTGCCGCGCGGCTCGGCTGGTCGGCGCGCGGCTTTCACCGTGTGCTGCGCGTGGCCCGCAGCATCGCCGACCTGAGCGGCGGCGCCGCCATCACCGTGGCCCACCTGGCCGAGGCGATTCAATACCGGCGCGTCTTGGCGGTGCACTGAAGCGATCAAACTGACCAGCAAGAAATCTTGGGCATATCGCTCGAAATGAAAATAATCTGGGTCCACTGAAAAAAATCATGGCCACCGTTGGATACGAGTTCGTGCGCGGTTTGCTTCGTCTCACCGCATTCCCGGCGCGCCGGCCAGCGATGACCGGTTCAGTGACGCGCATCGAGCGCAACGAACACTTCCTGGCGGTGCCGGGAACCGTGGCGCCTGCCACCGACGACCCGCTGGACCACCTGCTGTTCGCGCTGAAGCATGAGGGCGTCAACATGCAGGTGCTGGCGCAGGCGTTGCCGCACATTGCAGCTTCGCGTTTGCGCACCGAACTTGTTGCCACGCCGAACGGCCAGTACCTGCGCGTGGTTTGCTATTTGTGGGAAGCCCTGACGCATCAAAGCCTGGGCCCCCGCCCCGACATCGCCGGCAGCTATGTCGAGTTGTTCGACCCGCAGCGCTACCTCACCGGGCCACCGCAGCGCAATGCGCGCTGGCGGGTCGATTTCAACGGCCTCGGCTCGGTGCGCTATTGCGCCAGCGTGGAACGCACGCCGGCCATCGAGGCCGCCATGGCTTCCGACATCCTGGGCCGGGCCCGGTCATTCACCGCCAGCCTCGGCGCGGAAATGACGGACCGCGCCCTGGCTTGGGCCTACCTGCATGAGACCGAAGACTCGTATGCGATCGAACGTGAAGCCCCCAGCGCCGACAAGGCACGCGCCTTCATTTCGCTGCTAAAGCAAGCGCATGACGGCGCCCCGTTGACCGAGGACTATCTGGTGGACTTGCAGTCTTCGGTCGTCACCAACCCGTTCGACAAGGCGGTGCAATTCCGGACCCGGCAGAACTGGTTGCGCGGCCCGATGCGCGGTGCCAGCGGCGTAACCTACGTACCGCCGCCGCCCGGATTGGTCGACGCCATCATGGACGACTGGATGGCGTTCGCCAACTCGGCACCCAAGCACATCGACGCGATCGTCGCCGCGAGCATTGCATCGTTCGGCTTCGTCTTCATTCACCCGTTCATGGACGGCAACGGCCGGCTCTCGCGCTTTCTGTTCCACAAGGCGCTCTGCACCTCGGGCCAGCTCGCCAGCGGCATGCTGCTGCCGGTCTCGGTGGCGATGAAGCGCCACGAGAAAGACTACCTCGAAGCGTTGCAGCACTACTCGCGGGCTGCTCGCGAATGCGTCAACGTGACCTGGCTCGGAGACGACAACTTCGACATCAAGTTCAACGGCGACGCGTCGATCTTCCGCTACTGGGATGCCACACCCTGCGTCGAGTTCGGCTTCAGGATGGCCGAGCACGCGCTCGATGTCGAGCTGCGCAACGAGGCCCGGTTTCTCGCCAACTTCGATGCCGTCAAACAGGCCGTCGATGAACGACGCGACGTGCGCGGCTCGGTGCTTTCGGTGCTGATATCGATCTGCCTCCAGGCCGACGGTGTGATTTCCAAGAGCAAGCGCAAACGCTACGCCGATGCGGTGCCCGCGCCGACCTTCGACCTCATCGAACGGATCACGCGGCGCGTGCTGGCGGCCGCTTCAAAAGCCAACTCACGCACCGCAGAGACGCAGAGAACGCAGAGGCACGCAGAGTAAAAACAGAATCTGAATTTCTCTGCGCAACTCTGCGTCCTCTGCGCCTCTGCGGTGGTGAGTTTGAGGTTTCGAGCCGCCTGCTCGCACCGATCGAGCAACGCTCCGAGCGTGGGCCCATCACGCCATGAAGCCGAGGTCGCGCTTGCCCACGTCGAAGTTGGCCAAGTTCGGAAACACCGTCAGCGCGTCGCTGGCCGACACGCCGAACCACTTCGCGAGCGTGGCGCCGAGCTGATCGACCGAAGTCTCGGGGATCAGGCTGCCGTTGCCGATCTGGTTCGGGCTGCTGTCGAAGTTGTTGTCCTTGACGTTCTTCGCCCCGAGCACCGGGAAGTTGCCGTACAGGTCGCCGCCCTTCACCGCGCCGCCCATCACGAAGTGGTGGGCGCCCCAGCCGTGGTCGGTGCCGTCGCCGTTGCTCGTGAAGGTGCGGCCGAAGTCGCTCGCAGTGAACGCGGTGACCTTGCTCTGCGCACCCATCGCGCCGAGCGTGGTGTCGAAGTAGCGCATCGCGTGGGCCAGCCTGGCCATCAAGTCGGCGTTGTTGCGGTTCTCGTTGTCGTGTGAGTCGAAACCGCCCATGCTGACGAAGAACACCTGGCGCCGCGCGCCCACGCCGGCCGCGCTGCTGGCGTCGATCATGCGAGCGACGACTTGCAGTTGCTGGGCCAGGTTGTTGAACGCCTTGCTGCCCGGGTTCAGCGGGTTGTCGTACTGCAACTTGGGGTCGTTGTTGGCGTTGTAGTTGGCGGCCGGCGTGCCAAACAGCGCGTCGCTGGCGGGCTTCAGCGCGGAGCGCAAGGTCAGCTCGGCATCGATCGACTTGCGCGAGACCGCCGCCAGATCGCCCTCGAAGGTGTGGCCGCCGCGCGTGCCGCTGACGATGCGCTGCATCGCCGCGCCCACGTCGGTCGAGCCGAAGATGCGCCCCCCCGTGTCGATCCCCATGCGGATCGCGCCGTTCGCGCTCACCTGGTACTGCTGCACCGTCTGGCCCGCCAGCCACACCGCGTTGCCGGCGGCCGAGATCGAGGTGAATACCGACTTGCTGTTCATCGACGCCAGCAGGTCGCCCAGGCGCCCGCCCCAGCCCACCGTGGCGCCTTCCGGGCGGAACGAGAGCCAGGTGTTCTGCTGGTCGTTGTGCGAGAACAGGCTGAGCGGTTTCGGGTGCGAGGACTGGCCGTACTCAGTCTTGCTGGTGGGCTTGATGAGCGTGCCGACGTTCGGCAGGATGGCGAGACGCTTGTCGGTGTTGAACATGGTTTGCAGCGTGGCCATCGACGGGTGCAGTGCAAAGCTGCGGCCCTGCGCGTTGGCGGGCAGGATCGGCAGCGCCCCGCCCAGGCGTGTCGGTGAGCCCGCGCCAGCGCCCAGGTTCGGAGCCGTTCCGGGTGCCATCAGCGCGATCGATTCCGGCGCCTGGTTGCGCACCGCGCTGTAGTTGGCCCACGAGGCCGCGTCGGTGGGCAGCACCATGTTCAGCGAGTCGTTGCCGCCGTACAGGAAGATGCACACCAGCGCCTTGTAGTCGGTGGCCGACTGGGCCGCCGCCGAGCCGATGGCCGCGAGGTTCAGCGCCAGCGGTGCGGCCGCAGCGCCGACCGCCGAGACGGCGCCGGCCCGGCGCAGGAACAGGCGACGCGATGCATTGAGGGTGGTCATGGATGGGTTCTTGCGAGGGGTTGGGCGGCGGCTTGGGCGATCAGTTCGAGCATCACTTCTGAACCTGGAACTCGGGCGAGACCAGGGTCAGCAGCACCGCCGACTTGACCCGCGCGAGCTTCGCGCTGTCAAGCTGCGCCTGGTTCGACGCGGTGGCATTCAGCACCGGCAGCGTGATCTTCTCGACCGCGCCCTGGATCTCGGTCTTCAGCGCCGCCGGCATGGCGCCGGCCATGAGCCGCGCGCTCAGGCGGTCGAGCAACTCCGGCACCTTGTCGGCGAAGGCGAGCTCGCCCTTGAAGTCGGCCTGCAGGTCACGCCGGTTGCGCACCACGCCGGCCACCGTGCCGTTGTAGTTGCCCACACCGTAGTCGACGTTGTCGCGCATGAAGTTCACGTAGCCGGCCGCGGTGGTTTCCTGCGCCAGCTGCATCTCCGGCACCGCCAGGTTGGCCTTGGCGGCCTCGGTGCCGGGCGGCACATAGCCGGGGCGGAAGAAGTTGAACACCGAGGGCGAACGCAGCGGCGTCTGGCCGAGTTGCGAGCCGGCGTTGTCGGTGTTGCCGACCTTGAAGTCACCGGTGTCGGACGTGAACGGGAAGGCGCGCAAGTAGGCCGACAGTCGCAGCACCGGCTCGCGCAGCTTGCCGGACGTGCTGGTCACCAGGCGCGCCTCGGGGTGCAGCAGCACGGCCTTGATGGTGGCCTTCATGTCGCCACGCGTGCCGCCGCCGCCACTGCCGTTGAAGGCCGCCGCCACCGCCGCCACGTAGGCCGGGCTCGGGTTGCTGGTGACCAGGCGCTGGATCAGTTGCCGGCCGATGAACGGGCCAACGTTGGCATGATTCGCCAGCGTGTCGAGGGCGGTCTTCAGGCTCGTGTCGGGGTCCGACTTCGACTGCGCCGCGACCGTCACGCCGAGAAAGCTTTTCGCCTCCGGGCTGTGGTATTGCGGATAGCCCAGCATCGGCTTGAAGCCGCGGTCCGGGTCTTCGATGTTGTTCGCCGAGCCCCAGAAGAAGCAACTGTTGTCGGGCCAATCCGGGCAGGCCCAGCTCCAGCCGGTAAACACCCGCGCCATGCTGCTGATGTCGGCCTGGCCATAGGTCGCGACGGGCGCGCCGTTCGCCTGCTTCTGACTGCCATCGAGGTTCAGCTCGTACAGGCCGATCGACATCAGCTGCATCACTTCGCGGGCGAAGTTTTCGTCCGGCACACGGCCGGTTTTGGGATCGGCCTTCTGATTCCGGATCGCGGTCAGGTAGGCGCCCATCATCGGGTGCATCGCAACCGCCTCGAGCAACTGGCGGTAGTTGCCCAGGCCTTTGTCGCCGAGCATGTCGAGGTAGGCGGCGGCGGCGCGCGGGTTGTCGCCGACGGTGCCGTCCTGCATCGAGATCACGAAAATCTCCGACAGCGCAAACGAGACGCGTCGGCGCAACTGGTCGTCGGCACCGATGGCGAGTTTCCAGAACGCGTTGATGGTGCCGTCCTGGTACACGCCGGCGTTCTTGTCGAGCACCTTGGCCGCCGCATCGGCCGCCTCCCAGGTGGCGCGGGCCGACGATGCCGGCTTGGCCAGTTGCTCGTCGATCCACGCGGCGTAGCCGACGCTCATCACCCGGTCGGTGTCGGCCTCGGTCGGGCCGAAGGTCGACTGGGTCAGGAAGCGTGCCGCTTCGGCGCGTGACGTTGGCAAGGCGACCGCAGGCGCCGGTGCCGGGGGCGGCGCGCCGGCGGCACCGGGCGCGGCCGCACCATCACTGCTGCCACCACCACCCCCGCCGCAGGCCGCCAGCAGTGCCGCCAGCAGCGCAGCACTCGCAGTCGCGCGCAGGCGCGGCAACGCCCGCACCGCGCTTGAATTGTTGTGTTTCACCGGAGCCCCCAACGACATCGTTTGCATTGGGTCGATCCGGTCGCAGGGACCGTGCCCACCGGCGATGACGCTGGTTCGTCATGTTTCAGGCGACGAAGTGTGGACGAGTTGGCAAATCGGGTTGAACAGCCCGTCGGCCAGCCTGAGAACAGCGACGCATTCGGCCCATCTTGCGACCGAATGCTTCACCGCGTAAGCGAAGGCAAGCGTGCAGATGTTGCCGCCGGTGCGTGCACGCCGGCGCACGCCGGCTACATCAACGCCGCCAGCGAACGCCGCACCAGGCTTGCGTCCTGCCCGCTGCGCCGGGCCCAGTCAAGCAGTTGGTCTTCGCCGATCTTGCCGACGTTGAAGTACGCAGCCTCGGGGTGCGCGAGGTAGAAGCCGCTGACGCTGGCGGCCGGCGTCATCGCCATGCTTTCGGTCAGGCCCATGCCGATGTCAGCACAGTTCAGCGCTTCGAACATCGCCGCCTTCACGCTGTGGTCGGGGCAGGCCGGGTAGCCGGGCGCGGGGCGGATGCCCGAATACTTTTCGGCGATCATCTCGGCGTTGCTCAGGGTTTCGCCTTCGGCATAACCCCAGAACTCCTTGCGCACGCGCTGGTGCAGGCGCTCGGCGAAGGCTTCAGCAAGGCGGTCGGCCAGGGCCTTGAACATGATCGAGTTGTAGTCGTCCAGATCGGCCATGAACTGCGCGTCTTTCTTCTCCGCGCCGATGCCGGCGGTGACCGCAAACAGGCCGATGTGGTCGCGAATGGTGTCGTTCGGGCCCGAGCCCTTGGGCGCGATGAAGTCGGCCAGGCAACGGTTCGGCCGCGTCACACCCTCGACGACCGGGCGCACCGTCTGCATCCGCAAGCCGCGCCAGGTCAGCAGCACCTCGCTGCGCGATTCGTCGGTGTAGATCTCGATGTCGTCGTCACCGACCGTATTCGCCGGGTACAGGCCGATCACGCCGTTCGCCGTCAGCCAGCGGCCTTCGATCGCGCGGCGCAGCAGGCGCTGGCCATCGCTGAGCACGCGCCGCGCCGATTCGCCGACGACCTCGTCGGTGAGGATCGCCGGGTACGGGCCGGCCAGGTCCCAGGTCTGGAAGAACGGCGACCAGTCGATGCAGGCGGCGATCTCGGCCAGGTCCTGATTGCGCAACACGCGCCGGCCGGTGAACTTGGGCGCCGGCACGTCGTAGGCGGCCCAGTCGATGCGCGACTTGTTGGCGCGCGCCTGCGCCAGCGTCACGAGTGGCGTGACCTTCTTGTTGGCGTGCTGCTCGCGCACTCGCACATAGTCGGCGTTCAACTCGGTGATGTAGGCGGCGGCGCGCTCGTCGCTGAGTAACTCGCTGCACACGCTGACGGAGCGGCTCGCGTCCGGCACATAGACCACCGGGCCTTCGTAGTGCGGCGCGATCTTCACCGCCGTGTGCACGCGCGAGCAGGTGGCGCCGCCGATCAGCAGCGGCATCTTCTTGCTGCGGAAATAGTCGTCGCGCTGCATCTCGCCAGCCACGTGCTGCATCTCTTCCAGGCTCGGCGTGATCAGGCCGGACAGGCCGATGATGTCGGCGCCTTCGGCCTTGGCGCGCGCCAGGATGTCCTGGCACGCCACCATCACGCCCATGTTCACGACCTCGAAGTTGTTGCACTGAAGCACAACAGTGACGATGTTTTTGCCGATGTCGTGCACATCACCCTTCACGGTGGCGATGACGATCTTGCCCTTCGCCTTCGCTTCCCCGCCGGCCTCGACCATCGCGAGTTTTTCGGCCTCGATGTAGGGCAGCAGGTGCGCCACCGCCTGCTTCATCACGCGCGCGCTTTTCACCACTTGCGGCAGGAACATTTTGCCCTGGCCGAACAGGTCGCCGACGATGTTCATGCCGACCATCAACGGGCCTTCGATCACATGCAGCGGCCGCCCGCCCTTGGCCAGAATCGCGCGGTAGACCTGCTCGGTGTCTTCGGTGATGAAGTCGTTGATGCCGTGCACGAGCGCGTGGCTCAGGCGCTCTTCGACCGGGCGGGGGTGCGCGGCGGTGCCGCGCCAGGCGAGGCGCGCGGTGTCGTCCTTGGCCATGCCTTTGGCGTTCTCGGCGATCTCGATCAGGCGCTCGCCCGAGTCTTCGCGGCGGTTCAGCACCACGTCTTCGACGCGCTCGCGCAGTTCGGGATCGAGGTCGTCATACACGCCCACCATGCCGGCGTTGACGATGCCCATGTCCATCCCCGCTTGAATCGCGTGGTACAGGAACACGGTGTGGATGGCTTCGCGCACCGGGTCGTTGCCGCGAAAGCTGAAGCTCACGTTCGACACCCCGCCGCTGACCTTCGCACCCGGCAGGTTGGCCTTGATCCAGCGCGTCGCGTTGATGAAGTCGACGGCGTAGTTGTTGTGCTCTTCGATGCCGGTTGCGATGGCGAAGATGTTCGGGTCGAAGATGATGTCTTCCGGCGCAAAGCCGACCTCGTCGACCAGCATGCGATACGCCCGCTCGCAGATCTGCACCTTGCGCTCGTAGGTGTCGGCCTGGCCCTTCTCGTCGAAGGCCATCACCACGGCGGCGGCGCCGTAGCGCTTCACCAGCCTGGCCTGGTGCTTGAACGCCGCGACGCCCTCCTTCAGCGAGATCGAGTTGACGATGCCCTTGCCCTGGATGCACTTCAGGCCGGCCTCGATCACCTCCCACTTCGAGCTGTCGACCATGATCGGCACGCGCGCGATCTCGGGCTCGCCGGCGATCAGGTTCAGGAAGCGCACCATTGCGGCCTTGCTGTCGAGCATGGCCTCGTCCATGTTGATGTCGATGACCTGCGCACCGTTCTCGACCTGCTGGCGCGCGACGCTCAGCGCCTGCTCGAACTCGCCATTCAGGATCATCCGGGCGAAGGCCTTCGAGCCGGTCACGTTGGTGCGCTCGCCGATGTTGACGAAGAGCGCACCTTCGCCGATCAGCACCGGTTCGAGGCCGGACAATTTCATCGGTGCCACTGGGTTTTTCGGGTCGGTCATCGCAGGCATTTCAGCGCCGGCCTGCGCATCTCACCGCAGACCTGCAAGGTCGGGTGAGCGCCGTTGAACCATTGCACGGGAATGCAATGTGCCCGAGCCTGGCCGCCATGAACCGGCGGTCGCAACACTCCTCGGGCGAGGTGCGATTGTAGGGTGGTGGGGCTTGTTGAGCTCGCAGGCCGGATTTGCCACGAAGGCACGAAGACACGAAGCGACAAGACGCGAAGAGGCGGGAAATTCAGCGCGGCGGGGCGGCTGGTTTGCTACTCGCGTTCGACGAACGCCAACGCCGCTTCAAGCAGGCGCAGCAGGTGCGGCCGCACCCCGGCCGCGATGTCGCTGCGGTAGTCGAACGGCCAGGCTTCGTGCATGTAGCAGCATTGCGTCATCTCCAGCTGCACCGCGTGCACGCCCTGCGTCGGCTGGCCGTACTGGCGCGTGATGTAGCCGCCCTTGAAGCGGCCGTTCAGCACCGCGCTGTAGCCGGTGGCCTGGAGGGCGATGCGCAGCAGCTCGTCGGCCAGCGCCGGCGCGCAGCTCGCGCCATCGGCGCTGCCAAGGTTCAGGTCCGGCAGCCGGCCTTCGAAGAAGCGCGGCAGCACGGATCGGATCGAGTGCGCGTCCCACAGCAGGGCGGCGCCGTGGGCTGCTTTCAGGCGCGCGAGTTCGGTCTGCAGCTGGCGGTGATACGGCTGCCAGATGGCCTCGCGGCGGGCAGCCATCTCGTCCGCACCGGGCGCATCGCCGGCCGCGTACAGCGGCGCCTTGTCGAAGGTGTCGACCGGGCACAGGCCGGTCGTGTCCTGGCCGGGGTACAGGTTCTGATCGTCGGGCGGGCGGTTCAGGTCGATCACATAGCGTGAATGGGTGGCGACCAGCACCGAGGCGCCGAGTTCATCGGCAAAGTCGTAGAGGCGTTCCAGATGCCAGTCGGTGTCGGGCACCTGGCGCGCCTCGGCGCTCAGGCGCGCGGCCAGCGCGGGCGGCACATGGGTGCCCACATGCGGCATCGAGATCAGCAGCGGCCGCGAGCCCTGGCGGAAGCGGAACGGCGGCTCGGTGGTGTCGACGAGGGGGTTCATGCGGGGCTCAGCAATTCGCGGCGCGCGGCAATGAACCCGGCGCGCGCGCAGTCGTGAAGACGATGGCGGCCGGACTGCACGCGCACCTGCCCCGCCACCCAGACCGCGTCGATCGCATTGCTGCGGTGGCTGGCGAAGACATGCGACGCGAGCATCTCGGGCGCCGCCAGGCCGGCCAGCGCCGGGTGCGCGGCGTCGAGCACGACGAAGTCGGCCTGCTGCCCGAGCGTCAGGCCGGCGATGCTGCGGCCCGCGGCCTGGGCGCCGCCGTGCACTGCCGCCAGCGTCATCGCGGTCGCCACCTGCGGCTGCGCAGCACTGGCCGCCACAACGCGCCGGCGCGTGGCCAGGCGCTGGCTGTATTCGAGCAGCATCAACTCTTCGGCCGCATTGACGCAGACATGGCTGTCGGAACCCAGGCCCCAGGCACCGCCCGCCGCGCCCCAGGCCGGCAGGTCGAAGATGCCGTCGCCCAGATTTGCCTCGGTGCTCGGGCACAGGCCGGCCACCGCGCCGCTGGCCGCAGCGCGCCGGTGTTCATCGGCGTCCATGTGGGTGGCATGCACCAGGCACCATCGCCCATCGACCGGCGCATGGTCGAGCAGCCACGCGACCGGCCGCTGGCCGCTCCAGGCCAGGCAGTCATCGACCTCCTTCGATTGCTCGGCGATGTGGAGGTGAACGGGTGCCGTCGGGTCGATCGCGTCGATGCCGGCGAGCGCTTCGCGCAATGCTTCGGGCGGCACGGCACGCAGCGAATGCGGCGCCAGGCCGAGCCGCGCGCCTTGCGCTTCA
>JANXZA010000167.1 GCA_025355745.1 Rhizobacter sp. | reverse complement strand
CGCCTCGGCGCTGGCGGGCTTTTCTGCCAAGCTGAATTCGATTGCCGCGCCGCTGCGCCGAAGCCTCATCTATGACCAGGGCAAGGAACTGACCATGCACAAGGATCTGACGCAGCGCACCGGCGTGAAGGTCTACTTCTGCGACCCGCACAGTCCGTGGCCGCGCGGCACCTGCGAGAACACCAACGGGCTGCTGCGTCAGTACTTGCCCAAGGGCACGGACCTGAGCACCTTCACTCAAGACGATCTCGACGGCATCGCCGACAGCCTGAACAACCGGCCTCGCGCCACGCACGCGTTCAACACGCCCTTGGCAGTGTTCAAACAAATGCTCGCGTCGGCTCATCAATCATCACCCTCAACCCACTGACTCAAGACCGTTGCGCTTCGGACTTGAAACCGCCCTTGCCACGCCGGCGTTTGCGGGCGGTTAGTCAAATCACTAAATGCCGATTGACACTTTTACCGTCGCGTTTGGGACACTTTTTGCTTTCCTCTACGGCGATCAAGCGCGCGGCTTCCTCGCGGCTGAGCACCACCGGCAGAGTGCGCGGCACTCGCACATGCTGCATCTTGGCCAACAGCTCCGGGCGACCCAGGGTGATGTCGAAGAAGAACCGCAGCCCGGTGATCGTGGCGTTGATCGTCACCGGCCTCGTACCGGCATCCACCAAGTGAAGCTGGAAGCGTCGCAACTCTTCGATGGTGGCCGTGTCCGGTGAGCGACCGAGGAAGGCGGCGAGCTTGCGAACGGCGCAGATGTAGCCGTCTTGGGTGTGCTCGGTCATCTTGCGCATGCGCATGTCGTCGAGCATGCGTTGGCGCAACGGCGAGACAGTGGGAGTCGAGATGTCCATGGTCTTGCTCCAGTCGATGAACGAGGCGGATTTCCTCGATCACCAACATCACAGAACCGGCGCCACAACGGAACGCCACCACTCTGGCCGGAGCGACTACCGCGCGAGCGGTTTAGTCCTGCCGCCTGTGTTCTGAATTCTTGACATGATCGGCGAACGACCGTTTCCAAAGTGGACCGGTCGCTCGACCAGAAAACCACCGCAGGCTCCTTTGGGTCGGCAGCGCCAGTTCGGGGCTTTCGGGTGCAGTCGTTCAGCCCGAATCCCCTTGCGGGCCTATGGCGGCCACTTGTGAAGGACCGCTGTCGTCGTTGCGGGCTCTCACAGCAGCGTGATCGAAGGTCAAGTTCCAGAGTAAACCGGTCGTTCCCCGCGAAATCGGCCACGGGCAGCAATGGGTCGATACCGCCAGTCCAGGTGACGGCAAAGCGGTCGGTGGCGTGTTGCCCTCCGGATCGCCGGAGGCCTGCGACTGCACCACCTCGTACAGCGGCCATTCGGGCCAGCACAGGCGGCACGGTCCAATGACCGCTGGATGCCAGTCAGCGTGAGTACGCCTGCCAGCGGCCAGCGTCAGCGCCGGCTGCTCTGCGGCCTTCCAAGCCGTTGACCTGACCTGTGACACTTAGGCGGTCTGCGCTGCTCACGTCGAGCGCATAGCGACGCCACATTAGGCACTCTTCGCGACCGAAAGCGCTCCATACAACCGTTGCTCGCCCATCGATCGGCTGCCTGGCAAAGCAGCCCGAGCCAGTGCCCCGCGAGCACCTATGCGGAGGCGAGATCATGCAGGATAACTTTTGGGGTAACTCATAGAGACCGAAGTCGCGAGATCAAGCGCTGGCGTGGCTTCGCGAGCGATGTTCAAGTGACCCCAGCCCACCAGACCGAGCTCACGATAGTGCGAAACCCCCAGAAGTGAGGCGCCCCCGAAAACGACAAGTTTTGGGGGCGTTTTGCTTGGTGGGTCGCCGCAGTCTGCGATCAGCCGGCGTCCTGCGGATCGGCGACGAACGTGGGTCGGGCGCAGTGTGCGCTGGCGAACAGAACTTCAGCTGCGGCGCCTCTATGGTGAATGTTCTTATCGGCACCGCGTTCTGCGAACTTTCATGCGCAGTGCGCACTTTGAAAAGGCAACGACATGAAAAAGTCTGAATCCAAGCTCGCGAAGACCACGGTCAAGGCCGGCAGCCCGAGGGTGCGGCAAAGAGCGCCGCTGCTGACCCCTACCGATCTCAAACCTGCCGCCACCCCAGACATCGCCGCCGCGATGAACGGCGTGCTGGCCGACGTGTTCGCGCTCTACCTCAAGACAAAGAATTTTCACTGGCACATGAGTGGGCCGCACTTTCGCGACTATCACGTCATGCTCGACGAGCAGGCCGATCAGCTCTATGCGATGACCGACCCGATCGCCGATCGCCGATCGCCGAGCGCATTCGCAAGCTCGGCGGTACCACGTTGCGTTCGATCGGCCACATCGCGCGCACCCAGCGTATCCTTGACAACGACGCCAACTACGTCGAGCCATCGGACATGCTGGCCGAGCTGTGCGAGGACAACAAGACGGTCGCCGCCCGGCCGCGCGAAGCGCACAAGGTCTGCGACGAGCATCGCGACATCGCCACCGCGAGCTTCATCGAAGTCTGGATCGATGAGACCGAGCGGCGCACCTGGTTCCTGTTCGAAGCCGGCCGGCCGGGCGACGCCACCGGGCATTGATAAACGAAGCTGTCTGAT
>JANXZA010000146.1 GCA_025355745.1 Rhizobacter sp. | reverse complement strand
AGCGCGAAGCGCGCCGCGCGCACGATGCTCTGCGCATCGACGCCGAAGAAATCGCGCAGCGCCGCACGCGTGTCGCTGCGGCCGAAGCCGTCGGTGCCCAGCGTCAGGTAGCGCCGCCCTGGCGGCAGGTAGGCGCGAATGCTTTCCGGCACCGCGCGCACGTAGTCGGTGGCCGCGACGATGGGCCCCGTGCCCTTTGCCAGCAGTTGTGCGATGAAGGGCACGGCGACCGCGCCGCCCCGCAATGAAGCCGCCTCACCGGCCGCGCCGTCGCGCGCCAGTTCGCTCCAGCTCGTCACGCTGATGACCTCGACGCCGATGCCTTCGGCGGCCAGTTGCTGCGCCGCCTTGATCACCTCGGTGAGGATCGCGCCGGAGCCGAGCAGTGTGATGCGCACCAGCGCTTCGGCCTGCGGGTAGCGCGCGAACCGGTAGCCGCCGCGCAGTACATCGGCATGCGCGTCAGCGGGCAGCGACGGCTGCGCGTAGTTCTCGTTCATCAAGGTCACGTAGTACAAAACATCCTTCTGCTCGACCATCATTTCGCGAATGCCGGCGTCGACGATCACGGCCATTTCGCCGGCGAAGGCCGGGTCCCAGGCCTTGCAGTTCGGGATCGTCGCGGCCACCAGGTGGCTCGTGCCGTCCTGATGCTGCAGGCCTTCGCCGCCGAGGGTGGTGCGGCCGGACGTGGCGCCGAGCAGGAAGCCGCGGGCGCGCTGGTCGGCGGCGGCCCAGATCTGGTCGCCGACGCGCTGGAAGCCGAACATCGAGTAGTAGATGTAGAACGGCAGCATCGCCAGGCCGTGCACGCTGTAGCTGGTGGCCGCGGCCGTCCAGCTCGCGATGGCACCGGCCTCGCTGATGCCTTCTTCGAGGATCTGGCCATCGGTGGCCTCGCGGTAGCTCAGGATCGAGTCGATGTCTTCGGGCGCATAACGCTGGCCCACGCTCGAATAGATGCCGACCGTTTTGAACAGGTTTGCCATGCCGAAGGTGCGGGCCTCGTCGGCCACGATGGGTACGACGCGCGGGCCGAGCGCCGAGTCCTTCAGCAGCGCGCCGAGCAGGCGCACAAAGGCCATCGTCGTGCTCATCTCCTTGCCTTCGGCGGCGAGGGCGAACTTCGCATAGGTCGCGATGTCGGGCTTGGGCACCGGCTCGCAAATTGTCTCGCGCCGTGGCAGTGAGCCGCCCAGGGCAGCGCGGTGCGCCTTCAGGTACTGCATCTCGACGCTGTCGTCGGCCGGCCGGTAAAAGGCCAGCGAGGTCGCCTGCGCATCGGTCAGCGGCAGGTCGAAGCGATTGCGAAAGCCGATCAGGTCGGCGCTCTCGAACTTCTTGTCTGAGTGGCTCGTCATCTTGCCCTGGCCGGCGCCCATGCCGTAGCCCTTCTTGGTGTGCGCCAGGATCACGCTCGGCCGGCCGGTGTGCGCGGCCGCAGCGGCGTACGCGGCGTGGATCTTCACCAGGTCGTGGCCGCCGCGCTTCAGGCGGTCGATCTGCTCGTCGGTCATGCCCTGCGCCAGGCGCTTCAACTCGTCGGTCTGGCCGAAGAAGTTGTCGCGGTTGAAGCGCCCGTCCTTGGCGGCAAAGGTCTGCATCTGGCCGTCGACGGTGTGGGCGAAGGCACGTGCCAGCGCACCGCTGGTGTCGCGCGCGAACAAGCCGTCCCAGTCGCTGCCCCAGACGAGTTTGATGACGTTCCAGCCGGCGCCGGCGAAGAGCTTTTCAAGCTCGTCGATGATGCGGCCGTTGCCGCGCACCGGGCCGTCCAGGCGCTGCAGATTGCAGTTCACGACCCACACCAGGTTGTCGAGCTTTTCGCGCGCGGCCAACGTGAGCGCACTCATCGATTCGGGCTCGTCCATCTCGCCGTCGCCGAACACGCCCCAGACTTTGCGCGGCCCGCAGTCGAGCAGGTGGCGGTGCGTGAGGTAGCGCATGAAGCGCGCGTGGTAGATTGAGCTGATGGGGCCGATGCCCATCGAGCCGGTCGGGAACTGCCAGAAGTCGGGCATCAGGTAAGGGTGCGGGTAGCTTGACAAGCCGCGCGCGCCCTGGCCCTGGGCAAACGCCGGCGCGGTCAGTTCCTGGCGGTAGTGCAGCAGGTCTTGTTCGGTCAAGCGGCCTTCGAGAAAGGCGCGCGCATAGACGCCCGGCGAGCTGTGCGGCTGGAAGAACACCAGGTCACCGCGATGCGCGCCTTCGCCCAGGCCGGCGCGGGCGTGGAAGAAGTGGTTGAAGCCGGTCTCGAACAGATCGGCCGCGCTGGCGTAGCTGGCAATATGGCCGCCGAGTTCGCCGTAGGAATAATTGGCGCGCACCACCATCGCCAGCGCGTTCCAGCGCATCAACGAGGCCAGGCGCTCTTCGATCGCGAGGTCGCCCGGAAACGCCGGCTGCGCATCGACCGCGATCGTGTTGACGTAGGGCGTGGCCAGCTCGGGCGACCAGCCGATGCGCTGCTGGCGTGCAAGCAGCGCGAGCTGGTCGAGGATCTGGCGCGCGCGCCCGGCGCCATGGGTTTGAACCAGCGCGCTGAAGGCATCGCGCCACTCGGCGCTTTCCTGCGGGTCGGGATCGGCGTCGGGGTTGTCGTGCGGGCCGTTGGTGAGGGCGCGGAGCTGCGGATCAGACAAGGTGTTCATGGCGCAATTTTGCGCTGTCACCGGCCAGGCGGCTGCCGGCTTGTTCAACTACACCAGGCCGTCGAACGGCAGCACGTCCACCAGTTCTCCCGCCGCCACATCGCCCGCCGCGTGGGCCAGCACGACCAGGCCGTTCGCCTCGCTCATGCTGCGCAGCACGCCCGAGCCCTGCGAACCGGCGAGGGTCACTTGCCAGCTGCCATCGGCCGCGCGCGAGACGCTGCCGCGCTGGTACTCGGTGCGGCCGGGCTTCTTGCGGATCGCGGCCGTGCTGGCGGCGCGCAGCATCGGCAGCGGCTGCGGTGTGGCGCCGCTCATCGCCAGCAGGGCGTCGCGGACGAAGGCGTAGAAGGTGACCATCACCGCGACCGGGTTGCCGGGCAGGCCGAACAGGATCGCCGCGTGTTCGCTGCTGCCGTCGCTGCTGCTGCCGCCGCTGCTGCTGCCGCCGGCCTTGATCCTGCCGATCGCCATCGGCCGGCCGGGGCGCATCGCGATGCGCCAGAACAGCACGTCGCCGAGTTGCGCCATCACCTGCTTGGTGTGGTCGGCCTCGCCGACGCTGACGCCGCCCGACGTGATCACCGCGTCGGCCGATGCGGCGGCCTGCGCGAACACGGCCTTGAGCGCGGCGGGGTCGTCGCGGACGACGCCGAGGTCGAGCACCTCGACGCCCAGGCGCTGCAGCATGCCCCACAAGGTGTAGCGGTTGCTGTCGTAGACGCAGCCCGCATCGAGCGGCTCGCCGACCGAACGCAGCTCGTTGCCGGTCGAGAAGAAGGCGACGCGCAGGCGCCGGAACACCGCCACCTCGGCGCGGCCGAGCGAGGCCAGCAGGCCGAGGTCGGCCGGGCGAACGATGCGCCCGGCCGCCAGCGCCACCGCGCCGCGCGCCAGGTCTTCGCCGGCCAGGCGCCGGTTGTCGCCGGCGCGCACGGCGCCCATCGGCACGGTGACCCGCTCACCATCGACCTTGACGAACTCCTGCGGCACGACCGTGTCCAGGCCGGCCGGCATGACCGCGCCGGTCATGATGCGAAGGCATTGACCGGCTGCCACAGTGCCCTCGAAGGGGCGCCCTGCGAATCCGGTGCCGACGATCGACAAGACCGTGTCGGCAGCGGGCGAAAGATCGGCACTGCGCAGCGCGTAGCCGTCCATCGCCGAGTTGTCGGCGGCCGGTACGTCGATGGCCGAGACGATGTCGCGCGCCAGCACGCGGCCGAGTGCGCTGCGGATCGGCAGCATTTCGACTGCCTGCACTTGGGGCATGAGGCGGGCGATGAACGCCTGGGCCTGCGCGACCGGCAGGGCCTGCGGGTCGTAGCCGGCCAGGCTGGCGGCGATCTGCTGCAGGCTTTTCGTTTCGGGGTGACGCAAGGAGTCGGTCACAGCATCAACACCCATTGCTCTTTCGCGTGGTACTCGGCGCCGACGCGGATGGCGCGCGGCAGGCTGGCGTAGCGGCTGAAGCCGGCGCCTTCGTAGAGCCGCTGCGCGGCGCTGTTGCCGGCGGTCACGCTCAGGGTCAGCATCTCGATGCTGCCGGCAGCGCGCGCGCTGGCGATGCAGGCATCGAGCAAGGCCCGGCCGACGCCGGCGCGGCGCGCGTCGGCGACCACCATCATGCCGATCAGGTGCGCGATGTGCCGCACCTTGACGCGCGGGTCGCGCTCGCAACCGAGCGCACCGACGAGGCGTGTGCCGTGCCAGGCACCGAGCGTGAACTGACCGGCGTGGGCGGCGCTGGCTTGATCGGCGCCGATGCGGGCGAGGTAACTGTCTGGCGTTCGCAGGCGCTCGGTGGCGGCATCGGACGTAAAGGCTTCGGGGTGGGCGGCGAGCATCGTGTCGCGCAGCGCCTTGTAGTCGCCGAGGTCGGGCGCCACCAGACGGCGGATCGCGACCGCTGTCGTGACCGGCTTCGTGGCCAGCTTAGCGGCCGATTCAGGCATTCGATTGCAAGCGCTGCAACTCGGCCAGCGTGTTCGCATTCGCGAACGCTTGCGGGTCGTCGAAACAGATCTCGACGCAGCGGTGCTGCGCCGTCCAGCGGTCGATCTTGCGCTGCCCGCTCTGCGTGAAGGCGACCAGGCTCTCGAGCACGTTTGAGCGCATCAGGCAGAACACCGGCTGGGTGCGCACCTGGCCGTCTTCGAGCGTCGCGGCCATCGCGATGTCGGCGCCGTCGGCGTCGAGCGCTGCTGCCAGCCGCGCGACCAGATCGAGCGGGAAATTCGGCGAGTCGCACGGCACCGTCACGAGGTAAGGCGTTTCGCAATGTTCCAGGCCCGCCAGGAAGCCCGCCAGCGGCCCCGCGTAGTCGGGCAGGGCATCCGGCCACACCGAGGCGCCCATCGCCTCGTAGGCGCCGAGATTTCGGTTCGCGTTGATGAGCACCTGGCCGACCTGGGGCGACAGCCGCAGCAGCGCGTGCAGTGCCAGCGGCACGCCGTGGTGGGTCTGCAAGCCCTTGTCGACGCCGCCCATGCGGCTGCCGCGCCCGCCCGCGAGGATCAGCCCGGTGATGTCGTTCGGATCGATCACGCGCTCAGCCGCCGATGTAGTGCATCTCGACGCGGCGTTCGGTGCTGGCCGGATTCACTGCACCAGCACCCGCCGCGCTGCGCAGTTCGGAGTAGCGGTCGGCGCGGCCGTGCCAGATCAGGCCGATCGCCGCCGTGATCTGCGCGTCGGAGTAGTTGCCGCGCAGCAGGGCGCGCAGGTCGTGGCCGTGGCTGGCGAACAGGCACAGGAACAGCTTGCCTTCGGTCGACAGGCGGGCGCGGTTGCAGTCGGCGCAAAACGCCTGCGTGACGCTGGAGATCACGCCGATCTCGCCGCTGCCGTCGCGGTAGCGCCAGCGCGCCGCCGTCTCGCCGGGGGCGCTGGCTTCGATCGCTTCGAGCGGGTGCGCGGCGTGGATGCGCGCAATCACCTCGCTGGACGGCAGCACCTCGTCCATGCGCCAGCCGTTGGTCGCACCCACATCCATGTACTCGATGAAGCGCAACACCACCGGCGTGCCTTTGAAGTGGCGCGCCATCGGCACGATTTGCGCGTCGTTGGTGCCGCGCTTCACGACCATGTTGACCTTGATCGGGCCGAGGCCGGCGCGTTGTGCGGCGTCGATACCGGCGAGCACGTCGGCTACGGGGAAGTCGGCGTCGTTCATGCGGCGGAAGATCGCGTCGTCGAGCGCGTCGAGGCTGACGGTGACGCGCTGCAGGCCGGCGTCTTTCAGCGCCTGCGCCTTGCGCGCCAGCACCGAGCCGTTCGTCGTCAGAGTCAGGTCGAGCGGCGCGCCGTCGGGGGTGCGCAGTCCGGCCAGCATTGCCACCAGCAGCTCGAGGTTCTTGCGCAGCAGCGGCTCGCCGCCGGTGAGGCGGAGCTTGCGCACGCCGTGGGCCGCGAAGAGCCGCGCGGTGCGGGTGATTTCTTCGAAGCTGAGCAGCGAGGCATGCGGCAGAAAGGCATAGTGCTTGTCGAACACTTCCTTCGGCATGCAGTAGCTGCAGCGGAAGTTGCAGCGGTCGGTGACGGAGATGCGCAGGTCGCGCAGCGGCCGGCCGAGCGTGTCGCCGAGCAGGCCGGTCGGCGCATCGGCTTGCAAGGGCACGGTGGGCAGCGACGCGGCATAGCGGTGGTCCGCGAGCGGGATGACTTTTTCGACCATGCGCGGATTGTGCCTGCGCTGCGGTGCTGCGATGGGCGTAACGATGCGCCGGCGCCGCACCGGCGGCTGCGGCGTGGGCCGCGCCATGGACCGCTCGGCGCGCGGCTCGGGGCACCGCGCAGAACACCGTGCAGTTCGCCGTTCAGTACACGTTTCGCAGCGTCGACACCGGCGGCGCTGCGGTCACGGGTTCGGTCTGCACCATAGACGCCGCCGCCCCGTCCGCTGCGATGTCGGCGCGGCGCGCGCCGGTGAAGCGCGTGCTCCAGTAGCTGGCGCCCATGTCCTCGACGCGCACTTCGCCGCCCGGCCGCGGCGCGTGGATGAAGCGGCCCTCACCGACATAGATGCCGACGTGCGAGAAGGTGCGGCGCAAGGTGTTGAAGAACACCAGGTCGCCGGGCTTCAATTCGTTGCGCTTGATGGTCAGCAGGCCGGCCGTCGTGGCTTGTTCGTCGGCCCGTCGCGGCAGCAGCAGGCCCAGGCTCGACTCGAACACGTGGCGGGTGAAGCCGCTGCAGTCGAAGCCCTGCTCGGCGCTGTTGCCACCGCGCCGGTACGGCACGCCGAGAAAGTTCATCGCGGTCAGCACCATGTCGGAGGCCCGGTCGCGCAGCCGCGCGACGAACGCGCTTTCACCGGGCAGGGACGCGGCGCTCGCGTTGAGCAGGCCTTTGTCGATCAGGAAGCGCGCGACTGGGTCGATCGCGGCTGCGGTAGCGGGTGCGGCGCTGGGTGCAGCCGGCAATGTGGAGGCTGTGGCAGGAGGTGCCTCCGGCGCCGCCACCGCGATGGCCGACAGCAACCCGAGGAGGCCGAAAAACACCGTGCGTCGCACTGCGCTCGCAGCGCGATCACCAAATTTCAGCATGGCGCGCAGGATAGGCGAGTGACAGGCTCGCGTCAATCCGGAAATAGTGATATCTGACAAGGGTTTGGCGTAGTTTCCGGATGTTTCGATGAGGCGTTCGGCGAGCCGCGCGCCGGCTCTGGCGCGCCGGCTTGCGCTATCGTCCACACGAACTCAATGGAGCCCTCATGTTCAATGCCTTGTTGCTCGAAAAGTCGGAGGCCGGTTTCAACGCCAGCGTGCGCGCCGTGGACGATCACCAGCTTCCCGACGGTGACGTGCTGGTGCAGGTGGCCCACTCGACCCTGAACTACAAGGACGGCCTGGCCATCACCAACAAGAGCCCGGTGGTGCGGGCCTGGCCGATGGTGGCCGGCATCGACGGCGCCGGCACCGTGCTCGACAGCAGCCACCCGGGATGGAAGGCCGGCGACCGCTTCATCCACAACGGCTGGGGTGTGGGCGAGACGCGCTGGGGCTGCCTGGCCGAGCGGGCGCGTTTGAAAGGCGAGTGGCTGGTGCCGCTGCCGGCCGCGTTCAGCACCTTGCAGGCGATGGCGATCGGCACCGCCGGCTACACCGCGATGCTGTGCGTGCTGGCGCTGGAGCGCCACGGCGTGAGGCCCGGCGATGGCGAAGTGCTGGTGACGGGTGCGACCGGTGGCGTCGGCAGCGTCGCCACCGTCTTGCTCGGCAAGCTCGGCTATCGCGTCGCGGCGGCCACCGGCAAGCTGGCCGAGGCCGACTACCTGAAGCGCCTGGGTGCAAGCGCGGTGATCGACCGGGCCGAGCTGAGCGCGGCTGGCAAGCCCCTGCAGAAAGAACGCTGGGCGGCGGTGGTCGATGCGGTGGGCAGCCACACGCTCGTCAATGCGCTGGCGCAGACGCGCTACGGCGGTGTCGTCGCCGCCTGCGGCCTGGCGCAGGGCGCCGACCTGCCGGCCACCGTGCTGCCCTTCATCCTGCGGGGTGTGACGCTGGCCGGCATCGACAGCGTGATGGCGCCGCTGGCCGCGCGACTGCAGGCCTGGGAGCGGCTTGCGCGTGACCTCGACCCGGCCTTGCTGGCGACCATCACCGAAGTTGTGCCGCTCGCGGGCGCCATCGACAAAGCCCATGCGCTGATGCGCGGCGAGATGCGCGGGCGCGTCGTGGTCAGCGTCTGACCGGATCACGTCAGGGCTTCGTCAGCGCGCGCCGGCCCAATTCATTCGCGCCCCGCAGGGCAGCCCTCTTCACCGACCCGAGCCCGCCATGAACCACGCAACACCAGCCTCCATCGTTCCTGTCGCGAGTTCTGCGGGTGCCGCTCATGCAGTTCGTTATGCCGATTTCTACCGCCGCTCGATCGACGATCGAGACGCCTTCTGGGCCGAGCAGGCAACGCTGATCGACTGGTATCGGCCGTTCGACCAGGTCTGCGACAACCGCCGTGCGCCGTTCACAGACTGGTTCGTCGGCGGCACGACCAACCTGTGCCACAACGCCATCGACCGGCACCTGCCCGATCGGGCGGAGCAGAACGCGCTGATCTTCGTCTCGACCGAGACCGACGTGGAGCGCGTCTACAGCTTCACCGAACTGCATGCCGAGGTGCAGTGCATGGCCGCGTGCCTGCTGGCGCTCGGCGTGACGCAGGGCGACCGCGTGTTGATCTACATGCCGATGATTCCGCAGGCCGCGTTCGCGATGCTGGCCTGTGCGCGCATCGGTGCGATCCATTGCGTCGTGTTCGGTGGCTTCGCCAGCGGCAGCCTGGCGAGCCGCATCGACGA
>JANXZA010000137.1 GCA_025355745.1 Rhizobacter sp. | reverse complement strand
GTTGAAGCAGCAGTTGAACGACCAGATGGCCGGCGAGGTACTGAACGCGATTGCGCGCGAGGAAGACCTGAACGGGCGCATCCGCCGCAACGTGATGGACACGCGCCGCGCGGTCAGCTTCATGATGCGCAGCCGCATGCTGAACGCCGAACAGTTCGAGGAGGCGCGCCAGATCCTGCGCGACATCGACTCGCTCGACAGCCACAGCACCTTCCTGTTCGACAAGATCAACTTCCTGATGAACGCCACTGTCGGCTTCATCAACATCAACCAGAACAAGATCATCAAGATCTTCTCGGTGGCCAGCGTCGCGCTGCTGCCGCCAACGCTGATCGCAAGCATCTACGGCATGAACTTCAAGGCCATGCCCGAACTCAACTGGGAGCTCGGCTACCCGTTCGCGATCGCGGTGATGGTGGCGTCGGTGGCGGCGCCGTTCATCTACTTCCGGCGCAAGGGGTGGCTGCGGTAGAGAGGGGCTGAAGAAACCCAACCCACCACCGCAGAGGCGCGGATAACGCGGAGGAAACGCAGAGGAAACGCAGAGAGGAAAAGAGAAAAATATCGATTGAATTCTCTGCGCAACTCTGCGCCCTCTGCGCCTCTGCGGTGCGTGAGTTGATCTCTTTCCGGCCCGTCAGTCCCGCTGCAACGTGAACTGCATGACGCTGGTGTTGCCGGTCGCGAACGCCGCTTCGCAGTAGCCGAGGTAGAACTCCCAGATGCGCATGAAGCGGGTGTCGAAGCCGAGCTTTCGCACCGGGCCGTCGGCGGCCAGGAAGCGCTCGCGCCAGCGGCGCAAGGTCTCGGCGTAGTCGGCCCCGAACGCGAGTTCATTGACGACGCGCAAGCCGGCCTTCGCCGCCGCGGCGCGGAATGCGCTCGGGCTCGGCAGCAGGCCGCCGGGGAAGATGTACTGCTGGATGAAGTCGGTGGAGCGCACATAGCGCTCGAACAGGTCGTCGCGGATCGTGATGCTCTGGATGCAGGCCTTGCCGCCCGGCTTGAGCTGCGCCTTCAGGGTGGCGAAGAAGCTCGGCCAGTATTCGCGCCCGACCGCTTCGAACATCTCGATCGACGCGATCGCATCGAATCGGCCCTCGGCCTGTGCGCCCGCTGCGCCGTTCAGCGCGCGGTAGTCCTGGTAGCGCAGGTCTCCCGCCAGGCCGGCGTCGGCGAGGCGGCTCTGGGCCCAGGCGAGCTGCTCGCTCGACAAGGTCACGCCGGTGACGGTGGCGCCGAAATTGCGCGCCGCACACTCGGCCAGCGCGCCCCAGCCGCAGCCGATTTCGAGCACGCGGTCGCCGGGCTTCACGCCGCATTCGGTCAGTGCGCGCCGCACCTTGGCCCATTGCGCCTGCACCAGGTCGCCGTGGAGGTCGCCCTCGAACCAGGCGCTGCTGTAGTTCATCGTCGGGTCGAGCCAGAGGCGATAGAACTCGTTGCCCAGGTCGTAGTGGGCGTGGATGTTCTTGGCGCTGCCGCGGCGCGAGTTGCGGTTGCGCAGATGCCGCACGCGGTGCAGCAGCGAGCCCCACCAGGTGCCGTAGACGAGCGACTCGACCTCGTCGCGGTTCGCGATGAACAGGGTCAGCAGTGCGGTCAGGTCGGGGGTGGTCCAGTCGCCCGCGATGAAGGTCTCGGCGAAGCCGATGTCGCCGGACTTGAGCGCGGCCGCGCAGGCGTTCCAGTTGTGCAGGCGGATGGCGGCACGCACATCGGTGTGCGGGTCGGTGGTGGTGCCGAAATGCAAGGTCGAGCCGTCGGGCAGATGGATGTCGAGCGTGCCGTGCCGCAGGCGTTTCATCAGGCCGAAGACGGCACGCGCTGCGGCGGGCGCCGACGCGACCAGGTGCGGCGGAATCAGGGTGGTGATGCTCATGGGGCGGCGTGCTGGCAAGGGTTGGGCGGAGTCGATAGGGTCGACGGCTTCAGCGCGTGATGAAGGTCGAAGGTGGCGCAGGTTTGCGGAAGAACGGCACGCGTTTGCGCCACAGCAGCAGTGCCTGCCAGTGGATGTGGACGATGACGCCGAGCGTCATCATCGGCATGCCGAAGAACGCGGCGCGCAGGCGGGCGGCGGTCACGGGCCGCAGTTCGCCCGAGACACTGGTGCGGATCAGCAGGCCCTGCGCATCGTGGTGATCGACACAGGCGACGGTGCGGCCGAAGCCGTGGCGCGCCGCGCCGCCCGGTGGCATCAAGTCATTGCGCATGAAGCGGAACCGGTAGCTGCCGGTCACGGCGCAGAACGGCGACACATGGAACACCTTGCCGGCCTGCAGCTCGCGGCCGAAGGCCAGGTTCAAGCCATCGAGCAGATAGCAGTGGCGCTCGCCGAAGGTGTTGTTGACCTCGACGACGATGGCCGCCAGCGTGTCGTCGGCGCGGTGGCAATACCAGAAGCTGACCGGCTTGAAGGTGAAGCCGAACACTCGCGGGTAGCTGTGCAGCCAGACCTCGCCGTCGGCGTCCGTGACCCCTTCGCGGGCCAGCGCCTCGTCGATCCAGGCCAGGGCGTCGGCGCGGCCGTCGCCATGGTCGGCGTCATGGAAGCTGATCAGGCCAAAGCGGTTGCGCGGCAACGCGGTGCAGGGCGCGGCGCGCAGGCTGCGCAGCGGCAGCATCAGGAAATAGGTCGGGTAGACGAAGCGGTGCGGCGCCGGGCGCAGCCGCGTGTGGCGGACCTCGCCGGTGCCGATCAGCGCGGCTGCGTTCGCACCGTTCGCATGCTTCATCGCGTTCACGCTGCGGCCTGTTCAGCCGCTGCGCCACCGGCCAGCCGCGCCCGCAGGCCATCGCACACCGCCAGGCCCGACACCAGGCCGTCTTCATGGAAGCCGTAGCGCGTCCAGGCGCCGCAGAACCAGGTGCTGGCCACGCCTTGCAGCGCGCCGAGATGCTGCTGGGCGGCAATGGCGGGCAGGTCGAACACCGGATGCGCGTAGTCGAACTCGCCGAGGATGCTGTCGGCGCGCGGCTCGGTGACCGGGTTCAGCGACACCAGCACCGGCGTGCTGAATGGCAGCGGCTGAAGGCGGTTCAGCAGGTAGTGCAGGCAGACGGCGGCCTGATCGTCAGCGCCGCCCTCACCGCTACCCGCTGCACCACCGCCGGCACCACCGCCTGCACCACCACGCTGCGTCGCGCGCTCGTAGTTCCACGCCGCCCAGGCGCGGCGGCGCTTCGGCAGCACCGAGGTATCGGTGTGCAGCACGGCGCGGTTGCGCTGGTAGCGGATGGCACCCAGCACCTGCGTCTCGGCCGGCGTCGGGTCGGCGAGCAGCGCCAGCGACTGGTCGGAGTGGCAGGCCATCACGACCGCATCGAAGCGTTCAGTGCCCGCTGCGGTGGTGAGCGCTACGCCCGCGTTGATGTGGCCGTCGCTGAGGCGGCGCACGCCGAGCACCGGTGTGTTCAGGCGCGCATCGGGGATGTGCGCGAGCATCTTCTCGACATAGCGCCGCGACCCGCCATCCACCGTGTACCACTGTGGCCGGTTCGCGACCTGGAGCAGGCCGTGGTTGTGGCAGAAGCGAATCATCGTGGCGATCGGGAAGCGCAGCATCTGGTCCAGCGGGCACGACCAGATGCAGCCGATCATCGGCAGGAAATACCAGTCGCGGAATTCGGCGCTGAAACGATGCCGCGCCAGGAACGCGTCGATCGGTTCGTCTAGGTCGGCCTCGGCGCCAGTGGTGGCCAGCGCGGTGGCGATGCGGTTGAAGCGCAGCAGGTCGATCAGCATGCGCCAGAAGCGCGGCCGCAGCAGGTTGCGGCGCTGCGCGAAGACTGAGTTCAGGTCGTTGCCGCTCCACTCCAGGCCGAGGTCGGGCACCTGCACCGAGAACGACATTTCCGACTTCGCGATCGGCACGCCGAGTTCGCGGAACAAGCGTTGCAGCGCGGGGTAGGTGCGCTCGTTCAAGACCAGAAAACCGGTGTCGACTCCGTGGGTCACGCCGTCCAGCGTCACATCGACCGTGTGCGTGTGTCCGCCGAAGTACGAACCGGCTTCGAACAGCGTGACGTGTGCCGGGCCAGCCAGGCTGGACAGGCCATGGGCGACCGCCAGGCCCGAAATGCCCGACCCGATGACGGCGACGCGACGCATCGCGATCCGACCTCAAGCGCCCGGGGGCAGCGCCCGGCAGCCCCCGGCGTCGAGGCGGCAGCGAGAGGGGTCGGTGAGGGTGCAGCGTGGCATCAAACGGTTTCTCGACTGATTGGTATTCAATGTAACCGATCGGTATTAATTTTGCTGTCGGGTTCAGAGTCCCTTGCCAACAGCCCGGTACACGGCCCGATACGCAGGCCCGCGGCGGCTGGATGCGGCGCTTGCCGACGCCCCTTTCGGCGCCCGGGCCGGAGCGCCGGACGCTGCGTCATGTCATGAGCCGCAGACTAGAATTCATCGCACCATGAGGCCCATCCGCCATGATCTACCCTGAACTTTTCAAGCAGCTCGAAGCCGTGCGCTGGAACATGGACAAGGACATTCCCTGGGACCACTTCGACGCCAGCAAGCTGTCCGACGAGCAGGCCCAGACGATCAAGATGAATGCCATCACCGAGTGGGCGGCGCTGCCGGCCACCGAGATGTTCCTGCGCGACAACCGCGACGACAGCGACTTCAGCGCCTTCATGAGCGTCTGGTTCTTCGAGGAGCAGAAGCATTCGCTGGTGTTGATGGAATACCTGCGCCGCTTCCGGCCCGAGCTCGTGCCCACCGAGGCCGAGTTGCACGAGGTGCGCTTCGAGTTCGACCCGGCGCCGGCGCTGGAAACATTGATGCTGCATTTCTGCGGCGAAATCCGCCTGAACCACTGGTATCGGCGCGCCGCCGAGTGGCATTCCGAGCCGGTCATCCAGGCCATCTACGAGACCCTCGCGCGCGACGAGGCCCGCCACGGCGGCGCCTACCTGCGCTACATGAAGCGCGCGCTGCAAAAGTTCGGCGACGAGGCGCGTGCCGCCTTCGCCAAGGTCGGCGTCTTGATGGCCAGCGCGCGCCGCACCGCCCAGGCGCTGCATCCGACGAACCTGCATGTGAACGCCAGCCTGTTCCCGCGCGACACCGTGCAAAGCCGGCTGCCGAATCCGGCCTGGCTCGAGCAGTGGCTGGACAAGCAGATCCAGTTCGACGCGGTCTGGGAAACCAAGGTCGTCGAGCGCATCCTGCACAACCTGAGCTTGCTGCTGGAGCGCAGCTTTGCCAGCGTGCAGGAGCTGAACCGCTACCGCAAGGAGATCGCCGCCGTGGTGGCTGCGGCGGCCGCAGCGGCGGCGCTGAAAGCGGGCGCGAGGCCGGCTTGATTCGGTTGGCGGCCTTCGGCGTCAGCCCTTGGCGGCGGCCATCTTTTCCTGATCGACCTTCCGATCGGCCGTGACGCGCTGCGCCGCTGGCCGCTCGCTGACAAGGCGGCTGTACGCCGTCCAGTCCACACCGCCGGCGCTCAGCAGGTCTTCGCCGCAGACGATCTTGGTCGCCATCGCGATGATCGGCAGGCTCGCCCAGGCGGCGCAGTCGGCCTGCGTGAAGGTATCGCCGGCCACGAAGGGCGCGAACTTCGCCAGCCGTTTGAAGCCGGCAATGTTCTTCTCCAACTGGCGGCGCACGCGCGCCGCATTGGACTCGCTGATGTCGCCACCGAAGAAGGCCTTGCCATACAGCTCGCGCGCGACGAGTTCGAGGTGCAGGTCGATGAAGACGATCAGCTCGCGCACCTTCGCCGCCTGCCACGCATCAGTCGGCAGCAGCGCCGGTTGCGGGCAGACGGCCTCGAGGTAGTCGAGGATCGCCTGGCTCTCGCACAGCGTGCCGTGTTCGGTGCGGATGAACGGTATCTTGGCCAGCGGCGAGGCCGCCAGGGTGGCTTCGTCCTTGCTGCCCGTCATGACGCGCTCTTCGGTGAACGGCAGGCCTTTTTCGAGCAGCGCGAGCTTGACCTTGTTGTAGTAATTCGAGACCGAGAAGCCGCACAGAACGATCATCCTATTTTCCTCAGTTGCCCGATTGCAATCTGGCGCAAACGTAGACTTGGCGCGGGTTTGAGATCGACACGAGGGGGCACCCGATGGGTGAGCGCAAGTTGGCACCGGTCAAAGCGGTGAAGGCGGTGGCTGCGGCAT
>JANXZA010000108.1 GCA_025355745.1 Rhizobacter sp. | reverse complement strand
AAGGCCGGTGCCGACCCGGCCAAGGTGCGCCAGGCGTTGATGGGCGGCTTCGCCGCGTCGCGCATTCTCGAAGTGCACGGCGAACGGATGATCAAGCGGACCTTCGCGCCGGGCTTTCGGATCGGCCTGCACCAGAAGGACTTGAGCCTCGCGCTGGCCGGCGCACGCGCCCTCGGTGTGGCGCTGCCGCAGACGGCAGGCGCCGCGCAACTGATGCAGGTCTGCGCCGCCAACGGCATGCAGGACCTCGATCACTCGGCGCTGGTGAAGTCGCTCGAGCTGATGGCGAACCATGCGGTGGCGCCGGAGCCGAAGGGCTAGTTTCTTACTCCCTCTGCCTCCGGGAGAAATGGGCCTTACTCCCTCTCCCCAGAGCGGAGAGGGAGCCATTCAAGGGCGAGTTGCCATGAAGTCGATCCGACTCCCATCCCCCCACACCGACCCGCGCGGCTTCCTGCTCGCGCTGTTCAACGCGGCCGTGGCGCAGGCCGTGCCGGGCGCCGAGATGGCGGCCTTTCTGCCCACGCCGCCGAAGGGCCGCACGCTCGTGCTCGGCGCCGGCAAGGCGGGCGGCTCGATGGCGGCCGCCGTCGATGCGCTGTGGCCGAAGCACGCGCCGATGTCGGGCCTGGTCGTCACGCGCTACGACTATGTGCCGCCCGCCTACAAGGCCTTGCAGCAACATGGCGCTGCCCGCATCGAAGTCGTCGAGGCCGCCCACCCCGTGCCCGATGAAGCCGGCCGCCGCGCCGCGCAACGCATCGCCGACCTCACGCGAGGTTTGACGCAGGACGATCTGGTGCTGTGCCTGATGTCGGGCGGCGCGTCGTCGCTGCTCGCAATGCCGGCGTCGATCGCCAATTTCAGCATCACGCTGGAACAAAAGCAGGCCGTCAACAAGGCCTTGCTGAAGAGCGGCGCCGCCATCGACGAGATGAACTGTGTGCGCAAGCATCTGTCGGCCATCAAGGGCGGGCGGCTGGCCGCGATGTGCGCGCCGGCGCGCGTCGTCACGCTGTTGATCAGCGACGTGCCGGGCGATGCGCCCGAGGTCATCGGCAGCGGCCCGACCGTGCCCGATTCAACCACCTGCGCCGATGCGCTGCGCATCCTCGCGCGCTACGCCATCGACATTCCACCGGCCGCACGCGCCGGCCTGGAGAGCGCCGTGTTCGAGACCCCGAAGCCGGGCGACGCGGTATTCGCCGGGCATGAAGTCCACCTGATCGCGACGCCAAAGCAGTCGCTCGAAGCCGCCGCCGCATTGGCGCGCACGGCCGGCATCGGAGTGCATGTGCTGAGCGACGAGGTGGAAGGCGAATCCCGCGAAGTCGGCAAGGTGCAGGCCGCACTGGCGCGTTATGTGGCGCGCCACGGCCAGCCGTTTGCGAAGCCGTGCGTTATTCTGTCTGGCGGCGAGACCACCGTCACGGTGAAGACCCAGGGCGGCCGGGGCGGCCGCGCCACCGAGTTCCTGCTCGGCTGCGCGATCGCGTTGCAAGGCGAGGCCGGTGTGCACGTGCTGGCTGCCGACACCGACGGCATCGACGGCGTCGAGGACAACGCCGGTGCCATCGTCACGCCCGACACACTGGCCCGCGCCGCAGCGGCGGGTTTGAAGCCAGCCGACTTCCTCGACCGCAACGATGCCTACAACTTCTTCGCGCCGCTCGGCGACCTGCTGGTGCCCGGGCCGACGTTCACCAACGTGAACGATTTCCGTGCGCTGTTGATCGTTTGATCGCCGCGCGGCTGGCGCCGTGAGTCCGAGGCGATCCTGAACGAGCGCCTGAACACCGGAGGGCGATTGGCGGGGTGTCATCGTCACTGGAATCGACGTGCGCCAGTGGTTTCAGGTGGCTCGAAACCCGGCGCGAACTCGACCGCCTCATCGCGCGCTGCGATGTTCCGAGGCCAGCCCGCCGAAAGTGCAGGCTTCGCCAAAGTTGCCTCGACGCTTCGAGCATCCGGGCCGACACCCAGCCGTCGGCATCGGTCTTCAAGCGGTCGAGTTCGAGGGCGTTGTCCGCTGGCCAGGCGAGCGCTGCGATCAGCAGCGCCCCGCGCATCACTGCACGGGAACGCAAGCCGACCCGGCTGAAGGGCGCAGTCACTGGGAGAGCGTCTTGCTGCGCGGGTTCCGATGTCCTGGTTGTCGAACCATCGCTGGCGTTTGGTCAACTGCGGCGGGTTGGCCTGTTACGCGCGCTGCCACGTTGAGTTCGAACCTTGGTTCAAGCGGGTCCGGTTCGTGTCGCATCACTACACTGCGGACGGATGCTTTCGCATCGAGACCCAAGGAACGCCGGTGACCACCGAACTACAGCAACTCGAAGCAGCCATCGCCGGCCTTGAAGCGCAGCGCGCCTTGCTCGGCGATGCGGTGGTCGATCTGGCGACGGGCTCGCTGCGCAGCAAACTGGCAGCGCTGACCGAGGGCGCAGGTGCTGCATCGTCAGCTGCAACGGGCCCGGCAGCCGCATCCCCACCCGCCGAGCAAACGCTCAAGCAAGTCAGCGTGCTGTTCCTTGACGTGGTCGGCTCCACCACCCTGGCCCAGCACCTCGACCCCGAAGACATCCACGCCGTGATGGACGGCACGCTGGCGGCCTGCACCGCCCTCGTCGAAGCCCGCCACGGCCGCGTGCTGCAGTACGCGGGCGACAACCTGCTGGCGGTGTTCGGCGCCGACGAAGCTCAGGAAGACGACGCCGAGCGCGCGGTGCGCACTGGCCTGGCGTTGTTGCTGGAAGGCAAGCGCCGGGGCGAAGCGGTGTTGCTGCGCCATGGCCATGCCGGCTTCGATGTGCGCGTCGGCATCCACACCGGCGGCGTGCTGCTTGGCGGCGGTGTCGACGCCGGCGGCAGCATTCGCGGCCTCACGGTGAACATCGCCGCGCGCATGGAGCAGACGGCGCCGGCCGGCGCGCTGCGCATCAGCCACGCCACCTACGCCCAGGTGCGCGGCGTGTTCGATGTCGAGCCGCAGGCGCCGATCGAGGTGAAGGGCGTTGACGAGCCCATCGCGACGTGGCTGGTGCTGCGCGCCAAGCCGCGCGCGTTTCGCGTCGTCACACGCGGCATCGAAGGGGTGGCCACGCGCATGGTCGGGCGCGACACCGAGCTGGCCCGTTTGCAGCAGGCATTTCAGCGTGTGTGCAATGGGGGCGATGTGGGCGACGCGGGCCACCTGACGATCGTCACGGTCGTCGCCGAAGCCGGCGTCGGCAAGAGCCGGCTGCTCTACGAGTTCCAAAACTGGGCCGAGGCGCAGGCCGCGAGCTTCTACCTGTTCCAGGGCCGCGCCCACCCGCAGACGCGCAGCCAGCCTTACGGCCTGCTGCGCGACGTGCTGGCCTGGCGCTTCGAGATCGCCGACAGCGACAGCATGGAGGCCGCCAAGCGCAAGCTCGAAGACGGCCTCGTGCCGCTGTTCAGCGCCGCCGACGGGACGGACCGCGAGCTGTCCCGTGCCCAGGCGCAGGCCCACCTGCTGGGCCACCTGATCGGGCTCGACTTCGCTGACAGCCCGCATGTCAAAGGCATCCTGCAAGACGGCCGCCAGGTTCGCAACCGCGCCTTCCACGCTGCCGCACAGATGTTCCGTCGCATCGCGCAAGCCGGTACAGGAACAGGTACAGGTACAGGAACAGGCCCTGAAGTTGCAGCCGCGCCCATCGTGCTGCTGCTCGACGACCTGCACTGGGCCGACGACGGCTCGCTCGATTTCCTGGCGTTCCTGTTCGCGGCCGACCGCGACGTGCCGATGCTGGTGCTCGGCCTGACCCGCCCCGAACTGTTCGAGCGCCGCGCGGGCTGGCCCGGCGCGTCGGAGGCCGCCGGCGGGTTCGGCGCGTCGGGGACATCCGGCGCGCAGCGCATCGACCTTGCGCCGCTCGACACCGGCCTGAGCCGCGCGCTCGCCGATGAGCTGCTGCAACGCCTGCCCGAGGTGCCGTTCGTGCTGCGCGAGCTGATCACCAGCGGCGCCGAGGGCAACCCCTTCTACATGGAAGAGCTGGTGAAGATGCTGATCGAAGAGGGCGCCATCGTCACCGGCGCCGATGGCTGGCACGTCAACCCTGACAAGCTGCTCGCCGCCCATGTGCCGTCCACCCTCACCGGCGTGTTGCAGGCCCGGCTCGATGGCGTCAAGCCGGCCGAGAAGCTGGCCTTGCAGCAAGCTGCCGTGATCGGCTTCGTGTTCTGGGACCAGGCGCTCGCCGCCATCGATGCGCATGCCACCGAATCACTACCCGGCGTGGCCCGGCGGGCGCTGGTGATACCGCGCCCGGACGCTGGCGTTGACGGCGTGCGCGAGTTCACGTTCAACCACCAGATCCTGCACCACGTCACCTACGACACCGTGCTGAAGCGCGTGCGGCGCGGTTACCACGCCGCCGCCGCAGGCTGGCTCGCGGGCTTGACCGGCGCGCGTGCGAACGACTTCCTGGGCCTGGCGGCCGAGCACTTCGAGAAGGCCGGCGACACCGACCGCGCGTGCGAGTTCTATGCCCGCGCCGCCGAGCACGCCGGCAACCGCTACGCCCACGAGGCCGTGCTCGGCTATGTGGCGCAGGCGCTCGGGTTGATGGAGGCATCGGACGATCGAGACGGCCTCGATGCGCGCCAGCGCGCCCGGCTGCGCTGGCGGCTGCTCGATGCCCGCGAGTGCACCCTCGGCCTGCAAGGCCGGCGCGCCGAGCAGCGCGACGACATCGCCGCGCTCGACGCGGTGGCCGAGGATCTGGACGACGACGTGCTGCGCTTCGAGGTCGCGTGGCGGCGCTGCGACATCGCGCTGCGCATCGCCGACTATCGCGCGGTCGAGGCCGCCGCCCGCCAAGCCTTGCAGATTGCGCTGCGCACACCCGACCGCGCGCTGGTGCTGCGGGCCCGGTTGCGCATTGCCATCGCGCTCGGCGAGCAGGGCGACTGGAAGACCGGCGAGCAACTCGCCGAAGCCGGCCTGACCGAGGCCCGCGCGCTCGGCCTGCGGCGCATCGAAACGCTGTTCCTGAACGCGCTGTCGGTGGCCGCCGGGGTGCAGGACGACTTGATGCGGGCGCTGCACATCGATCAACAGAAAGTGCTGATCGACCGCGAGCTGGGCAACCTGTTGAACGAGGCCATCACGGTCGGCAACATCGGCGAGTCGTGGCTCCAGCTCGGCGCCCACGCCCAGGCACGAATCGATCTTGATGAAGGCTTGCGGCTGACCCGCGCAGTGGGGAACCGGGCGATGGAGTGCATCCCGTTGCTGAACCTGACGCAGCTCGTGCTGCGTGAAGGCGACGCGGCGCTGGCGCTCGCGCACGCGCAGACGGCGCTGCACATCGGCATCGAGGTGCAGAACCCGGAACACGAGGCGCGCGCGCTGTGCCACATCGGCCATGCCGAGCTGGCGCTCGGCCACATCGAGGCGGCGGCGCTGGCCTTCGAGCGCGGCCGCACCGCAGCGCTGGCGGCCGACACCGAAGCGCAGCACGACGCCGCCGCCGGCATCGCGAAGCTGGCCCTGGCGCAGGGCGATGCGGCCGCTGCGATGGCGGTGGTCGAGGGGCTGCTTGCGCACCTTGCCGGCGGCGGCACGCTGGTCGGCACCGATGGCCCGCGGCTCATCCTGCTGACCTGCCATCAAGTCCTGGCGGGCGCTCTTGATCCGCGCGCTGTGCAGGTGCTGGGCGAGGCGCATGCGGGGCTGATGGCCATCGCCGACGCCATCACCGATGAGGGCTTGCGGGCAAGCTTTCTGGACAACATTCCCGAGCACCGCCAGATCGTCGCGGCCTGGGCGGCGCAGCAATGTGCGGCGCCGATGTCAGCAATCGAGCCGGCGCGCGACTGAGAATATGAGGCGATCGAAGGCGTTCAATGTAAAAGCCAACTCACTCACCGCAGAGCACCCCCAGGGCCGGGCTGCGCCCAGCCCGCCCCCGTGGGGGATCAAGGAAAGTGGCACAGCCACATTTCCTTGAGAGACGCCGAGAACGCGGAGATTCGCAGAGCAGCTCGATCATTTGGGTTTTCTCCGCGTACCTCTGCGTTCTCGGCGTCTCTGCGGTGGTAAGTTGGCTCTTGCATCGACTCTTTTTCCCACGTCGTGATGTTCGATACTTCCTGCCATGACACCCCAGTCCCCTCTCCAATCGCGCCTCTTCCGCGCCTTCGCCCTGCTCGCCTCCACCCTGCTGCTCGCCGCCTGCTCGACCCTGCCGAGCGTGAACCGTGACGCCATCGCCAGCGAGGCGATCCCGCTCAGCGCCGAGACCACGCTCGGGCGCATTGCCAGCACCTCGATGCCGGCGCCCGAGCTGTCGGGCTTCCGGCTCATGCCGCTCGGCCTGTTCTCGCTCGACACGCGGGTGCAACTGGCGCGCCGCGCCGAAGTCTCGCTCGACGTGCAGTACTACCACTTCGAGAACGACGAGACCGGCCGCTGGCTGCTGCGCGCGCTGCGCGACGCGGCCGAGCGCGGCGTGCGCGTGCGGCTCCTGCTCGACGACCTGTACACCGGCGGTCAAGACTCGCTGTGGCTTTCCTTCGCCGCCCACAAGAACGTGCAGGTGCGCCTGTTCAACCCGTTCTGCTGCGCCCGCGACCGCGGCCAGGGCGCGCGCTTCGTCGCCTCGGCCAACGAGTGGTCGCGCGTCAACCACCGCATGCACAACAAGCTGCTGATCGCCGACGGCGCGATGGCCGTGATCGGCGGGCGCAACGTGGCCAACGAGTACTACCTGCGCAGCCAGGCCGAGAACTTCGTCGACGTCGATGCGTTCACGGTCGGCTGGGTCGTGCCGCCGCTGCAATACCTGTTCGACCGCTACTGGAACAGCGACCCGGTCTATCCGCTCGAAGCGGTGGCGAAGACCGACAAATCGCCCGCTGCGTTGCGCGCCCTCTTCGAAGACTGGACCGGGCCGGTCAAGACGCCGCCGCCCGACGAACTGCCGCCGAACGACATCCTCGGCTACGGCCCGATCGCCGACGACCTCGACCTCGGCCGACTCGGCCTGATCTGGGGCGAGGCCTACGTGTTCGCCGACCACCCGGACAAGCCCTTCGACAGCGACGTAGGCAGCGATCTGCTCGAGACCAGCGTCACCTACAACGTGTTCGAGGCGATCCGCGGCGCGAAGGAAGAAGTGGTCGCGTCGTCGCCGTACTTCGTGCCCGGTCAGCTCAGCATGGAGATGTTTCGCGAACTGCGCGCCAAGGGCGTGAAGGTCACGGTGTTGACCAATTCGCTCGCCTCGACGGACGAGCCGGTGGTGCACATCGGCTACGCGGCGCACCGCGAGGAATTGCTGCGAATGGGTGTCGATCTGTACGAGCTGAGCTCATCACGTCTGAAGGACAACAAGCGCCCGTTCCTCTTTGGCAAGTCGCTCGGGCGCCTGCACGCCAAACTGGTCGTGATCGACAGGAAGCGCCTGTTCATCGGCTCGATGAATCTCGACCCGCGCTCGGCCTCGATCAACACCGAGCTCGGCGCAGTGATCGACAGCCCGCCGCTGGCGCGCGAGCTGCTGCGCATCATCGATATCGACCGACTGCAAAGCGCCTACCGCGTGCGCCTGAATCCGAAGGGGGCCGGGCTGCAATGGCTCAGCAACGACGGCGAGAAGGAAGTGATCCTCACCGAGGAGCCCGACTCGACGCCGTGGCTGCGCATCAAGTCGTGGCTCTTGTCGCCGTTCGTGCCGGTCGAGCAGCTGTAGGGGCGACCGCCGGCAGCGCGAGCAACTGCGCGACGACCGATGCGGCGATCACTTCGGGCTCCTTGCCCTCGACGCCGGGCACGCCAATCGGGCAGGTCATGCGCGCGATGCGTTCATCGGCGATGCCGCGCTGCTCGAAGCGGTGGATGAAGCGCTGGCGCTTGGTCTTCGAGCCGATCAGACCGAAGAAGGCGAAATCGCCGCGCTTGAGGATCGCCTCGCTGATGCGCAGGTCCAGATCGTGCTGGTGCGTGAGCACGAGGTAGAACGCGCCTGCGGGTGCAGCACGTACTTCGCTCTCGACAGCGTCGACGCAGACCTTGCGGATGTGGTCGGGCCACGGGCCACCGTGCTCAAAGAACTCGAGCGGGAATTCTTCCTCGCGTTCGTCGATCCAGTCGACAACGACATTCAGCGGCGCGAGTGCGCGCGCGATCGCGCGGCCAACGTGGCCGGCACCAAACAGCTGCAGGTGAAAGCGCGGCGCAGCGACAGGCCAGCGCGCGAGCGCGTCGGCGGCCAGCGGCGCATAGAACAGCGTGACGGTTCCGCCGCAGCACTGGCCCAGCGCGGGTCCGAGCGGGAAGTGCTCGCTGTGCGCAGCGAGTTCACCGGTGCTCAACATCGCGCGCGCGCGTCCGATCGCCTTCAGCTCCAGATGCCCGCCGCCTATCGTGCCCGCGGTGCCGTGCAGGCTCACCAGCATGCGCGCACCCGCTTCGCGCGGTACTGAGCCGCGCGCATCGAGCACTTCGACGACGACGGCACGCTGGTGCGAGGCGAGCCAGCTGCCG
>JANXZA010000086.1 GCA_025355745.1 Rhizobacter sp. | reverse complement strand
GTGCGCCCGCCCGACGCATTCGCCGGCGTCAGCCAGCCGACCTTGCCGGCCACCGGGTAGCGCTGCGGGTCTTCGGGCAGCGACAGCAGCAGGTAGATGTCTTCGCCGAGCTTGTAGTCGCGCGTGGTCGGCACAAACAGCCCGCCTTCGGAGAACACCGGCATGTAGGCGGCGTACAGCGCGCCCTTCTCCCGGAACACCAGCTGGATCACGCTCGGGCGCGGTGTGCCAGTCGCCGGGAGGGTGCCCGGCAATGCGGGGCGAGACTGCGGTTCGCTCATCGGCGCGAGTGTACCGAAGCGGGGTGCGGCGCCGCTGCTGGACCAGAGACAGCCTGACCCGCTGCCGCCAGCGCGCGCTGGCCGCGCTGCACCAGCGCCTCGACCATCAAGCCGGCGTTCCACGGATGCTCGGCGTGGCGTGCGGCGCGCAGCAGGTCGCGCGACCAGTCGGCCAATGCCATCGGGTCAATCGAACCCGACAACATGGCCAGCGAGGCGGGCGGGAAGTAACGCACTGCGGCGCCGGCTGCCCGGCACGCGGCGTCGTGGCAAAGCTTCTGCAGCGCGTCGACCACGCGCGGCAGCGGCCAGGCGGCCAGCGGCGCAGCGTCGCCGCGCTGCACCAGCGCCGGCAGGCGCGACCACAGCGCGGCATCAATGCCCTGCCCGGCCCACTCTCGTGCCTCCTGCGGTTGCCCGCCGGCAGCGGCCAGCAGCACGCCGGGCTCGACCACGCCCTGCTGCGCCAGCCATTGCTCGGCCAGTTCGGTGGGTGGCAGGCGCATTGGCACGGCCTGGCAGCGGCTGCGGATCGTCGTCAGCAAGGCCTCGGGTTCGGCGCAGGCGAGCACGAAGCGGGCGACGCCGGGTGGCTCTTCGAGCGTCTTCAGCAAGGTGTTCGCGGCGACCTCGTTCATGCGTTCGGCCGGGTACACCACGACCACCTTGCAGCGCCCGCGCGCCGAGGTAATCTGCGCAAAGGCGACGGCCGAACGCACCGCCTCGACCTTGATCTCCTTGCTCGGCTTGGCCTTGGAGGCCTTGTCGGATGCGGCTTCGTCGGCGTCGTTCAGGTTCCAGCCGAGCGGCTCGCGCAGCGCCTCGGGCAACAGCACCAGCAGGTCGGGGTGCGAGCGCGCCTGGACCAGCCGGCACGCGGCGCAGCGGCCGCAGGGCCGGGGTTGTGCGGCGGCTTCATTGCTTGACGCGCTTGGGGGTGGCGATGGCGTCGCAGCGGCAGGCGCAGCTTCACATAACCAGGCCTGCGCCAGCGTCAGCGCCAGCTCGAACTGGCCGACACCGCGCGGCCCGTGCAACAGCAGCGCGTGCGCATGGCGGGTCTGCAAGGTGTCGCGCAGGGTGGCGGCCAGCCACGGCAGTGGCAGCACACCGTCCGGCCCTACCACGCCCTGGCCTCCAGCACGCGCGCGATCTGGCGCGCGACGGCGTCGCGGTCGAGCGCCGCGTCGATGCGCGCGAAGCGCTGCGGTTGCGCGGCGGCACGGGCTTCATAGCCACCGCGCACGCGGCTGAAGAATTCCAGATCCTGGGCCTCGAAACGGTCCGCCGACCGGGCCTGCGCGCGGCGCGCTGCGGCCATTGCTGCGGGCAGGTCGAACCACAGCGTCAGGTCGGGCTGCAATCCGCCTTGCACGGCGCGCTCGAGGTCGGCCAGCACCGCCATCGACACGCCACGGCCGGCGCCCTGGTAGGCGAAGGTGGCATCGGTGAAGCGGTCGCACAGCACGGTGTCGCCGCGCGCCAGGGCCGGCAGGATCACCGCCTGAAGATGGTCGCGGCGCGCGGCGAAGACCAGCAGCGCCTCGGTGAGCGCGTCCATCGTGGCGTGCAGGATCACCTCTCGCAGCCGCTCAGCCAGTGCCGTGCCGCCGGGCTCGCGCGTGCACACCAGGCCGGCGCCGGCATCACGCAGGCGCTGCGCGACGGCCTCGATGTGGGTCGACTTGCCGGCACCGTCGATGCCTTCGAATGTGATGAACCTGCCTGTCAAGAAAGCCTCTACGGTTGCGCTTCGAGCGCGCCTGCGGTGCCCGTCTGCGGTGCCTGTCATTTCCCGGTGCGCGCCGCGCCGCGCTGGTACTGGTTCACGGCCCGGTTGTGGGCCGCCAGAGTGTCGCTGAATTCACTGCTGCCATCGCCACGGGCGACGAAGTACAAGGCCCGGGTCGGCTCGGGATGAACCGCCGCCAGCAGCGCCGCCTTGCCCGGCATCGCGATCGGCGTGGGCGGCAGGCCAGTGCGCAAATAGGTGTTGAACGGCGTGTCGGATTGCAGGTCGCGCTTGCGCAGGTTGCCATCGAAGCCAGGGCCCAGGCCGTAGATCACGGTCGGGTCGGTCTGCAGCGGCATGCCGATGCGCAACCGGTTCACGAACACGCCGGCGACCCGGCCGCGGTCGGCCGGCGTGCCGGTTTCCTTCTCGACGATCGAGGCCAGCACCAGCGCCTCGTCGGCGCTGCGCAGCGGGCTGTCGGGCGCGCGCTCCTGCCAGGCGGCGGCCAGGCGCTGGCGCATGGCGCGGTGCGCGCGGCGCAGCACGGCCAGGTCGGTGCTGCCCTTGCTGTAGGCATAGGTGTCGGGGTGGAAGCGCCCTTCGGCGGGCTCGCCGGGGGCGCCGAGCAGCGTCATGATGTCGGCATCGGTGGCGCCGGCAGTGGTCGGCTTCAAGGCCTCGGCCTTCGCCAGTTCGGCCCGGAACTGGCGGAAGGTCCAGCCGTCGATGAGGCGCACCACGGCCAGGGTTTCGTCGCCCCGGACCATCTTGTTGAGCAGCTCGGCCGGCGTCACGCCGCGGCCGATCTCATAGCTGCCGGCGCGGATGCGGCGTGCCTGGCCCGACCAGCGGAACGATTCATACAGCAGCAGCGGTGAGGCCCGCACCCCCGCCTGGACCCAGGCCTGCGCGATCTCGCGCGGTGCGGTGCCGGGCTCGATCGACACCTCGACCGTGTCGGCGGCCAGTTCCAGCGGCTGGTTCAACCACCATGCAGTGGCCCCGGCGAGCGCGGCCGCCACCAGCACCGCACCACCCACCAGCACACGCCAGACCTTCATGGCCGAGGCACGAGCGGGGCGCCGCGCCGAGGCTGAAACTGCATCGGGACAAGAATCATCGGCGCTGATGATAATCGCGCATGAACCCATCTTTTTCCGACGCTGGCGCGGTGCGGCTGAGCCACTGGGGTGTGATCCGCGCGCGCGGCGCCGAGGCCGCCAGCTTCCTGCAAGGCCAGCTCACGAACGATGTCATGACGCTCGATTCAGCGCACGCCCGACTCGCCGGCTTCTGCTCGGCCAAGGGTCGGCTGCAGGCCAGCTTCCTGGTCTGGAAACCTGCCGATGACGAGCTGCTGCTGGCCTGCTCGGCCAGCGTCCTGCCTGCCACCTTGAAGCGCCTGTCGATGTTCGTGATGCGGGCGCGTTGCAAGCTCACTGATGCCAGCAGCGAAGTCGCGTTGTGGGGCGTGATGGGCGGCGCTGCGCACAGCTTGCTGCAGGGCGCCGAGCCCGGGCAGGTGCGCGTTGATGAAGGCACCACGCTGATCCGTCTGGCGGATGGCGGCGGAGATGCCGATGGCGACGCCGAAAGTGCAGCGCGCTGCCTGATGGTGCTTGCCGCAGACCCGCTCGATGCTGCGCTGCCAAGTGCGCTCAGTGCCCTGCCCGCGATCACGCTCGAGGCCTGGCGGCTCGGCGAAGTCCGCAGTGGCATTCCGGTCATCGAGGCCGCCACGGTCGACCGGTTCGTGCCGCAGATGCTGAACTACGAACTGGTCGGCGGCGTCGACTTTCAAAAGGGCTGCTACCCCGGCCAGGAAGTAGTGGCGCGCAGCCAGTACCGGGGCATGGTCAAGCGCCGTATGTTCCGCTTCGATGTCGACGCGCCGGCCGCGCCGGGCCAGGAGGTGTTCCACAGCGCCGATGCGGGCCAGCCGGCCGGCAATGTGGTGAACGCCGCGCCGCACGCGGATGGCGTTGGCGCGAGCGCGCTGGTCGAGGTCAAGCTGGCCGCACTGGCGGGCGGCTCGCTGCACCTGGGCACACCGGATGGCGCCACCTTGCGACGCGCCGGCCTGCCCTACACGGTACCGACCGACGCGCCGGCGCTGGCGACCTGACCCGGTATGCGCGAGTTGTTCGTCTACTACCGCGTGCCCGCGGCGCAAACCGGTGCGGCACGCTCGGTCGTACTCGAATTCCAGGCCGAGCTGAGCTTGCGCCACCCGGCCTTGATGGCGCGCCTGCTGCGGCGTGACGAGAACGTGATCCAGGGCATCGACGGCAACAGCGAGCAGACCTGGATGGAAACCTACGTGATCGATGCGCGCACCCATGCTGGCGGCGTGAGCGCGGCCTTGCAGGCCGAGATCGAAGCGGCTGCCTGCGCCCTCGCGCCCTTCATCAACGGCACACGCCACACCGAGGTCTTCATCGCATGTGCCTGGCCGTGATGGCGGTCGACGCCGACTGGCGCTTTCCACTGGTCGTGGCCTCGAACCGCGACGAGTTCTTCGACCGCCCCGCCGCGCCGCTCGACTGGTGGCAACGCGCCGCCGATGAAGCGCCGATCCTGAGCGGTCGCGACCTGCTTTCGGGCGGCACCTGGATCGGCCTGTCGACGCGCGGCCGGCTTGCCATGCTGACGAATGTGCGCGGCACCGGGCCGGTCGACGCGGACGCGCCGTCGCGGGGCGCCATCGTCCCGGCGTGGCTGGCCGCACGCGAACCGGCAGACCGTTTCTGGATGCGCTGCGCGCTCGCCGGGTACAGCGGCTTCAACCTGCTGGCGGCCGATTTTTCAAGCGGCGACTGCTTCTGGTCTTCGAACCAGGGCACGAACCCGAGGCGCCTGGCGAAGGGCGTGTACGGCCTCTCGAACGCGAGCCTCGACACGCCCTGGCCAAAGGTGCAGGCGCTGAAGGCGCGGCTGTGGACGGCGCTGGCTGCAACCGGATCGACCGGGTCGGTCGATGCGCTGGCGCAGTGCCTGTTCGACGCGCTGGCCGACCGCACGCTGGCGCCCGACGCCGCGCTGCCCCAGACCGGCGTGCCGCTGGACTGGGAACGCCGGCTCTCGGCCGCCTTCATCACCAGCCCGGAGCGCGGCTACGGCACCCGCTGCTCGACCCTGGTCATCACCGAACGCAGCGCCAGCGGGCCGGTCACGCACGTGTGGGAACGCAGCTTCGACGCGGCTGGCAGCCTGCTGGCAACCCGGCGCTCGCGGCTGCGCGCGTGGCCGCCCGCGCAAGGTCACGCCGACATCGAAATTCAGAGGCATGACGCGCAGGTCACAGCCTGCTGAAGCCGGGGCCCGAGGCTCAAGGATTGACGCTCAAGGCTTGACGCTCAAGGCTTGACACTCACAGCCGGCGCGTCATCTCGATGTGCGCGATGCCCGCCTCGCTGAACACCGGCCCGTGCGGCTGGAAGCCGGTGCGGGTGTAGAACGGCTGCGCGCTGAGCTGAGCGTGCAGCACGCACCGCGCGTCACCGCGCTGCCCAGCGGCCGCCAGCAGGGCTTCGAGCACAGCACGCCCCACCCCGCTGCCGCGCACCGTCTGCAGCGTGGCCATGCGACCGATGCGGCCGATGCGCTCGACAACGACACTGCCCTCGGCCTGCGGCACATTCGCCAGCAATCGGCCGGTGGCCAGTGCATGACCGAAGCGGTTGAACGCCACCGCGTGCACGGCCGCTTCGTCGGCGTCGTCCCACTCCATCGCGACCGGGATGTTCTGTTCCTCGATGAACACGGCCGTGCGCACGGCCCGCGCCGCCGTGCCCAGAACCTGCCACGCACCGACCCGCACGTCGAGCATCGGCTCGCCGGCCTCGAACCCCAGCAAGGCATCGCGCAGGGGCTGCGGTACTGGCTGCGGTGCCAGCGCGTGCGCTTCGGTGAAGACGTAGACCAGTTCGCCACTGGCGAGCAGCCGGTCGTGCAGGAACACGGCGGCGTCGAAACGCAGCGACGAGGTGCCGATGCGGGCGCAGCGCAGGCCGATGTCGAGCAGATCGTCATAGCGCGCCGAGCCGTGGTATTCGACCGTTGCCTTGCGCACGAACAGGTCGCCCGACAGGTGCGCCATGGTCTGCGCATACGGCAGCGCGGTGGCGCGCCAGTAGCCGGCCATCGCAATGTCGAAGTAGGTCAGGTAGTGGCCATTGAACACCACCTTCTGCAAGTCGACCTCGACCCAGCGCACCCGCAGCCGCTCGAGGAATCGGAAGTCGCTGCGGTTCATCGCGGAGTCGAGGCCGAGTCGGGACGCTTCAGAAAATCGAGTCGCGATCGACGCCGTCGCGCGCCATCCGGCGCTTCATCTTCAGCAGCGCTTCCTGCTGGATCTGGCGCACCCGTTCGCGCGTCAGGCCGAGTCGCCTGGCCAGCACTTCCAGGGTCTCGGGTTCCCGGTCGCCCAGGCCGTAGCGACCATTCACGACCTCGCGCTCGCGCTCGTTCAACTCGTCCAGCCCATGGTGCAGCAGCAACTCGACTTCATGGCCCAGGGTCAGGCTGGCCGGGTCGGAGCCGCTGTTGTCGGCCACGCCGTCGAGCACCGACTCATCGTGCCCTTCGCCGCCGTGGCGTTCGATCGGTGCGTCGAGCGAGGTCGGCTGTTCGGCGAACTTGAGCAGGTCGCTCACCTCCTGAACCGGCCGACCGACGGCGGCGGCCACGTCCTCGACCCGCACCGGCTGGTCGCTGGCGCCCCGGCTCGCGGCCGTCGCTTCCAGGCCGCGCCGGGCGCGCAGCACCTGGTTGAGTTCGCGCACGATGTGCACCGGCAGCCGCACCAGCCGGGCCTGGTGCATGATCGCTCGCTCGATGCTCTGGCGCACCCACCACGAGGCATAGGTCGAGAAGCGGAAGCCGCGCTCGGGCTCGAACTTCGAGATCGAATGCATCAGGCCGAGGTTGCCTTCCTCGATCAGGTCGGGCATCGGCAGGCCGCGGCCAAGGTAGTTCTTGGCGATGCTCACGACCAGCCGCAGGTTGTGCTCGATCATGGCCTGGCGGGCCCCGAAGTCGCCGTTGCGGGCCCGGGTCGCGGTGGCGAATTCTTCTTCGGGGGTCAGCAGCGGGGCGCGCCGGATCTCGCGCAGATAGGCTTGCAGCGTGTTGCCGGTTTCGGGCTCGCCGGCGGCCAGTGGCGGCGCTGGGCGTTCGCCGTTCAGCGCCGACGCGTCAGCCTCGGGCCCGACCACAAGCCCATCCAGCGGAATGTGCTTTCTGGCCATGGTCGTGCACCCGGACGCGTCCACACTCAGCGCGGCGGCAGCAGCTTCGCCGGATCGATCGGCTTGCCCTGCTTGCGAATCTCGAAGTGCAGCCGCACGCTGTCGGCATCGGTCGAGCCCATCTCGGCGATCTTCTGGCCGCGCCGCACCGCCTGTTCTTCCTTCACCAGCAGAAGCTGGTTGTGCGCGTAGGCGGTCAGGTAGGTGTTGTTGTGTTTCAGGATGATCAAGTTGCCGTAGCCGCGCAGGCCCGAGCCGGCGTAGACGACCCGGCCATCGGCCGCCGCGAGCACCGGGTCGCCGGCCTTGCCGCCGATCATCAGGCCCTTCACCTTGCCTTCGTCGAAGGGCATAACGACTGCACCGGCGGAAGGCCAGGCCCAGTTCACGTCTTCGTCACCTTCGCGCGCTGTCGGTGCCGCTGTGGGTGCCGCGGCCGGAGCTGCGGCCGGTGTTGCCGCGGCGGCGGCCGGGGACGTCGTTCCGGCAGTCGGCGCCGCGGCCGAAGCCCCATTCGCGGGCGGCACGCCCTTCGCGTCCAGCGGCCGGGTCTCGACCCGCGCGTTGGCCACCGGCCGTGTCGCCGCCGCGTTCGGATCGACCCCCGGCGCCAGCACCCGCAACACCTGACCGACCTCGATCAGGTTCGGGTTCTCAAGACCGTTCCACTTGACGATGTCTTTCCAGTTCTGGCCGTTCTCCAGGCCGATGCGGATCAGCGTGTCGCCGGGTTTCACCGTGTAGTAGCCGGGCTTGCCGCTGTTCTCGGCGCCTGGCAGGGGCTTGGCCACGTCGACCGGGGCCGAGGCTGAGGCAGCGGGCGCTGCGCTCGGCGCAACCGGCTTGGCCGTTGCACCTCGGTCTTCCACCGGCGCCCGGTTCGGCGTCGTGGTGCAAGCTGTCTGCACCAGCGCCAGCACGGCCAGCACCGCCGGCACCAGCGCACGCGCCATCACGGCACGGTGCGCGGCACTCGGGGTGCTGCGGCGCACAAGGTTCATGGTCATTCCGACGCGCTGTTCATTCATCAAGGTCATGCACCCAATCCAGATCGTAAGGGGACGAAATTGACCACCTCGAACGCGCTGTGCTGACAGCCATGTTCGGTGCGGTCCACCACCACCAGCACCTGCTGCGAGGTGCCGGCCCGCCGCACCGGCGACACCAGCCGCCCGCCGACCGCAAGCTGCTCGAGCCAGGGCGGTGGCAAGGCATCGCCGCCAGCGGCCGCGATGATGCTGTCGTAGGGCGCGTTCGGCGGGTGCCCGAGCATGCCGTCACCATACACCAGCCGCAGGTGCGCCGGCCGCAGTTGGGCGAGCAGTTCGCGGGCCTTGTCGTGCAGCGGCTTGAGGCGTTCGACCGACACCACCTGCTGCCCCAGTGCGGCCAGCACGGCGGCCTGATAACCACAGCCGGTGCCGACTTCGAGCACCCGACCGAGGTGGCCGCTGCGGCCCGCGTTGACGCCGCCGAACAGCAGCTCAACCATGCGCGCCACCACCGACGGCTTCGAGATCGTCTGGCCATGGCCGATCGGCAGGCTCGTGTCTTCGTAGGCCTGGGTCACCAATGCGGTGTCGACGAAGTGGTGGCGCGGCACACGTGCCAGCGCCGTCAGCACGGCTTCATTGACGACACCAATGGCGCGCAGCCGCTGGACCATGCGCTTGCGTACATCGTCCGAGTCCATGCCGAGCCCGGCACTGCGCGCTGAACGCTGCGGGCGCTGCAGGTTGGGCGGCGACTGCAGAGACTGCGGCAGTTGCAGCGGCCGCGATGGCGCGGCGAAGGCGTCGAGCCGCAACGGAAATTTCGGGCTTCGCGCCGGTGGCGAGCTCACGCCGCGCCCCGCCGGAACCCCAGCCCCAGCCAGGCCGACCACTCGGGCAGCGCGGCGTGGTCAGTCAAGTCGACCTGCAGCGGCGTGATCGACACCTGGCCGTTCGCGGTGGCATGAAAGTCGGTGCCGGGGCCGGCTTCGCGGGCATCACCGGCCGGGCCGATCCAGAACATGGTCTCGCCGCGCGGGCTGGTCTGGCGGATCAGCGGCTCGCTGGCGTGGCGCCGGCCGAGCCGTGTCACGACGCGCGGCAGCGCATCGGCATCGGGCCGGTTCGGGATGTTCACGTTCAGCAGCCACGGCGTGCGTGCCGGCGGCGTGCGCAGCACCTGCTCGATGACCTGGCGCGCCACGCGTGCCGCTGCGTCGAGGTCGCCCCAGCCCTTGTTGACCTGCGAGAACGCGATCGCCGGGATGCCAAACAGAAAGCCTTCCATCGCGGCGGCCACGGTGCCCGAGTACAAGGTGTCGTCGCCCATGTTGGCGCCGTTGTTGATGCCCGAGACGACCAGGTCGGGCCGCTGCGGCAGCACGCCCGTGAGCGCCAGGTGCACGCAGTCAGAGGGCGTGCCGTTCACGTACAGGAAGCCGTTGCTCGCGGTGTGCACGCTCAGCGGCCGGCCGAGGGTGAGCGAGTTCGAGGTGCCGCTGGCGTTCTGCTCGGGCGCCACGATGTCGAGCTCGCCGAGGCCCTCGCAGGCCTTCACGAGCGCCGCCAGTCCAGGGGCGAGGTAACCGTCGTCGTTGGCAATCAGGATTCGCATGAATCGATTGTATTGACTCGTCACGTCGGTGACGCAAGGCAACGGCACGGGTGCCTATCATCGCCCGCCACCCACTTCTTCCGGAGACACCCCATGCATGCCTGGCTTTGCGAAAATCCGATCGGCGTCGAGGCCCTGACGTGGAAGGAGCTGCCCACACCCGAGCCGCAGGCCGATGAGGTGCGGGTGGCGATCCGCGCCGCGAGCCTGAACTTCCCCGACCTGCTGATCGTGCAGAACAAGTACCAGATGAAGCCCGCCCTGCCCTTCGTGCCGGGTTCCGAATACGCCGGCGTGGTCGAGGCCGTCGGCGCCGACGTGAAGCACCTGAAGGTCGGCGACGCGGTCGCGGCATTTGGCGGCACCGGCGGCTTCGGCACGCATGCGATCGTCAAGGCCGCGCTGGCGCTGCCGCTGCCGGCCGGCTTCGCGTTCGACGATGCGGCGGCCTTCGTCCTCACCTATGCCACCTCGCACCACGCGCTGCTCGACCGCGCCGCGCTGAAGGCCGGCGAGACCGTGCTGGTGCTGGGCGCGGCCGGCGGCGTGGGCACGGCCGCGATCCAGATCGCCAAGGCGGTGGGCGCGCGCGTCATCGCCGCGGCGTCGAGCGATGCGAAGTGCGCGCTGTGCAAGCAACTCGGGGCCGATGCGACCATCAACTACAGCACCGCAAACCTGCGCGACGAGATCAAGGCGCTCACCGGCGGCAAGGGCCCGGACGTGGTCTACGACCCGGTCGGCGGCGACCTGGCCGAGCCGGTGTTCCGCTCGATTGCGTGGCGCGGCCGCTACCTCGTCGTCGGCTTCGCGCAGGGCGGCATCCCGGCCCTGCCGTGGAACCTGGCGCTGCTGAAGGGCGCGTCCATCGTCGGCGTGTTCTGGGGCGAGTTCGCACGCCGCGAGCCGCAGGCCAACGCCCGCATGCTGGCCGAGCTGGCGCAGTGGTACGCCGCCGGCAAGGTCAAGCCGGTGATCGACCAGCGCCTGCCGATGCAGGAATTGCCGCAAGCCTTCGCGCGCATGGGAACTCGCCAGGTTCAGGGCAAGCTGGTGATGGTCAACGCCTAGTCGGCAGGCTGCGGGGGCCGCTCTGTCGGTCGCTCTGTCGGTCGCTCTGTCGGTCGCTCTCTCGGTCGCTCCCTCGGCCGCTCTCTCGGCCGCTCTCTCGGCCGTGCCGCAAGCCGATTGCGCTACCATGTGCCGAACAATTCAAGCCGAGGTCGCTGGAGAATGGCAGTCAAGGTACTCATCGTCGAGGACAACCCTGTTGCGCGCAGTTTCCTGACGCGGGTGGTGCGCGAAAGCTTCAGCGATGCACTCGTCATCACCGAAGCCGGCGACCTTGAAACCGCGCGCCGCAAAGTGGCTGCGGAGCCGGCTGGCGCCGCCGATGTCGAGCCCTTCAAG
>JANXZA010000070.1 GCA_025355745.1 Rhizobacter sp. | reverse complement strand
GATGCGGCGCGCGACGCCTGGACCTTGCCGTTGATCCCTCGCGTGCTGGCCCGCGGCATCCCGCTGCTGGCGATCTGCCGCGGCTTTCAGGAAGTCAACGTCGCGCTCGGTGGCTCGCTGCATCAGGCGGTTCAGGAAGTGGCCGGGAAGACGGACCACCGCGACGTGGCCACCGACTCGCTGGCCGTTCAATACGGCCCGGCCCATGACGTGAACGTGGTTCCCGGTGGCTTTCTGGCGAACGTGCTCGCCGGCTTGCCAGGCATGCCATGCATCCGCGTGAACTCCCTGCACGGCCAGGGCGTGAACCGGCTCGCTCCGGGCTTGCGCGTCGAAGCCGTCGCGCCCGACGGCTTGGTCGAGGCCTTCACGGTGAGCCCTGCGCCGGGCTTCAACCTGAGCGTGCAATGGCACCCCGAATGGCAGGCCGCAAGCAACCCGACATCGATGCGCTTGTTCGCGTCGTTCGGCCAGGCGTGCGCAGCTTTTCGCGAGCAGCGCCGCGCATCCGATCCACAACGCCGGTGACCCATGGTCGACAAAAGCAACTTCACCTTCGCCGACCTCGAAAACTGGTTCAACGAACATCACGTCACCGAGATCGAGTGCCTGGTGCCCGACCTCACCGGCGTGGCGCGCGGCAAGATCCTGCCGCGCGAGAAGTTCACCGAAGACCGCGGCATGCGGCTGCCCGAAGCGGTGGTGGGCATCGGCGTGACCGGCAACTTCCCGGCCGATGGCCCGTACTACGACGTGATCCATCCGACCGACCGCGACATGCACCTGCGGCCCGACCCGAGCACGGTGCGCATCGTGCCCTGGGCCAGCGACCCGACCGCGCAGGTGATCCACGACTGCTTCGACCGCGACGGCAAGATGATCAGCTACGCACCGCGCTCGGTGCTGCGCCGCATCTGCGACCTCTATGACGCCGAAGGCTGGATGCCGGTGGTCGCGCCCGAGCTCGAGTTCTACCTGATCGAACGCAATTCCGATCCGAACACACCCTTGCGCCCACCGCGTGGCCGCAGCGGCCGGGCCGAGACCTCGCGCCAGGCTTACTCGATCGACGCGGTGAATGAGTTCGACCCGCTGTTCGAAGACATCTACGCCTACTGCGCAAAGATGGAGTTGAACGTCGACACCTTGATCCACGAGGTTGGCGCCGGCCAGATGGAGATCAACTTTTTCCACGACCACCCGCTCGGCCTGGCCGACGAAGTGTTCTTCTTCAAGCGCACGATCCGCGAGGCTGCGCTGCGCCACGAAATGTATGCCACCTTTATGGCCAAGCCGATGGCCAACGAGCCCGGCAGCGCGATGCATGTGCACCAGAGCATCCTGAGCAAGGCGACGGGCCTGAACATCTTCAGCAACGCCGACGGCTCGCCGAGCCAGGAGTTCTTCTGGTACATCGGTGGCCTGCAGAAGTACACGCCGGCGGCAATGGCGCTGTTCGCGCCCTACGTCAATTCATACCGGCGCCTGGCGCGCTCCACCGCCGCGCCGATCAACATCCAGTGGGGCAGCGACAACCGCACCGTGGGCATCCGCTCGCCGGTGGCCACGCCGGCGGCACGGCGCATCGAGAACCGCGTGATCGGCGCTGATGCGAACCCGTATGTGGCGCTCGCCGCAACTCTCGCCTGCGGCTACCTCGGCATGAAAAACCGCATCGAGCCCGCGCCCGAGTGCAAGGGCGACGCCTACCTGTCGGAGTACCAGTTGCCGCGCTCATTGAGCGAAGCGCTTGGCTGGCTCGCCGACGAGAAGGAGCTGCACGACGTGCTCGGCAAGGACTTCATCACGGTGTATTCCGAGGTCAAGGAAATCGAGCATGACGAGTTCATGAAAGTCATCTCGCCGTGGGAGCGGGAGCACCTGCTGCTGCACGTGTGAGATCGAAAGACGGCCACGAAGTACACCAAGGTCCACCAAGGACGCCAAGAAGCCAACTTGTTCTTTGTGACCTTTGCGAACCTTGGTGGACTTCGTGGCCGCATTGAATTGAGCTTCTACGTTACTGACCCATGAACCAACATCCCATCGTTCGCACAACCCAGCAATGGCAGGCCGCCGACGCCGCCCACTACCTGCACCCGTTTACCGACTTCAAGTCGCTCGCGAACAAGGGCTCGCGCATCATCGAGCGCGCCGACAACATCTACCTGTGGGACAGCGAGGGCCACAAAATTCTCGATGCGATGTCCGGCCTGTGGTGCGTGAACGTGGGCTACGGCCAGCAGGCCTTGATCGATGCGGCGACGAAGCAGATGACCGAGCTGCCGTTCTACAACAGCTTCTTCCAGACTGCGAACAAGCCCGCGATCGAGCTGGCCGAACTGCTCGCTGAAGTCTCGCCGACGCAGTTCAAACATGTGTTCTTCTCGGGCTCGGGCTCGGAAGGCAATGACACCGTGGTGCGCATGGTTCGCCGCTACTGGGACGTGCTGGGCCAGCCCGAGCGCACCGTCATCATCAGCCGCAACAACGCCTATCACGGCTCGACGATGGCCGGCGCCTCGCTCGGTGGCATGCGCGGCATGCACGCGCAAGGCGGGCTGCCGATTCCGGGCATCGTGCACATCGAGCAACCGTTCTGGTTCGAGCTGGGGCAAGGCACGAGCCGTGATGACTTCGGGATCAAGGCGGCCAGCTGGCTCGAAGCAAATATCATCGAGATCGGCGCCGACAAGGTCGCCGCCTTCATCGGCGAGCCGGTGCAGGGCGCAGGCGGCGTGATCGTTCCGCCCGAGACCTACTGGCCCGAGATCCAGCGCATCTGCGACCAGTACGGCGTGCTGCTCGTCTCCGACGAAGTGATCTGCGGCTTCGGCCGCACCGGCCACTGGTTCGGCTGCGAGCGCTTCGGTTTTCGCCCCGACCTGATGACCTTCGCGAAGGGCGTGACCTCTGGCTACATCCCGCTCGGCGGCGTGATGGTGGGCGAGCGTATCGCCAGGGTGCTGATCGACCAGGGCGGCGAGTTCAACCACGGCTACACCTACTCGGGCCACCCGGTGGCGTGTGCGGTGGCGCTGGCGAACATCCGGCTGATCCAGCGCGAGGGGCTGGTGGAACGGGTGCACGACGATCTCGGCCCCTACCTGGCCGAGCAGTTCGCCGCGCTGGCCGGGCACGCGCTGGTCGGCGAAGTCCAAACCTGCGGCCTGATGGGCGCGGTGCAACTGGTGCAGGACAAGCCCAGCGCCAAAGCCTTCGCCGCCGACCTGGAAGTCGGCATGCTGTGCCGCGGCCATTGCTTTGCGAACGGCCTGATCATGCGGGCCGTCGGCGACCGCATGATCATCGCGCCGCCCCTGGTGATCACGCGCGCGCAGATCGACGAAATGATGGCGTTGATCCACACCTGCCTGGATCTGACGCTCGCGGACGCCGCACGCCACGGCTGGGTCTGAGGCCCCCTGCGGGCCCTGTCTTGGCGCATCACGTTCGCGCTTCGCCCGGCGCTTTGCCGGTAGCATTCGCGACTGTGTTTTTTGCCGCCCTCGCCTGCCCCGAATGAGCCCGCCCGACAGCCCCGAGCTCGCATCGCAGTTCCTGCAGATCCGCAACGTCGTCAAGCGCTTCAACGGCCAGCTTGCGGTCGACGACGTCAGCGTCGACATCGCGAAGGGCGAGATCTTCGCGCTGCTCGGGCCCTCGGGCTGCGGCAAGACAACGCTGCTGCGCATGCTCGCCGGCTTCGAGACGCCGACCTCCGGTTCGATCACGCTGGCGGGGCGCGACCTGGCCGGCTTGCCGCCTTACGAGCGGCCGCTGAACATGATGTTCCAGAGCTACGCGCTGTTCCCACACCTGACGGCCTGGGACAACATTGCCTTCGGCCTGCGCCGCAGCGCCATGCCGCGCGCGCAGGTCGCCGAGCGGGTCGCGGCCATGCTCAAACTGGTGCAACTGACGAAGTTCGCAAGCCGCAAGCCGCACCAGCTGTCGGGCGGCCAGCAGCAGCGCGTCGCGCTGGCGCGCAGCCTGGCGAAGAAACCGCAATTGCTGCTGCTCGACGAGCCGCTCGGTGCGCTCGACAAGAAGCTGCGCGAGCAGACGCAGATCGAACTCGCCAACATCATCGACGAGGTCGGCGTGACCTGCGTCATGGTCACGCACGACCAGGAAGAGGCGATGACGATGGCCACCCGCATCGCGGTGATGAGCGAGGGCCGCTTCCTGCAGATCGGCGCGCCGGGCGAGGTGTACGAAGCACCGAACTCGCGCTTCGTCGCCGACTTCATCGGGAATGTGAATTTGATGCACGGCACGTTGATCGAGAACGCGGTGGATCACGCGGTGATCGAGTGCGCAGACTGCATCCACCGGGTCGAACGAGGCGTCGTCGGCTCCGACGGCATGGCGGTGACGGTGGCACTGCGGCCGGAGAAGATCCAGATCTCTCGCGATGCCGCGCCGCCGCTCGATCCGCACACGCACACACAACCCAACGTCAACCGCGTTCGCGGCACCGTTAAGGACATGGCGTACTTCGGCAGCTTCACCGTCTTCCACCTGCAGCTGGGCAGCGGCTTCGTGCTGAAGGTCAGTGCCGGCAACACCGAACCGCAGGGCGCGCAAGCCCTCACCCGGGGCGACGAAGCCTGGGCGAGCTGGTCGTCCACGGCCCAGATCGTGCTCGGCGAATGACGATGCGCAGGTCGATACGAACGGCCCGCGGCAGCGGCCGCCTCGCCGTCATCGCCGTCCCGTTCGGGTGGCTGCTGCTGTCGTTCCTGCTGCCGTTCCTGATCGTCATGAAGATCAGCCTGTCGGAGATGGACACGGTGGCCGTGAAAGACCTGCTGACCTTCACCGACGGAATCCCGAAATTAACGCTGAAGTTCAGCAACTACGCGCTGCTGCTGCACGACGATCTGTACCTGCTGACCTACCTGGCGAGCCTGAAGTACGCCGCCGTCACGACCGTGCTGTGCCTTGCCATCGGCTACCCGTTCGCCTACTTCATGGCGCGCGCCCGGGCCAGCGTGCAGCCGGCCTTGCTGATGCTCGTGATGCTGCCGTTCTGGACCTCGTTCCTGCTGCGCGTCTACGCCTGGAAAGGCCTGCTCGCCGAGCACGGCTGGGTGGCTGACCTCATCGGCGCCACCGGCCTCGACCGGCTGCTCGTCGCCCTCGACCTGATCCCGGCGCAGGGCCAGTTGATGAACACCCCGTTCTCGCTCGTGCTCGGCATGACCTACACCTACCTGCCGTTCATGATCCTGCCGCTGTACGCAAATTTGGCGAAGATGGACCTGCGGCTTCTGGAAGCGGCGAGCGACCTGGGCGCCTCGGCCTGGGTGGCGTTCTGGAAGGTCACCGTGCCGCTGTCGCGCGCCGGCATCGTCGCAGGGTCGATGCTGGTGTTCATTCCCTGCGTCGGCGAATACGTGGTGCCCGAACTCCTCGGCGGCCCGCAGACACAGATGATCGGCCGCACCTTGTGGGACGAGTTCTTCAGCAACAACGACTGGCCGATGGCTGCCAGCGTGGCGGTTGTCATGGTGCTGTTGATCATCGTGCCGCTGGCCGTCTTCAACAAGTACCAGGTCGAAGGCGCCGAGGTCGGGCGATGAACGCGGCGAGCGCAAACCGGTGGTTCGGGCGCGGCTGGCTGGCGCTGGGTTTCTTGTTCCTGTACCTGCCCATCGTCGCACTCGTCCTCTACTCGTTCAACGATTCGCCGGTGCCCAATGTGTGGCGCGGCGCAACCTTGAAGTGGTACCGCGCGCTCAGCACGGATACCGAATTGTTGAACGGCCTGTGGCTGTCGCTGAAGATCGCGTTCGCCACCGCCGGCGCGTCGGTGGTGCTCGGCACGCTGGCCGCCTTCGCACTGGTGCGCTACCGCCGCTTCACCGGCCGCACGCTCTTCGCCGGCATGGTCAGCGCGCCGCTGGTGATGCCCGAGGTCATCGTCGGCCTGTCCCTGCTGCTGATGCTGGTGGCAGTGCAGCGCGCCACGCAAGCGGCCTTCGGCAGCGGCTTTCCCGAGCGCGGTCTGATGACCATCTGGCTCGGCCACTTGCTGCTCGGCATGGCCTACGCCACCGTCGTCGTGCAGGCCCGGCTGCGCGACCTGAACCCGCAACTCGAAGAAGCCGCGATGGACCTGGGCGCGCGGCCGTGGCAAGTGTTCGCGCTCGTCACCTTGCCGATGATCGGCCAGGCGCTGGTGTCGGCCTGGCTGCTCACGTTTACCTTGTCGCTCGACGATGTGGTGCTGTCGGCGTTCCTGTCCGGGCCGGGCGCGACGACCTTGCCGCTGGTGATCTTCTCGCGCGCGCGCCTGGGGCTGAACCCGGGCGTGAATGCGGTCGCCACCCTGATCATCGCGGTGGTGGCAATCGGGGTGGTGGTGGCGAGCTTCGTGATCGCGCGCAATGCGCGCATCCGCACGGCCGAGATGGCTGCCGCGCGCGGCTAAGGCATCGCTTTGAGTGGCTCGCCCTCACCCCCACCCTCTCCCGCCAGGGGGCGAGGGAGAAAGCCCTGATGCCGCGTCGGCCGATGTCACTCTCCTACCTGTGCCTGGCCGCCAGCATGGCGCTGGTGGGCAGCTACGTCGGCTTGTCGAAAGTGCTGGTGCTGGTGTTCCCGGTCTTCCTGCTGGCCTGGCTGCGCTTCGGCATCGCGGCCGTTGCGATGGCAGGCTGGGTGCGGCGCGGTGCGGATGAGGCGCCGCTCAGCGCGCACGACCGCAGCCTGCTGTTCCTCGAATCGTTCTTCGGCAACTTCCTGTTCTCGATCTGCATGCTGTTCGGCGTGTCGCTGAGCACCGCCCTCACGGCCGGCGTGATCTTGGCCGGCATCCCGGCGGCGGTGGCATTGATGTCGCGCGCCTTCCTCGGCGAACGCATCGCACCGCGCGTGGCCGCCGGCATCGCTTGCGCCGTCGGCGGCATTGCGCTGGTCGCGCTGACGAAGCACAGCGATTCGGCGCAGCCCGGTTCGCTGCTCGGCAGCCTGCTTCTGGTCGGCGCGGTGCTCTGCGAAGCGAGCTATGTCGTGATGGGAAAGAAGCTGATCGGCAACGTCAGCCCGAAGCGCATCAGCGCGCTGATCAACCTGTGGGGGCTGGCGCTGGTCACGCCGTTCGGCGTCTGGCAGGCGCTGCGTTTCGACTTCGCTGCGGTGGCACCTGCATCGTGGTGGCTGCTCGGGTTCTATTCGATCGCCGCCAGCGTGGCCACCGTCTGGCTGTGGATGACGGGGCTGAAGCAGGTGCCGGCCTCGTCGGCGGGCGTGTTCACGGTGTTGTTGCCGGTCAGCGCGGCGCTGGTCGGCGTGGTGGTGCTCAACGAGCACGTTAGCCTTGCCCAGGCCGGCGCCTTTGGGCTCGCGCTGGCCGGCGTGGTGCTGGCGACGTGGCCGGTGCGATCGACGCGAGCGGCGCGGGCGGCGCGGAACTGAAGAACGCCGCTCAGGCGAACGCAGCCGCACTTTCGCGCGCACGCTTGCTCACGAGCGCCGGCGATTCGTGTTTCAAGCGGTGATCCGACCACACCTGGCGCCAGTGCCGCGCCCCGGCCAGCCCGTTGCGCAGGCCCAGCATGTGGCGCGACACATGCGACCACGGTTCGCCGCGCGCGACCACGCCGTGCATGTACTCGACCATCGCCGCCTCGACCGCGTCGCGATCCAACGTCTCGGCGTGCGGCGCCTCGGCCTCACCGAAGTAGCGCGCGTCCCAGTCGGTCATCAGCCACGGGCGGTGATAAGCCTCGCGCCCCAGCATCACGCCGTCGACGAAGGCCAGCTGTTCGTCGATCTGCGGGTTCGTCTTCAGGCCGCCGTTGAGCACGATCGTCAAGGCCGGGAAGTCGCGCTTGAGCTGGTGCACGAACTCATGGCGCAACGGCGGCAACTCGCGGTTTTCCTTCGGGCTGATGCCTTTCAGCCAGGCGTTGCGCGCATGCACGATGAAGACCTCGCAGCCGGCCTGCGCGACGGTGCCGACGAAGTCGCGCACGAAGGCGTAGCTCTCGGTGCGGTCGACGCCGATGCGGTGCTTCACCGTCACCGGCAAACCGGCCGCATCGCGCATCGCCTTGACGCCATCGGCCACGAGCTGCGGCTCGGCCATCAGGCAGGCACCGAACGCGCCGCGCTGCACCCGCTCGCTCGGGCAACCGCAGTTCAGGTTCACCTCGTCATAGCCCCAGCGCTGCGCCAGGCGCGCGCAAGCGGCCAGATCGGCCGGCTCACTGCCGCCGAGTTGCAACGCGACGGGGTGCTCTTCGGGATTGAAGTCGAGGTGGCGCGGCAGGTCGCCATGCAGCAGTGCGCCGGTCGTCACCATCTCGGTATAGAGCCGCGTGCGGCGCGTCAGCAGACGATGGAAGAAACGGCAATGCGGGTCAGTCCAGTCCATCATCGGCGCGACCGAGAGGCGCCAGGGGCTCATGTTTGCATTCAATTGCACCGGGCCAAATGAAAGCGGGTCAGCCCCTTGCGGAAGCTAACCCGTTGTTTGCGTTGGTCGGGACGGTGGGATTCGAACTCACGACCCCTTGCACCCCATGCAAGTGCGCTACCTGGCTGCGCTACGCCCCGATGAGCACGATTATAGAGTCTTGGACTGCCGCGTCAGACCGACAGCAGGCCGCGGATCGACAACAACTCCTGGCGCATCTGCGGCATCGACAGGGAGTGGGCCGTGACATCAGGTGTCGGCAGCTCCTGTGGTTCGGAGTTGGCCGTCAGTTCATCGCCGGGCGCCTCGTTCGCATCGGCAGGCAATTCAAACTTGATCGCCTCGCTGGCGGCCAGTGCATGAGCGCGAAGGTGGGCTGCGTCGGTGAGCCGATTGCGCGCCCCGCTGATCGTGAAGCCCTGCTCGTACAGCAGCTCGCGAATCCGCCGGATAAGCAGCACTTCATGGTGCTGGTAGTAACGCCGATTGCCGCGCCGTTTCATCGGCTTGAGCTGGGTGAACTCCTGTTCCCAGTAGCGCAGCACGTAAGGTTTCACGCCGCACAACTCACTCACCTCACCGATCGTGAAGTAGCGCTTGGCGGGGATCGGTGGAAGCGCTTTCTCCATGAAAATCAACGGCCTCGGGCTAGGAAGCTAAGACTCTACTCGAACTCCTCTTCGAGAGGTATGTCGCCTTGCACGATGCCTTTGAGTTTGTGACTGGCGTGAAAAGTGACGACGTTTCTCGCCTTGATCGGGATTGCCTCGCCGGTGCGCGGGTTGCGGCCTGGCCGGGGTGCCTTGCGGCGGATGTTGAAGTTGCCGAAGCCGGACATCTTCACATCGTCGCCCGAGACCAGCGTGGCATGAATCAGGTCGAAGAACGCCTCGACCATGTCTTTCGATTCGCGCTTGTTCAGGCCGAGCCGCTCGAACAGCAATTCGGCCAGTTCGGCCTTCGTCAACGTCGGCGTTTCCAGGGTCGGCAGGGCGACGAGCCGATGCGCCGAATCGAGGTCGGCGGCGGGGTTGTCGGCGGCGTTGCGGGTGCTCATTCGGGCTTTCGATCAAGCGCGCAAGCGCACGCCCAGGCGAGCGCTCAATGCGGCCAGTACATCGGCCACGACCGCGTCGATGCGATCATCGGTGAAGCTCGCGTCGGCGTCGGCGTCGAGGAGTTCGAGCCGAACGCTGAGGCTGCGTTCGCCGGCCTTCGCCTCGCCACCGGTCGCGGTGGGGCGATAGATGTCGAACAGGCGCGCCGAGCGAATCAACGCGCCGCCGGCCTGGCGAATCGTCTGCATCAAGGTGTCGTGCGTCACGGCGTCGGCGGCCATCACCGAGATGTCGCGCCACACCGATTGATGCCTCGGCACCGGCATGAAGGCCGGCACCTCGCGCGGCGTCAACGCGGCAATGTCGAGTTCGAACACCACCGGCGCCGTCGGCAGTTCGTACGACTGGCGCCACTGCGGATGCAGTTCGCCGACAAAGCCGATGGACACACCATCGAGTTCGATCCGCGCGCAGCGGCCGGGGTGCAGCGCCGGGTGCTCGGCGGCGATGAAGTGCGCGATGCGCGGTGCCAACAAGGCTTCGATGTCGCCCTTCATGTCGAAGAAATCAACGCTGCGATCGGCCTCGCCCCATTGCGGCTCGTCGGCTGCGCCGCAGGCCAGCCCGGCCAGACGCAGCGGCTGGCGCACGCCGGCGACGCCGAGCCGAGAGTCGGCCGCGGTGGCGTCGCGCATGAAGGCGCGCCCGATCTCGAACACGCGCACGCGCGAGGCCTTGCGCGCGAGGTTGAAACGCATCACGCCGACCAGCCCGGCGATCAGGCTCGAGCGCATTACCGCCAGCTGGCTGGCCATCGGATTGACGAGCCGGATCGGGTCGGGATTGCCCGCCAGCTCGCGTTCCCAGCGTTCCTCGACGAAGCTGAAGTTGATCGTCTCGTGGTAGCCGAGCCCGGCCATCGCATGACGCAGCGTGTCGTCGCTGCGCTGCGACTCGCTGCGCACATGCGCGGTCAGCGTGCCCATCGGCGGGGTGTCGGGCAGCAGGTGATAGCCGAGGACGCGGATCACCTCTTCGATCAGGTCTTCCTCGATCTGCAAGTCGAAGCGCCAGCTGGGGGGCGTGACGCTGATGCGACCCGGCTCACTCGTGAACGGCAGGCCCAGGCGCTGCATCACGCCCTCGCACTGCGCCTGCGTCACCGGCATACCGATGACCTTGGCGGCGCGCGCGACGCGCAGTGCGACCGGCTCGCGCTGTTGCAGGTTGAGCGTCTGGTCGTCGACGGGGCCGGCTTCGCCACCGCAGATGTCGATGATGAGTTGAGTGATGCGCTCGAGGTGCGGGGCGGTCGTGGCCGGGTCGACGCCACGCTCGAAACGATGCCCGGCATCGGTCGTGAAATTGAAGCGCCGCGATCGCCCCGCCACGGCTTGCGGCCACCAGAACGCGGCTTCGACGTAGACGTTCTTCGTCGCATCCGACACCGCGGTGGCGTCGCCGCCCATGATGCCGGCGAGCGACTCGACCGCTTCATGGTCGGCGATCACGCCAACGTTTGAATCGACCTCGACCGTGCTGCCGTTCAGCAGCTGCAAGCGTTCGCCGGCGCGGCCCCAGCGCACCACCAGGCCACCGTGGATCTTGTCGAGATCGAAGATGTGCGAGGGCCGGCCGTACTCAAACATCACGTAGTTCGAGATGTCGACCAGCGCCGTCACCGAGCGCTGGCCGCAGCGCGCCAGGCGGTCCACCATCCAGGCCGGTGTGCGCGCCTGCGGGTTCACATTGCGCACGACCCGACCCGAGAAGCGCCCGCACAGATCAGGCGCTTCGACCGCGACCGGCAAGACTTGCGCATGCGTCACGGCCACCGGCGGAAACACTGACTGCGACAGGGGCGAGCCGGTCAATGCCGAGACTTCGCGGGCCACGCCGTAGACGCTCAGGCAATGCGCCAGATTCGGCGTGAGCTTCAGCGTGAGCAGCGTGTCGTCGAGCTGAAGGTGCTCGCGGATGTCCTGGCCGACCAGCGCCTCATCGCTCAGGATCAGCAGCCCGCCGTGATCATCCGAGAGCTTCAGCTCGCGCGCCGAACAGAGCATGCCCTGGCTCTCGACGCCGCGCAGCATGCCGAGCTTGATCTGAAACGGCTTGCCGTCGCCGCCGTCCGCTGCGGGCAGCTCGGCGCCGATCAGCGCGCACGGCACCTTGATGCCGGCACGAACATTCGGCGCGCCGCAGACGACGGCAAGCGTGGTGCCACCGCCGACATTCACCCGGCACACGCTGAGCCGATCGGCGTTCGGGTGGCGCTCGACCATCAGCACCTCGGCCACCACGACCCGCGTGAACGGCGGAGCGGCCGGCCGCGCCTCTTCGACTTCCATGCCGGACATGGTGAGCAGTTCGGCCAGCGCTTCGGAGCTGATCGGAGGGCTGCAGAACTCGCGCAACCAGGACTCAGGGAATTGCATCGGGTGAATTCTTCAGGAAATCGGCGGGCGTTCAGATGAACTGGTTCAGCAGGCGCAGATCGCCTTCGAACAGCGGGCGCAGGTCGTTCATGCCGTAGCGCAGCATGGCCAGCCGGTCGATGCCGGAGCCGAAGGCGAAACCGATGTGGCGCTCGGGGTCGAGCCCCATGTTGCGGATGACCTGCGGATGCACCTGGCCGGAACCCGAGACTTCCAGCCACCGGCCTTGCAGCGGGCCGGTCTCGAACCTGATGTCGATCTCGGCGCTCGGTTCCGTGAACGGGAAGTAGCTGGGCCGAAAGCGCAGCTTCACATCCTTCGTTTCGAAGAACGCCTGGATGAAGTCGAGGTACATGAACTTCAGGTCCTTGAAGCTCACGTTCTCGCCCACCCACAGGCCTTCGACCTGGTGGAACATCGGCGTGTGCGTGGCGTCGCTGTCGACACGGTAGGTGCGGCCGGGAGCGATGACGCGGATGTCGGGCATCGAGGCCTGGCCGGCGTACTTTTTCGCATGCGCCTGGGCGTAGCGAATCTGCATCGGCGAGGTGTGCGGGCGCAGGTTCAGCCAGGCGCCGTTGGCGTCTTTCACGTCAACGTAAAAAGTGTCTTGCATCGAGCGCGCCGGGTGGTTCTCCGGGTTGTTCAAGGCGGTGAAGCTGTACCAGTCGGTCTCGATCTCGGGGCCATCCGCGACCTCGAAACCCATCGACGCGAAGATCGTCTCGATGCGTTCGCGCGCCCTTGAGGTCGGGTGCAGGCTGCCCATGCCGCGCTGGCGCCCCGGCAGGCTCACGTCGAGCGACTGGCCTTTCAGTTGCGCCTGCAACTCGGCCTGCGCCATGGCATCACGACGCGCGTTCAGCGCTGCTTCGACCTGTTGCTTGGCCGCGTTGATGAGCGCGCCGCGCGCTTTCTTCTCGTCGGGCGCGAGTGCGCCCAGGGCCTTCAAGTGCTCGGTGATGCGGCCAGCCTTGCCGAGGTAGCGCGCCTTCGCGTTCTCGAGCTCAGCGGGCGTTGCGGCCTGCGCGAAATCGGCGTGGGCGTCTTGCACCAGGGGGGTCAGGTCGTTCATCGGTTCGCTGCAAAAACAAGAAAGGCCGCACACGGGGCCGGCCTTGGGAAGCTGGCCCGGCCCTGCGTCGCCGCCGGCCGGGCTCGCCGTGCTGCACAGCGCATGAGCGCCGTGCAGGGTCACGACAGTCAAGCGAGCTGGGCCTTCACCTTGTCGACGATGCTGGCAAACGCGGCCGGATCGTGGATCGCCATGTCGGACAGAACCTTGCGATCGATTTCGATCGAGAGCTTCTTCAGCCCGGCCATGAACTTACTGTAGGTCACGCCATGGCTGCGGCTGCCGGCATTGATGCGGGCGATCCACAGATGGCGGAAGACCCGCTTCTTGGTCCGGCGGTCGCGGTAGGCGTATTGCCCGGCGCGCATGACGGCTTGCTTGGCAATGCGGAAGACGTTCTTGCGGCGGCCGCGGTAACCCTTGGCAAGGGCGAGAACTTTCTTGTGACGAGCGCGGGCTGTGACACCACGTTTGACGCGAGGCATGTGATTTCTCCTTCGGAAGGGTTACAGGCCAGCGAAGGGCATCATCTGCTTGATGTGCCCCATGTTGGTCTCGTTCACGGCCGCAGTGCCACGCAGGTGGCGCTTGTTCTTCGTGGTCTTCTTCGTCAGGATGTGGCGCTTGAACGCCTGGCCCCGCTTCACGGTGCCGCCGGGTCGAACCCGAAACCGCTTGGCGGCGCTCTTCTTGGTCTTCATCTTGGGCATTTCTGCTCCTTCTTGATTGCTCCTGCAGGCGCCGGCAAAGGTCTTGCCGTCTTGTAGGCCTGCAGTCGCTTCTGACAGCGCCGAGGCGATGAACGCCGTGGCACTGAATTCACTGAACTTCCTGACCTCAGGATCGCTTCTTCGGCCCCAGCACCATGATCATCTGGCGCCCTTCGAGTTTGGGCATGTTCTCGACCACCGCCACGTCGGCCAACTCGTCACGGATACGCTCGAGCAGCCGCATTCCGATGTCCTGGTGGGTGATCTCGCGGCCCCGGTAGCGCAGCGTGACCTTGCCCTTGTCGCCGTCCTCGGCAATGAAGCGCCGCAGGTTGCGCATCTTGATGATGTAGTCGCCTTCGTCGGTTCCCGGGCGGAACTTGACTTCCTTGATCTCGATGACCTTCTGTTTCGACTTCGCCTCGGCCGCCTTCTTCTGCTCCTGGTACTTGAACTTGCCGTAGTCCATCAGGCGGCACACCGGCGGGTCGGCCTGCGCGACGATCTCGACCAGATCGACGTCGGCCTCACCCGCAAGGCGCAACGCCTCGGTGATGCTCACGATGCCGAGAGGCTCATTCTCGGGCCCGTTCAAACGGACTTCAGGGGCCATGATCTCGCGGTTCAAGCGGTGTTTGCGCTCTGCGTTCGGAGTCCGGCGGTCAGCAAAAGTAGCGATGGTTCAAACCTTTCAACGGGTTCCAAGGCAGCGGAACCCAGACGATCGATGCGCGCGCCCCGGCGATCAAATTGCGACGCCGTCTTTCGACGGCGTCGCAAAGTTTCAGACTCGTTGGGCAATGTCAGCGGCGATCTTCTGTGTGAAGTCGGCCAGTGGCATCGCACCGAGGTCTTGATTGCCCCGGGCGCGCACCGCAACAGCCCCGTTTGCCTTCTCCTTGTCGCCTACGACCAGGATGTACGGGACTTTTTGCAAGGAATGCTCTCGTATTTTATAGGTTATTTTCTCGTTGCGCAAATCAGACACCACCCTAAGTCCTTGTTTTTGCAGCGTTTTGACGACATCCCGGGCGTAGTCGGCCTGGCCATCGGTGATGTTGAGCACGCTGACCTGCACCGGTGCCAGCCAGGCGGGCAGCGCGCCGGCGTGGTGTTCGAGCAGCATGCCGATGAAGCGCTCGAAGCTGCCGATGATCGCGCGGTGCAGCATCACCGGGTGGGCACGGCCGCTGGTCTCGGTCACGTACTCGCCGCCGAGCCGCTCGGCGGTGTTGAAGTCGACCTGCATCGTGCCGCATTGCCATTGCCGGCCCAGCGCATCCTTCAGCGTGTACTCGATCTTCGGCCCGTAAAACGCGCCGTCGCCGGGCGCCACGCTGAACTCACAGCCTGAGCGCCGCATCGCCTCCATCACCGCGTACTCGGCCTTGTCCCAGAGCGCGTCGGAGCCGACCCGGTGTTCGGGGCGCGTCGCAACCTTGTAGATGATGTCGGTGAAGCCGAAGTCGCGGTAGACGTTGCGCAACTGCTCGGTGTAGGCCACACACTCTTCGAGGATGTGGTCTTCGGTGCAGAACACATGGCCGTCGTCCTGCGTAAAGCCGCGCACGCGCATGATGCCGTGCATGGCACCGCTGGGCTCGTTGCGGTGGCACTGGCCGAACTCGCCGTAGCGCAGCGGCAGCTCGCGGTAGCTGCGCATCTGCGACTTGAAGATCAGCACATGGCCCGGGCAGTTCATCGGCTTCAACGCGTACTCGCGCTTCTCCGATTCGGTCGTGAACATGTTGTCGCGGTAGTTCTCCCAGTGGCCGGTCTTCTCCCAGAGGCTCTTGTCAAGAATCTGCGGGCCCTTCACTTCCTGGTAGCCACAGTCGATGTAGACCTGCCGCATGTACTGCTCGACCTGCTGCCACACGGCCCAGCCCTTCGGATGCCAGAACACCAGGCCGGGCGCGAACTCGTCGATGTGGAACAGGTCGAGTTCGCGGCCCAGCTTGCGGTGGTCGCGCTTCTCGGCTTCTTCCAGCATGTGCAGGTGTTGCTGCAACTCTTCTTTCGTCGCCCAGGCCGTGCCGTAGATGCGGGTCAACATCTCGTTGCGGTGATCACCGCGCCAGTAGGCGCCGGCCACCTTCATCAGCTTGAAGTGCTTGAGCTTGCCGGTGCTCGGCACGTGCGGGCCGCGGCACAGGTCTTCGAACGCGCCTTCGCGGTACAGCGACACATCTTCACCGGCCGGAATACTGGCGATGATCTCGGCCTTGTAGGCTTCGCCGATGGCCTTGAAGTGCGCCACCGCCGCGTCGCGCGGCAGCACGCGACGCTCGACGCGTTCGTCCATCTTTGCCAGTTCGACCATCTTGGCTTCGATCACCACCAGGTCTTCGGGCGTGAACGGGCGCTGGTACGCGAAGTCGTAGAAGAAGCCGTTCTCGATCACCGGCCCGATCGTCACCTGCGCGTCGGGGAAGAGTTCCTTCACCGCATAGGCGAGCAGGTGCGCCGTGGAGTGGCGGATCACATCGAGGCCGGCGGCGTCCTTGTCGGTGATGATGGCCAATGGCGTGTCGGCGTCGATCATGAAGCTGGTGTCGACGACGCGGGCGTCGGCGCCCAGCCCCACGCGACCGGCGAGCGCGGCTTTCGCCAAACCGGCGCCGATCGACGCGGCCACCTCGGCCACCGTCACCGGACCCGGGTAGTCGCGCTTCGAGCCGTCGGGCAATTGAATCGAGATCATCGGAAACTCCAGAATGCAAAAGGCGCGGACTGAGCCGCGCCTTGTACGAAAAAGTTGGGAAGAGCAGGTCGAGACGCGCGGCAGGCTAGACCTTCAGCGAGAAGGTGGTAGTTCGCGGTGTCATGACCCTCATGGCTTTTCCCGTCCTCTTTCGTTGGAGCCCGGATTCTAGCTTCCCATCGGAATGATCGACACGTTCGCCGTGCGCTCGATCAGCCACAGCACGCCGACCACGATCGCCGCATACGAGCCGCCGCGAATCACCCATGCCCGGTAGTGCGGCCGCTGGCGCAACAGGAACAGCACCGCAGTGACGCTGACGACGATCAGCAACTGGCCCAGCTCCAGGCCGACGTTGAACTCGAGCAAGGCCCAGGCGAAGTCTGCGGTCGGCAGGTTCAGCTCGGCCAGCACGCCGGCAAAACCGAAGCCGTGGATCAGGCCGAAGAAGAAGGTCACAACGACGCGGCGCACCGGGAAGATCGGCCAGACGTTGTCGAGCGCGGCCAGGATGATGGTCACCGCAATCGCCGGCTCGATGAACGCGGGCGACAGCGACACCACTTTCGTGGCGGCCAGCGCCAGGGTGATCGAGTGCGCGACCGTGAACGCCGAGACGATGCCCACCAACGGCAGCACCGCCTGCGAGAGCTTGTCCACCGGCCGCCAGCCCTCGGGCGTGCGCCGCATCACCGACGGCAGCAGCAGGCACAGCAGGAACAGCACATGGTCGTAGCCGGTCAGGATGTGGCGGATGCCTTCGCGCAAAAAGCCCCAGCCGGTGGCGCCGGTCAACGCCGGCTCGGCGGCTGCACTCGGCCTGGCGCTTGCGGGCAATATCACGCTTGGCATCGGACTCGAACCCGGCAGCGCCGCCGCGCCCGCGATGTTCGATGCGCTGGTCAGCGTCGCATCGGGCATCGCTGTTGCTGCGCTCGCTGTCGGCGTCGCAATCGATGCCGCCGCGAGCACCGCCGGGCGCGTCGGATCGAGCAGGCTCAGCACCATCGGCTGGCCGCTGCGCTGAATCTTGGCGATGCCGCGGTGCGTCGGGTCGACCTCGCGCAGCAGCGTGTAGGCCATCGACGGCGCCTTCGCCAGCACGCAGTCCGAGCTCAGGAACAGCACCGCATACGCGCCGTCGTTGCGGCGTTCGAGCGCCTGGCGCACCGGGCGCAGTGCGCAGCCTTCGATCTGCAGCCGCGCCATCGCATAGGTCTGCACGCGCGGCCAGGCGGCCTTCACTTCGGCCCAGGTCAGCTTGCCGTCTTCGTCGGCGTCGAGATCGAGTGCGGCGTCGAGGTCGCGCAGCGCGATGTCCCAGCGCACCGCCAGCCCCTTGTCGGAGGCGTCGATCTGCAGATACGAGTCGCTGGATTTGTGGGCCAGCGCGGCGCCGCCGGCCAGGAACTGCAGCCAACCGAACAGCAGCCCGCAGACCAGTGCCTTGAACAGGGGACGCATCGGCATCGAATCAGCCGCTGCCGAGCAAGGCCAGGGTGCGCTGGTCGCTCAGGCCCATCTGCGCGACCAGGCGCCGCGCCTCGGCCAGTGCCTCGGCCCGGCCACTGGCGCGCGCCGCCTGCGCCAGCACCAGCAGGTCGAGCGGCTCGCGCTGCGCCACCACATTGCCACGCGCCAGTTCGAGCGCGCGCGCCGGCTGGCGCTCGACCAGCAGCGCAAACATGGCCTGCTCGCGGCCATGGAACAGCTTTGCATCCGGACGCTGATTGGCCAGGGCGATGCGCTCGCGCATCTCGGCCGCATCGGCGCCGGCCGACGCACTCTTCGCCTGCGCGCCGGCGATCGCCAGGCGCAGCAGCACGGCATCGCTGCGGGTCTGGCCCTGCAGCAACGCAAGCGCCTCGGCGGGGCGTTGCTGGTCGATCAGGAAGTCGGCGTACGACAGCGTGGCGTACGGATCGCCATCGAGCTTCAGGGCGGCACGGAAGGCGGCGTCGGCCGCTTCGGCGTGGCCGGCGCGCTGCTCGAGTTCGGCCAGGCTTGTGGTCAGCCAGGCCTGAGTCGCGACCGGGTTGCGGGCATTGCTCAGCAGCCCGGTGAAGGTGACCCGCGCCGCGTCCACATCACCCCGCAAGGCCGCGTTCTCGGCCAGGCAGGCGGCACTGTGAAGGGCGGCGCCGCTGGCGGCCACCTGCTTGCAGGCGGCATCGGAATCGGCGTAGCGGCCCTGCACCCGCTTGACAGTCGCAAGCGTCAGCCAGGCTTGCGGCCGGGGCTGCGCACTCGGGCGCGCGAGCAGGGCTTTGAGGCTGCGCACCGAAGCATCGAACTCGTGCAGGTATTGCTGCAAAGTGGCGCGCATCATCAACACGCCGTCGGGCATGCTGGCTTCGTCAGGCCAGCCTTCGATGGCCGACATCGCCATGCCGGCGAATCGCGGGTCGCCCGATTCGTGCGCCTGATCAAGGTAGCGCTTCGCCATGTCGAGCGCCAGCGCCGGATCGCGCGGCCGCTGCGCCAGCTGCTTGCGCAAGCGCCTTTCTTCGGCGCGGTTGCCGGTCACGGCCGGCAACACTTCGATCACTTCGTCGTCGCGGGTCGGCACGATCGGCGTGGCGCGTGCCGGCAACGACAGCGCGAACAGCATGGCGGCCAGCCCACCGACGAGGCCGATTCGGGTCGAGATGAATTGCATGGTGAGCATGAAAACAGGCGGGAAGCCGACAGCTTACCGCCTGCGTGGAACTCCGATGCGGACCGCGCCGAAGCGCGGTCCCGAGCATGGCGTCAGTCGACTGCGGTGGGCTCGACCGCGTCGTCCGTCTGCGGCGTCACCGCACTCACGTCGACCGGCTCCAGCATGTCGGCGGAAGCCACCACCAGCGCCTTCAGGTAGTCGATCAGGCCGCCCACAGACGCACTGGCCGACGCCGGTACCGCTTCGGTCACCGGCGGCGGCGCGGGCACGTCGTCATCGCCCCCGCCGCATGCCGACAACGCTGCCACGGCCATCAGCAACACGATCCAAGATTTTTTCATCACAGACTCCTGAATCAATACGCGCCCGGCAAGGCGGTGCCGAGGTACGGGAAGGCGGGCAGCAACGGGCCTGCGGCACGGACCTTCGGGCCAGCTTGGTCAACAGCATCGTGCAGGCCGAACACAGCGGCACCCAGCGGCGCTGCCGACGGCTTGCAAGCCGCGCCGAACTTGTAGGTGTCAGCGTCGCCGTTGGCCACGCACAGGCCACCCATTACCGCGATCAACGAGATGTCGACAACGTCGTCATTCGGACGCCGGCCGTTCGGGTAACCGGCCAGGTCTTGCGGCGCGGGGCCGAGCAGACCACCGAGCAACCCGAGACGGTTCTGGTTTGCATAAGCCGTCGCCGGGATGGCGGTGTTCAGGCGCAGCATTTCAGAGCCCACCACATTCGCCGGCTGGTTCACGCCCTTGATGCCCGTCAGGAAGGTCGTGACCAGGTCATTGCGCGGGAAGTTGGTCGGTGCCACGTTCGGCGAACCGAGCGCGATCTCAAGCAGCGCCGGCAACGTCGGGTTGGTCACGTAGGTGGCGAACTGCGCGTCGTCCTTCGGCTTCGAGCCGTTGAACTTGTCTTTGTCGCCCAGACCAATCACCACCTCGTTGACGAGCGGCATGCCCAGACGCGAGACCTGGGTCCAGGCTCCACCCGCAATGGCGGTGGTCTGGTAACCGGACTTTGGCGCGGCGCTGAGCAGGCTGCCCTGGCGCAGGCTGGCGGTGGTCCATCCGCCGATCACCGTGTCGGCCGAGCCGGCTGCCAACAGGCACGCAGTCGGGACTTCGAGCGCCAGGCTGGTGACGTTCTTGTCTTTCAACGCATCGGTGGCCGCATCCTTGTTGGCCGGGTTGAGCAGGAAGGACGCTTCGGCGGGCGTGAAATCAGCCACGCCCGGAACGTTTACCAGGTCAAAGATCCCGCCGAGGAAGACGGCAAACGGATCCTTGCGCTGGCCGACGAAAACCTTGCCCGGAGTGGCGCAACCCGGGATGTTGACGGCGTAGATGTGCTTGGCCGCGTAGCCGGCGTAGTCGGGAATCGTCTTGGTGCCGATGTTGTCGGAAGGCTTGTTGAAGGTCGCGCTGCCGCCGGCCGCGTTGGTCACCGATGCGCGCGCGCCGCTGCGGCGATCGCCACGAACGATGTCGACGGTGAAGGTCTCGTTGACGTTGAGCGTGGCGGCGGCCGGGTCGGCAACCACACCGAATTGGGTCAGCGGAATCTGCACGTCCTTGTCGCCGATCTTCAACGTCTTGGCCTTCAGTGCGTTCTTGAAACGGAACTGGAAGGTGATGTGCTCTTTCGCATCACCGACGTTGTCGACGTGGATCTCGTAGAGCGCGTTCGGGTCGAGCTTGAAGTAATTTGGGCCACCATACGAACTCTGGTCCGGCAGGTAATCGGCAATCAACGTGACGAAGCCGGTGCGGCCGGGCTCGTAGCTGTTGAACATGTAGAAGTCGGTGGCGTCGACCTTCGGCGAGGTCGTGATCGACGGCGCTTCGCGGTGGCTCGAGGCCAGGGCGGGCAACGAGCCCAGGCCGTACACCGCGCCGATGGCGGCCATCAGCGGCACCAGCCGGGTGGAAATCTTGCGATGGGATTTCATGTCTTTGTCCTTGGAACGTGTTGGTTGGAAGGGCCCCCGCAAGGGCCCGGTGCGTTTCACAGTGTCTGGACGCCTGCCCCGGCCATGACCTGGAAAAACGTCTGAAGATGCGTACGCCCCGGATTCACGGCTGGATGCAAGGCGACGCAAAAATCTTCGTCCTGCACACACATCGCGTTTGAAACGGCGCACGCGAGAGGGATGGTCAGGTCACAAGCAACGGCTACAAATCGGCCAACGGCGTTACAAGACGTAGGCCGGCGCCTACGGCGGCGACCCGGCAGCACCAGCCGTTCAGGCCAACCCGTCAGCGCCGCGTTTGGAGGCGCGCGAATGCATCCGCCATGGCCGAGCCGCCGGCCGTTGCCACTGGCACATCGTTGCGCCGACCGGGAACCACGCGCTGCTCGCGTTCCGGCGCGCGGTATGCATTGCCATCGCGCTCGGCCTGCGACGCGGGCTTCGCATCGAGCTTCAACGTGAGCGAAATACGCTTGCGCGCGAGGTCGACCTCGAGCACCTTGACCTTCACGATGTCACCGGTCTTGACGACTTCGCGCGCATCGTTCACAAACTTGTGGGCAAGCTGGCTGACGTGGATCAGCCCGTCCTGGTGCACGCCAAGATCGACAAAGGCACCGAACTGCGCCACGTTGCTGACCGTGCCTTCGAGCAGCATGCCGGGTTGCAGGTCCTTGATGTCTTCGATGCCGTCGTTGAAGCGCGCGACCTTGAAATCCGGGCGCGGATCTCGGCCGGGCTTTTCAAGTTCCGCTAGCACGTCACCGACCGTGATGACGCCGAAGCGCGCGTCGGCAAAGGCCTCGGGCTTCAGCGAGCGCAGCACCTCGCTGCGGCCCAGCACCTCGGCCGCCGGCCGCTGCAAGGCCAGCAGCAGGCGCTCGACCAGCGGGTAGGTTTCCGGGTGCACGCCGGAGGCATCGAGCGGGTTGTCGCCAGCCTGAATTCGCAGGAAGCCGGCGCTCTGCTCGAAGGTCTTCGCGCCCAGCCCGCTCACATCGAGCAACTGCCGGCGACTGCGAAACGCGCCGTTCGCATCGCGCCAGCGCACCACGGCGGCCGCGACCGCACCATTCAGCCCAGAAACGCGCGACAGCAGCGGCACCGATGCCGTGTTCAAGTCCACGCCGACCGAGTTCACGCAGTCTTCGACGACGCTGTTCAAGCCCATCGCCAGCTCGCTCTGGTTCAGGTCGTGCTGGTACTGGCCAACGCCGATGCTCTTCGGGTCGATCTTCACGAGTTCGGCCAGCGGGTCTTGCAGGCGCCGCGCGATGCTGACCGCGCCGCGCAGGCTGACGTCAAGCTCGGGCAGTTCCTGGCTCGCGTACGCACTGGCCGAATACACCGAGGCGCCGGCTTCGCTGACGATGACGCGCTGCAGCGCGGTGTCGGGCGCAGCGGTCTGGATGCGCTTGATGAGCGCGGCCGCCAGCTTGTCGGTTTCGCGGCTGCCGGTGCCGTTGCCGATCGCGATCAGGTTCACGCCATGCGCGGCGCACAGCAGGCCGAGCGTGTGCAGCGATCCCTCCCAGTCCTTGCGCGGCTCCAGCGGATACACGGTGTGGGTGGCCAGCACCTTGCCGGTGGCGTCGACCACCGCCACCTTGCAGCCGGTGCGTATGCCCGGGTCCAGCCCCATCACGACGCGCGGGCCGGCCGGTGCGGCGAGTAGCAGGTCGCGCAGGTTCGCGGCGAACACCTTGATGGCCACCTTCTCGGCATCTTCGCGCAGCCGGCCGAACAGGTCGCGCTCCAGGCTCAGGCTCAGCTTGACCTTCCAGGCCCAGGCCACGCATTTGCGGATCAGGTCATCGGCGGGCCGCTTCGAGTGGCTCCAGCCCAGGTGCAGTGCGATGCGCCCTTCGGCCATCGAAGGCTGGCCGGCGACGAGCGTTTCGTCGATCACCAGACGGGTATCGAGCAGCTCCAGCGCCCGGCCGCGAAACACCGCCAGCGCGCGGTGCGACGGCACGTTGCAGATCGGTTCGGCGTAGTCGAAGTAGTCGCGAAACTTGGCGCTGTCAGCATGATTCGGATCGCGCCCGTCCAGCAGCTTGCTGCGCAACAAGGCCTCGCTCCAGAGCCAGTCGCGCAGGCTGCGCACCAGCCCCGCGTCCTCGGCCCAGCGCTCGGCCAGGATGTCGCGCACACCGTCGAGCACGGCGTGCCCATCGGCGAAGCCGGCCTCGGCATTGAGGAAGGCTACGGCTTGCGTCAGCGGCACGAGCGAGGGGTCGGCGAACAGCGCCTGCGCGAGCGGCTCGATGCCGGCTTCGCGCGCGATCATGGCCTTGGTGCGGCGCTTGATCTTGAACGGCAGGTACAGGTCTTCCAGCTCCTGCTTGGTCGGCGCGGCGGCAATGGCTTCACGCAGCAGCGGCGTCAACTTGCCCTGCTCGTCGATGCTCTTCAGCACCGCAGCGCGCCGGTCTTCCAGCTCGCGCAGATAGGTCAGGCGCGCTTCGAGTTCGCGCAGCTGGATGTCGTCGAGGTTGTCGGTCGCTTCCTTGCGGTAGCGGGCGATGAAGGGCACGGTAGCGCCACCGTCGAGCAGCCCGACAGCGGCGCTGATCTGGGCCGGCCGAACGCTCAGTTCGGCGGCGATCTGCAGAAGGATCTTGTCCAAGGGAAGTGGCCGCAGCGTGGCGCCGCGACGGGTTGGAAATCGAAGCGGCGCAGTGTGCCACAGGCACCGCGCCGCCGACCCCGGATCGCGCGGGATCGGTCCGGGTCAGTTCAGCCCCGTGCCGATCAGTTGGCCGATGCGGCCGGCGCCGCCTGCATCGGCGCAGGCGCAGCCTCAACCGGCTTGGTCTCGCGCGTCACCGTCTCGCGCAGGATTCCGCCCGACTGGGCGCTGCCGCTGGTGGTGCTGGTGGAGTTCGAACCGCCCTTGCCCTTCATGCGCGCCAGGCAGTCGCGCGCCTCATCGCCGGTGAGCGCGTTGCACCGGTCCCTGGCATTGCTGCGGTACTTCGCATCGCCGTCGTTCAGACGGCCTTTGCGGGCCGCGTCACGGGCCGCGCCGGCTTCCTTCAGGCAGGTGGCGCGGTCCTGATTCGAGCTGCCATCCAGGCACCGGGCGCGTTCCTGCTGGTAGCGCAACTGGACGTCTGCGGCCGGGGTCTCCGCGGCGGCCGTGGCTGCGGCCGCGCACACACTCAAAAGCGCGCTGATGGCACACCGGCTGCCGGCGCGAAGCACCGGGTGGCGGTGCGACGTGGTGGTTGCAGCGGCGGTGGCGGTTGCGGTGGCGGTTGCGAGATTGGACGTGGCGTTCATGGCGGACTCGAAGCCGTAGACAAAGTGGTGCCACTGTAGACAGTCGGTCCACTTCGGGGCGTCAGACACCCCACCACTGCGCGTCTCCCATCGGCCTCGCCACCTGTAGGAGGTGTCTGGCAGAGCGCCGCTCAGGCAGCGCCAGCACGGCCCTTCGAGACGTGCTGAAGCACGCCGTTTGCGGCGGTAACGCCGCTGGCGAAACAGGCGGTCAGCAGGTAGCCACCGGTCGGCGCCTCCCAGTCGAGCATCTCGCCGGCGCAGAACACGCCGGGTCGGGCTTGCAGCATCAGTTGATGGTCCATCGCTTCGAAGCAGACTCCGCCGGCGCTGCTGATGGCCTCGTCGATCGGGCGCGGCGCCAGCAGCGTCAGCGCCAAGGCCTTGATGGCGGCCGCCAACCGCGGCGCATCGGCGAGCACTTCGCGCGGCAGCAATTCGTGCAGCAACGCGGCGCGCACGCCGTCGATGCCGAGGCGGCTCTTCAGGTGCGTGGCCAACGAACGCGAGCCACGCGGACGGGCCACCTCGGCGTGCACGAAATCGGCGCTGCGGCCGGGTTGCAGGTCGATGTAAACGGTGGCGTGGCCGACTGTGGCAATGGTGTCGCGCAGCGTGGCCGAGAGGGCATATACCAGGCTGCCTTCGACGCCGCTTTCGGTGACCACGAACTCGCCCGCTTGCGTCAGCGTGCGGCCGCCCGGAGTCTGCAAGGTCAGCGCGACGTTCTTCAGCGGATGGCCGGCAAAGCGGCTGCGGAAGTGGTCGGTCCAGCCGGGTCGCAAGTGACCGTCGGCGTCAAGGCGGCCGATGTCGAAGCCGCAGTTCGAAGGCCGCAGCGGCGCGACCGCGATGCCCTGTTGCGCCAGCAGCGGCAGCCACGCGCCATCGGAACCCAGGCGCGCCCAGCTGCCGCCACCGAGCGCCAGCACCACCGCGTCGGCATCGAGGCTCAGCTCGCCAGCGGGTGCGATGAAGCGCAGCCGCTGGCCGGCAGCCGCTCCGCCGCCACCGCCACCGTCACCGCCACCCTCCCAGCCCACCCAGCGGTGCCGCATGTGAAAGCGCACGCCCGAAGCGCGCAGCCGGTGCAGCCAGGCGCGCAGCAGCGGCGCGGCTTTCAGGTCGTGCGGGAAGACGCGCCCCGAGCTGCCAACGAATGTGTTCACGCCCAGGCCTTGCGCCCAGGCGCGCAGGGCGTTCGGGCCGAAGGTGTGCAGCCAGGGCTCGACCAGCTCGCGGCGCGCGCCGTAGCGGGCCGCAAAGGCCTCTGGCGCCTCACTGTGCGTCAGGTTCAGGCCGCCCTTGCCGGCCAGCAGGAATTTGCGGCCGACCGAGAGCATGGCGTCGAACAGATCGACCTGCACCCCGCCGGCCGTCAGGCGCTCGGCGGCCATCAAGCCGGCCGGGCCGCCGCCGATGACGATGACGCGCGGCAGTGAGGGTGGCGTTGGGGCCATGATGTGGGCTGGCGGGTGCAGTGGAAGTTGCGGCGGCAGACGCGGCGAGAGATGCGCCTCGGTGTCGGCGTCACGGCCACCAGAAAATGCACCGGGGCGCAGTGTGGCATGGCGGTCTGGCGTAATAAATCGCCGGCGGGTGCGACACATGAAATCGATGGGTCGCCGAGGAGCATGTCATGCACGAAAGTCTTTCTCTCAAGGTCTTCGCGGCCGGTCTCGCCGTGGCGGCGGCGGGCGCACAAGGGGCGCCCACCTGCAGCGCCCGCAGCCCGGCTTCAATCACGCCGGTGGTCGAGCTCTACACGTCCGAGGGCTGCAACTCATGCCCGCCGGCCGACCGCTGGTTGTCGAACCTGAAGGCCGATCCGGGCGTCGTGGCGCTGGCCTTCCACGTCGACTACTGGGACCGGCTCGGCTGGAAGGACCGCTTCGCGAGCCCGGCCTACACACAGCGCCAGTCGCAGCAGCACACGAGCAGCGGCGCCCGCTTCAGCTACACGCCGCAGGTGCTGCTCGATGGCGCCGACCGGCCGGACTGGCCGCGCGTGAGCACGCCCCTGAGCGCCCGGAGCGCCGCGCCCGTCGAGCTGCAACTGGTTCGCGACGGCAATCGATTCAACGCCACGGTGGCTGCGCTGGCCGGCGCACCGGCGCGCCTGGCCGCTTACTGGGCGGTCACCGAACAAGGCCATGTGAGCGCGGTCAAGGCCGGCGAGAACGAGGGCGTGACCCTGCACCACGACCATGTGGTTCGCGAGTACCTGCAAGTGGCCGCGTGGTCGACCGGGGCAAACAAGACCGACAGCCGCACGCTGAGCTTCGACCCCGCAACACCCGCCGATGCAGCGCACCCTCGCGACGTGAACCTGGTCGTCATCAACGCCGAGACCGGCCGGCCGGTGCAGGCGCTCAAGTTGGGTTGCTGAGGCTGTTCGCTGCGTCCACCAGGCTTGACGCGCCGGCCGGGTGTGGCCACACCACCTCGAAGTATTCGAGCAGCAATTCCATCCGCTCATCGGCCTCGAAGCCTTCGGCCTGGGCGCGCTCGGCGAAGTCCTGCCGGTGCGCGGTGAGCCACCAGCGCAAGGTCAGGTCGCCCTCGCCGGCCTCGAACGCGAACCCATCGTCGATCTGGTTGAAGAGCCGTTTCTCGACCTGCGTGGTGCGCACGATGGCGCAGGGCACGCCACTGCCATCGAGCACGACGAGGTGGTCGCCGGGTTGCGGCAGGTCGGCGTGCTGGTCTTCAGCTTGCGCATCCACTTCTGCCGCGAAGTCGCGCAGCGGCGTGGCCTGGGCCCGCTTCACGCCCGCCACCACCAGCGCTGCGAGCGTGTCGGCCAGCGCGCGAGTGTGGCCGAGCGCACTGGCGCTGAAGCCCGGCACTTTCACCGAACAGGCGCGCTGGTAGGCGAGCCAGAACGGTTCGATGTCGGCGCTGCGGCCGGGCGCCGGCGCCTCATTCATCGACAAGTTCATCACCGCGTTCAGTCAGCCGCACGCAACTGGGCCCGCAGCGTCTCGCCCAACTCGGGCTTGTGCGCGAACGGGTCGGTCGGGTTGCGCGCCGTCATGATGTCTTCGAGCCGCACCTGCACGCTGGCCAGCGACTTCGGGTGGCTGTAGATGTAGAAGCGGTTCTCGGCCACCGCGTCGAAGACGAACTGCGCGACCTGCACCGCGCTGACCTTGCCGCTGCTCACCGCCTTGTCGCTCATTGCCTGGCCGATGAGCTGGCTCTTCGTCGGCTTGACGTCATTGGTGAATTCGTCGGGTCGGTTGCGCGCGCTCTTCGTGATGCCGGTCGGGACGAAGAACGGGCACAGCACCGAGGCGCCGATCTGGTCGGTGACAAGCCGCAGGTCCTGGTACAGCGTTTCGCTCATCGCCACCACCGCGCTCTTGCTCGCGTTGTAGACGCCCATCGTCGGCGCATTCAGCAGCCCGGCCATCGACGCGGTGTTGACGATGTGGCCTTCCCAGGCCGGGTCTTGCGCGGCGGCCGCCAGCATCAGCGGCGTGAAGACGCGAATGCCATGCGCCACGCCCATCAGGTTCACGCCGATGACCCATTCCCAGTCTTTCAGCGTCGTCTCCCAGATCAGGCCGCCCGCACCCACGCCGGCGTTGTTGAAGACGAAATTCGGCGCGCCGAAACGCGCCAGCGTGGCCGCGCCCAGCGCCTCGACCTCGGCCCCCTTCGACACATCGAGCCGGAACGCCAGCACCGGTGCGCCGAGCGCGCTGATCTCGGCGGCGGCCACGTCGAGCGCGTCTTGCTGCACGTCGGCCATCACGATGTTCATGCCCAGGCGGGCGGCGATGCGCGAAGCCTCAAGGCCGAAGCCCGACGCCGCGCCGGTGATCACGGCCGTGCGGCCTTTGAAGTTTTTCATGTAGCTTCCACTCCTAATAAGTCTGCGGCTTGATCTGGAACGCGATGCGCGGGAAGTGCACATGCAGCGTGCCAGCACGCTCGTCGTTGCGCGCGACCACGACCTCGTCGGCGCTCAGGCCGATGAGCGTGCCGGCGACTGCATCGTGGGCGTAGTCGGTCGGCGTCACGCTGACGGCGTCGCCGTGCGCCAGGCCGACCTCGGGCGTGAACGAGAGCGGCGCATGTTGGCCTTCGGCCGCCACTCCGATCGCCTCGGCGCTGCTCATCTTCGAGAACGTGCCGGGGCCGAATGCGGCCACGCGCTGGTACCAGCCGGCGAGCCTCGGGAACGCATCGAGCACCGTGGCCACTGGCGGTGCCAGGCGCATGAACCAGACCGACTGCGCGGCCGAAAAGTCGGCGATACACGGCAAGGCGCCGAGCAGGAACGGCCGACCATCACCGAGAAGGTTTTCGAGCCTCGCAAAGTAGGTCTGCACGACGGCAGCGCCGTCGGCGAGCGTCGGCCGGCGCAGGTTCGGGTTCATCGCGGCGCGGTCGGCGCCGAACGCCTTCAGCATCTCGGGCGTGGCGCCCTTCAACACATGGACGATGCCGGCCGGCTGCATCGTGTACGGCACTGCGGCCCAGAACAGCGAGCTGTCGGCCCATTGCGCGACGATGTCGGCCAGGCCGGAGGTGCCTGGCGGATACAGCGGCGGCTCGGGCTGCAGCCCGTCGATCAACCGGCACATCAGCGCGCTGTCGCAATAGATGTCGGCACCGATCTGCATGAAGGGCGTGCGCCGGTAGCCGCCGGTCAGCGCCAGCACATCTGGCTTGGGCAGGACGACCGGGACGATGACGGAGCGCCACGCCATGCCCTTGAAGCCGAGGATCAGGCGCACCTTTTCCGAGAACGGCGAGCCGGGATAGTGGTGCAGGATCAGGTCGGCCATGGGGTTTCTCGGGTGGGCTCAGGTTGAAAGTTAGGTAGCTTGAATGCGCTTCAGCCAGGCATCGCGCGCTGGACGATGGCCTCGAGCGGCAGGCCCGAAGGCAGGGTGCCGAAGACCTGCGGCCCGCCGCTATGAAGGCGCGAGCGGCAGAAGGCGTCGAATACGAAATCGGGCGAGTGGCGCTGCAGCAACGAGGCCTGCACGGCCAGCGCCACGTCTTGCGCCAGGCGGCGCGCGCCGGCTTCGTCACCGCCACCATCAGTGGCATCAGCCAGGCGCGCGAACAGCGCGTCGACGAATCTGTCGAAGCCCGCATGGCGGCCGCGCGACGGCGCGATTTCAGCGTCGAGCGCCTGCACCGTCTCGCACGCGGCGGCGCCCTGCTGCGCGCGCTTGCGCAGCGCGCGCAGCAGGTCGAGCGCCATGATGTTGCCTGCCCCTTCCCAGATCGAATTCAGCGGCATCTCGCGGTAGATGCGCGCCATCACGCCCTCGCCCTGCGCCTCGACATAGCCATTGCCGCCCAGGCACTCCATGGCCTCCTGAGCCAACGCGCTGCCGCGCTTGCAGACCCAGAACTTCGCCACCGGCGTGAGCACGCGCCGCATCAGCGCTTCGAACGGATCGCCTTGGCGGTCGATGGCGCGCGCCAGGCGCAGCGCCAGTGCGGTGGCCGCTTCGCTTTCGAGCGCCAGATCGGCCAGCACGTTGCGCATCAGCGGCTGATCGACAAGCCGCTTGCCGAAGGCCAGCCGCTGCGTGCTGTGGTGCAGCGCAAGTGCCACGGCGCCGCGCATCAGGCCGGCGGTGCCGAGTGCGCAATCGAGCCGCGTCAGCGTGCCCATCTCCAGAATCTGCGCAACGCCGCGCCCTTCCTCGCCGACCAGCCACGCGAGGGCGCCGTTGAACTCGACTTCGGAACTGGCGTTGGCGTGGTTGCCGAGCTTGTCCTTCAGGCGCTGGATCGCGACGCCGTTCAAACCACCATCCGGCAGCACACGCGGCAGGAAGAAGCAGCTCAGCCCGCCGGGCGCCTGCGCCAGCACCAGGAAGGCGTCGCTCATCGGCGCCGAGAAGAACCACTTGTGGCCGACCAGCCGGTAGCAGCGGCCAAGGGCGGTGTCTTCCACATATTCGGCGCGGGTGGTGTTGGCGCGCACATCGGAGCCGCCCTGCTTCTCGGTCATGCCCATGCCCATGGTCACGCCGTGCTTGGCCGGGCCGGGCAGCCGGCGCAGGTCGTAGCGGGTGCTGGCGAGCTTGTCGAACCAGGCCGCAAACACGGCGGCGTTGCCGCGCAGCGCGGGCGTTACCGCGTAGGTCATCGACACCGGGCACAGCACCGCAGCTTCCAACTGCGTGAACATCAGGAACCCCGCCGCGCGCTCGATGTGCGCGCCCGGCCCGAGCGCCCACGGCGTGGCGTGCAGCCCTGCCGCCACCGCCGCGCCCAGCAGCGCGTGGTAGCTCGGGTGGAACTCGACCTCGTCGATGCGATGACCGAACCGGTCATGCGTGTACAGGCTCGGCGTGTGCAGGTTAGCGAGCCGAGCATGCGTGGCCATCATCTCGCTGCCGAGCAGCGCGCCCAGCATCTTGCGCGGCGCCTCATCGGCGCCCGGCGCATGAAACGCCAGCGCATCGCGCAATGCCGCGTCGCCGCTGTAGACGTTGTGGCCGACCAGCGCGCGACTCTGGTTCGACACCTCGTGCGTGGCGGGGAACATGTTGACGCTCATCGGAAGTGCGGGAACAGACAACTCACCACCGCAGAGGCGCAGAGAGCGCAGAGGAACCGCAGAGGAATAAATTCATCTTCTTGAATTGACTCTGCGCAACTCTGCGTCACTCCGCGCCTCTGCGGTGAATGACTTGTCTCTTGCTCTCACTCTTGCTCTCACTCTTGCTCTCACACCAGCTTGACGATCTGCTTGCCGAAGTTGCGGCCCTTCAGCAGCCCGAGAAAAGCCTCCGGCGCAGCCGCCAGCCCCTGCGCCACCGACTCGCGGTACTTGAGTTTGCCGGTGGCCACCATCGTGCCCAGTTCCTTCAGCGCTTCGGGCCAGATCTCCATGTGCTCGCTGACGATGAAGCCGGTGATCGTCAGGCGCGACATCAGGATCAGTTGCGGCTGTTTGATCGGAATCGGCTCGCCGTCGTAGCCGCTGATCATGCCGCACAACGCGATCCGGCCGAAGGCGTTCATGCGCGCCAGCACGGCGTCGAGCACCGGGCCGCCGACGTTCTCGAACGCGCCATCGACGCCGTCGGGCGTGGCGTCGCGCAGCGCTTCATGCAGCGACTTCGCGTCGGTGTGCGCCTTGTAGTCGATGCAGGCATCGAAGCCGAGTTCATCGACCACGTACCTGCACTTATCGATGCCGCCGGCGATGCCCACCGCGCGGCAGCCCCGCGCCTTCGCGAGCTGGCCGACGGCGCTGCCGACCGCGCCACTGGCCGCGCTGACGACGACGGTGTTGCCGGCCTTCGGCTTGATGATTTGCGTCAGGCCGTACCACGCCGTCACACCCGGCATGCCGACCGCGCCGAGGTAGGCCGACAGCGGCACATGCGTGGTGTCGACCTTGCGCAGCAGGCCCGGCGTGTTGCCATCGACGATGCTGTACTGCTGCCAACCGCCGAAGCCGACCACCTTGTCGCCGACCGCGTAGTGCGCGTTCTTCGACGCCACCACCTCGCCCACCGTGCCGCCCTGCATCACCGCGTTCAGCGGCTGCGGCACGGCATAGCTCTTGGCGTCGTTCATGCGCCCGCGCATGTAGGGGTCCAGGCTCATGAAGTGGTGGCGAACCAGCACCTGGCCGTCTTGAAGCTCGGGCAGGTCGGCGTCGATCAGCTTGAAGTTGGCGGCCAGGGCCTCGCCGGTCGGGCGCGAGACGAGGTGGATCTGTGGGTTCTTGGCTGGGGTGGAAGTCATGGTGGTGCTCATGGTGAGGTGGTTTTCATTCGGACGTGTCGAGAGGCCGGTGTCGTTTGCTGCCGGCCGGCAGCGCGCGGACGAACTTGAAGGTGGCGCTGGCCTGCGCGACGATGGCGCCACCGGCATCGACGATCGAGCCTTCACAGAACGCCATCGACGCAGTGCGATGCACCAGGTGGCCGCGCCCGAGCAGACGGCCCACGCCGGGGCGCATGAAGGTCGTCTTCATCTCGATCGTGACGACGCCGAAGGTCTCGGCCTGGCCCGGCTGGTTCGGGCTGCGTGCGGCATGCGCCATGGCCACATCGAGCAAGGTCATCGACACGCCGCCGTGCGCCATGTTGCGCGAGTTGGTGAGTTCCTCGCGCAGGTTCAGCGCGATCTCGGCCCGGCCGGCGTCGCACGAGATCAGCTCGAAGCCGAGCATCTCGACGAACGGGATGTGGACGGTGAAGTTCATCGCCATGGAATGGAGTTCACTGCCAGGCTCCGCCCTCACCCCAACCCTCTCCCGCATGCGGGAGAGGGAGCATGCCGGCCCCCTCTCGCGTACTCGCGTGAGAGGGTTGGGATGAGGGTTCTCTTCACGCCGCAATGATGGCCGACACACCACCATCCACCGGCAAGATCTGCCCGGTGATGTGCTTGCCCGCCTGCGACGCGAACAGCACCACCGCGCCCTTCAGGTCATCGTCGTCGCCCACGCGCAGCAGCGGCGCATGCGCGGCCAGCGCGTCGGCGCCGAGGCGGTCGAACGTGCCCTTCGTCATCTTGCTCGGGAACATGCCGGGCGCCAGCGCGTTGACGTTGATGTTGTGCTTGCCCCATTCGCCGGCCAGCGCGCGCGTGAAATTCACGACCGCTGCCTTGCTGGTGTTGTAGGCCAGCATGGTCATGGCGGCGCTGTTGCCGGCCAGGCCGGCGATCGACGCGACGTTGATGATCTTGCCGCTGCGATGCGGAATCATGCTGAGCTTGCCGACCGCCTGGCTCATCAGGAAGATGCTGCGGATGTTCAGGTTCATCACCTTGTCCCAGGCTTCCAGCGGGTGGTCCTCGGCGGGCGCGCCCCAGGTGGCGCCGGCGTTGTTGACCAGAATGTCAATACGGCCCAGGCGCTGCATCGCGTCGGCCGCGACGCGGGCGATCTCGCTAGGCTGGCTCGCGTCGGCCGCTACCCAGCAGGCATCTATTCCCTTCGCTTGAAGATGCGCTGCCGCTTCCTCCAGATCAGACGCCTTGCGCGATGTCAGCATGACCTTGGCGCCGGCCTCCCCAAGCGCCTCGGCGATCTGCAGGCCCAGGCCGCGCGAGCCGCCGGTGACGAGCGCGGTCTTGCCGCTCAGGTCGAAGAGTTTTTGCAGCGGTGTGCTCATGGTGGCTCCGTAAAGGGTTGCATGGAAGCAGTGAGGGAACAGCGGGGAAATTGCGGCGGGCGGACCCGCTCACGACGGGACCTTGAGGCGGGAACGGGCCCAGACCAGCACGATGCCCACTGCGATCAACAGCATGCCGGCGCTGGCAATCGTCCAGCCCAGCGCGCTGTCGGTGCGGGTCACCGCCAGGCCGAGGCCGAGCAGCAGCAGGCCGAGGTAGATGCAGGCCCAGACCCAGCCGTCGAGCCTGCCGGCAGACCGCTTCGCGTCCATGCTCAGAACCAGGCCTCGTCCATTGTGCGGCAGGTGGCGTCGCGGGTCTCGACCACCTTCAGCCAGGCGCCGATGCGCGGCAGTTCGTAGCGAAAGAAGTAGGTGCAGGCGGCGAGCAGGCCATGCCGCAATGCGTCGTCGGAGCCGGCCTTGCCTTGTGCACACACGGCCACGTCGAGCCACATCCACGCCAGCACCGTGTGGCCGAAGGCTTGCAGATACGGCGTGGCATTGGCCAGCGCCTCGTCCGGCTGGCCCGTCGCCCACGCGGCTTGTGTGGCCGCGTACAGATGCTTGAGCGCGGCGGCCAGCGCAGCGGCGAAGTCGATCAGCGCAGGCAGCATCTGCGCGCGCTCGATCGTCGCCTCGATGGTGGCGACCAGCAGCGCCAGCCCGGCCCCGCCCTGCATCACGACCTTGCGGCCCAGCAGGTCGAGCGCCTGGATGCCGTGCGTGCCTTCGTGGATCATGTTCAGGCGGTTGTCACGCCAGTACTGTTCGACCGGGAAGTCGCGCGTGTAGCCATAGCCGCCCAGCACCTGGATCGCCAGGCTGTTCGCTTCCAGGCACCACTCGCTCGGCCAGCTCTTGGCGATCGGCGTCAGCATGTCGAGCAGCAGCGCGGCGCGAGCCGAGGCCTGCGGCGTGCCGGTGTGCTGTTCATCGACGAGCAGCGCGCAGTACAGCTCGAGCGCCAGCGCGCCTTCGCAATAGCTCTTCTGCGCCAGTAGCATGCGCTTCACGTCGGCATGCTGGATGATCGGCACCTGCGGGCGCGACACGTCCTTGCCGCCGACACCGGCCGGCCTTCCCTGCGGCCGGTTCTTCGCGTAATCGAGCGAGGCCTCGTAGCCCGCAAAACCGAGCATCGCCGCCCCCAGGCCGACCGCGATGCGCGCCTCGTTCATCATGTGGAACATGCAGCGCAGACCTTCATGCGGCGCGCCAACGAGGTAGCCGATGGCGCCGGCACCGGCGCCTTCATCGGCACCCGCGCGCACCGGGAACTTGCCCTCGCCGAAGTTCAGCAGGGTGTTCGGAATGCCGCGATAACCGAGCTTGTGGTTCAGGCCGGCCAGCGCCACATCATTGCGTTCGCCGGTCAGTTCGCCGTCCACGCCGACGAGCTTCTTCGGCACGATGAACAGCGAGATGCCGCGCGTACCGGCGATCAGCTTGCCATCGGCGCCGGGGATCTTTGCCAGCACCAGGTGGATGATGTTTTCCGACAGCTCATGCTCGCCGTTCGAGATCCACATCTTGTTGCCGCGCAGGCGGTAGCGCGGGCCGAGCGGGTCGGTCTCGAAGCCCGCGCCATCGGGCACCGCGCGGGTCATCACATCGGACAAGCTCGATCCGGCCTGCGGCTCGCTCAGGCACATGGTGCCGGAGAAGCGGCCGGCGAACTCGTGCTTCGCGAACACGGCCTGCTGCATCTTGGTGCCATGCACCATCAGCAGGTTCGCGTTGCCGCTGGTCAGCATGCCGCCGCCGCCGATGCCGATGCCGGCCTTCGAGAAGAAACTGTTCGCCGCCATCTCGACGACGCAAGGCAACTGCATGCCGCCGATCTCGTAGTCTTGCGCCGCCGCCAGCATGCCGGACTCTGCATACGCCTTCGCGGCGTCATGGCTGGCCTGTGGCAGGTGCACGCGCTCGCCGTCGAACCACGGTTCTTCGGTGTCGGCGAGGCGATTGAACGGCGCGAACTTCTCGCGCGCGATCTTCTCGCAGGTGTCCATCACCGAGGTGAAAGTCTCGCGCGAATGGTCGGCGAAGCGCGGTCGCTGCTGGAGCGATTCGACATCGAGCCAGTCGTGGAGCAGGAAGTCTAGCGTCTGTCGGAAGGTCATGAGAAGGCCGTCAGAGAGTTCTTGAATCGTCGCGGGTCGATTGCCAAAAAGAGCCAACTCACCACCGCAGAGGCGCAGCGGACGCAGAGGGTCGCAGAGAATTTCAATGACTTGTATTCACTCTGCGCAACTCCGCGCAACTCCGCGCCCTCCGCGCTTCTGCGGTGCGTGAGTTGGCTCTTGCGGGAGTGTCACAGTACCTCAAACACCCCAGCCGCGCCCATGCCGCCGCCGATGCACATCGTGACCACCACGCGCTTTGCGCCACGGCGTTTGCCCTCGATCAGCGCGTGGCCCGTCAAGCGCTGGCCGCTCACGCCGTAGGGGTGGCCGACGGCGATGGCGCCGCCGTTCACGTTCAGCCGGTCCATCGGAATGCCGAGCGTGTCGGCGCAGTACAGCACTTGCACCGCGAAGGCTTCGTTGAGTTCCCAGAGGTCGATGTCGGCCACCGTCAGGCCCAGTCGCTTCAGCACCTTGGGCACCGCGAAGACCGGGCCGATGCCCATCTCGTCGGGCTCGCAGCCGGCCACCGCGAAGCCGAGGAATCGGCCGATCGGTTTCAGGTTGCGCTGGATGGCGAGCGCTTCGCTCATCACCACGCAGGCACCGGCGCCGTCGCTGAACTGGCTGGCGTTGCCGGCCGCGATCACGCCGCCCGGGAACACCGGCTTGATGCCGGCGACCGACTCATACGTCGTGCCCTTGCGCAGGCCTTCGTCGGCACTGATCGTCACTTCCTTGGTGCGCAGGCCGAGGGCCGCATCGGCAACACCGGCCATCACGGTGCAGGCGACCATCTCGTCGTTGAACTTGCCGGCCTCCTGCGCCGCGCAGGCGCGCTGCTGGCTGGCCGCGCCGTAGTGGTCCATGCGTTCGCGGTCGATCCTGTAGCGCTTGGCCACCTGCTCGGCGGTTTGCAGCATGTTCCAGTAGATCTCGGGCTTGTGCTCGGCCAGCCACGGGTCGGCGCCCATGTGGCGGTTCGCCTCGTTCTGCACGCAGGAGATGCTCTCGACGCCACCGGCGACGATCACGTCGGACTCGCCGGCGATGATGCGCTGCGCGGCCATCGCGATGGTCTGCAGGCCGCTTGAGCAGAAGCGGTTCACCGTCATGCCGCTGGTGGTGATCGGCAAGCCGGCACGCAGCGCGACCTGGCGCGCGATGTTGCCGCCGGTGGCGCCCTCGGGCGTGGCGCAACCCATGATCACGTCGTCGACCTCGGCCCCTTCGATGCCGGCGCGCTCGACGGCGGCGCGCACCGCACAGCCGCCCAGCGTGGCGCCGTGCGTCATGTTGAAGGCACCCTTCCAGCTCTTTGCAAGCGGGGTGCGGGCGGTCGAAACGATCACGGCGTTGGTCATGGGGTGCTCCTTGAAATCAGGCGGTGGCGGCGAGGGCGGTCGACGCTTTGTAGATGCTATTGCGCGGCTGCGCAAAGACGCGCCGCAGCATCGGTTCGAATTCGCTCATCGGCAGCGTCTCGGCCTTCGCATCGAAGGCCGGGTTGTCGTATTGGTCGCAGAACTCTGCAGTGCGCTCGAAGTGCGCATGGCCGCGGAACTGCTCGCGCAGGTTGCGGTCCAGGCCGATGTGGTGGAAGAAGTAGTAGCCCTGGAAGATGCCGTGGTGCTGCACCATCCACAGGTTTTCTTCGCTGACGAAGGGCTTCAGGATCGCCGCGGCAATGTCGAAGTGGTTGTAGGTGCCGAGCGTGTCGCCGATGTCGTGGAGCAGCGCGCAAACCACATACTCTTCATCGCGCCCGGCGCGCAGCGCGTTCGTGGCAGTTTGCAGCGAGTGCGTGTAGCGGTCGATCGGAAAGCCGCCGTAGTCGCCTTCGAGCACCTTCAAATGGGCGATCAAACGGTCCGGCAACTGGCGCGCGAACGGCAGGTACTCGGCGCCGATCTTGCGCCAGTCGTCTTGCGTGCTCGCCTCCATGCGGGTGAAGGTGGCGCGGTCGGCTGAAGGGTTGGCTGGGTCGTGTTTCATGCGGTGGCTCCGGCAGGCATCAAGGGGCGGCTTGCGAGTTGCTGATGAGCTGGTGATAGAACTGGATCAGCTCGATGTAGTTGGCAGTCGAGATGCGCTCGTTGGTGCCGTGGAAGCGCTTCAGGTCTTCGGGCCGCGCGCGCACCGGCGAGAACTTGTAGATGTTCTCGGCCACGCCGTCGAAGTAGCGCGAGTCGGTTCCGCCCAGCATCAGGCCGGGTGCCACGACCACATCGGCGTGCAATTGCCGCAAGGTCTTGTGGATCAGCCGGTAGCCCGGCGCGTCGGTGCTGGCCAGCTTCGAGGCCTCGGCAAAGACCGGCGACTTCTCGATCCGGATCGACGGGTTCGACACCACCTGCGTCGCATGGGCCACGACCTGATCGCTGCTGTCGCCCGGCAGCAGCCGTAAGTTCACGGTCGCGTTGGCCCGGCCCGGCAGCACGTTCTCGACATTGCCGGCGCTGACCACGGTGAGTGCCGTGGTCGTGCGCAGGGAGGCACTTGTGGCGGCTCCCTTGGCGAGCTGGCGTTCGACGAGCGGCTTGAACAACCGCAGGTTCGACAGGAAGACGCGGTTCACGCCGCTCATCTCGGGTGCCAGCGTTTCGAACATGTCGCGCCCCCGGCCGCGCACCGCCAGCGGCATCTGCTGATCTTCGAGCCGCGCTAGCGCCACGCTGAGCATGCCGATGGCCGCCTGCCCGGCCTGCGTCGGCGGCATCGACGAATGGCCCGGCGCGGCGGTTGCCGTGAGCTGCAGGGTCAGGATGCCCTTCTCGGCCACGCCCACCAGCGCGGCCGGCCGGGTCAGGCCCGGCAGCACGCCTTCGGTGATCAGCTGCCCTTCGTCGATGACGAACTGCAAGCCGATGCCGCGCTCCCTGGACCGCTGCGCGACCTGCATCGCACCGCGCTGGCCGCCGATCTCTTCGTCCTGGCCGAAGATCAGGTAGATCGTCTGGCGTGGCTGGAAGCCGCCGGCGGCGAGCAGCTCGACCGCCTCGAGCATCGACATCAGATTGCCCTTGTCGTCCCACGCGCCGCGGCCCCAGACGAAGCCGCCGTTCAAGGTGCCGGAGAACGGAGGCTGCTGCCAGTCGGCCTCGGTGCCGGGGGCGACCGGCACCACGTCCTGATGCGCCATCAGGCCGATGCCGGGCACGGTGACGTCGGAGCCCGGCCAGGTGTAGACGAGGCCGTAGTTGCCGACCAGCTCGCGCTTCAGGACCGCGTGCGCCTTCGGGAAGCTGGTCTGGAGGTGCGCATGCAGGCCGGCGAACTCGGTGGCATTGGCGTCTGCATCGACGAGCGACGCGATCGTCTTGAAGCGCACCGCCGCGCCGAGCCGGGCCGAGTCTGCGGCGCCATCGACCACCACCGGCTTCACCGCTGCCACCGCGAGCTGGCGCGACGGCATCAGCAGCGTCTTCGCGCCGACCACGACGGCCAGCGCAAGGACCACGAGGCCGAGCAATGCGAGCAGCTTGCGCATGGTCACAGACCCGCGGGGTTGCAATGACCGATCAACTGAACATTCAGCTGAACGAGCGGCCTTCGGCCGCCAGCTTCGCCAGCAGCGGCGCCGGCTGCCAGAAGGCGGCGTCGTCGAGCGGGTTCGCCGCGAAGCGATTCATTGCCGCCACCACGTTGAACAGGCCCACGGTATCGGCGTAGCACATCGGCCCGCCGCGATGCAGCGGGAAACCGTAGCCGGTGAGGTAGACCATGTCGATGTCGGAGGCCCGCAGCGCGATGCCTTCGTCGACGATCTTCGCGCCTTCGTTGACGAGCGCGTAGACCAGCCGATGGACGATCTCTTCGTCGCCGATCTTGCGCGGCGCGATGCCGAGGGCCAGTCGATGCGCCTCGATCATGTCGGTGACGATCTTGCTCGGAATTGCGTCGCGCTTGCCCGGCACATAGTCGTACCAGCCGGCGCTGGTCTTCTGGCCGTAGCGGCCGAGTTCGCACAGCAGGTCGGCCGTCTTGCTGTAGCGCAGGTTCGGCTTTTCGAGGTAGCGGCGCTTGCGGATGTACCAGCCCACATCGTTGCCGGCCAGGTCGCCCATGCGGAACGGGCCCATCGCCATGCCGAATTTTTCCATCGCCTTGTCGACCTGAACCGGTGTGCAGCCTTCTTCGAGCAGGAAGCCGGCCTGGCGTGAGTACTGCTCGATCATGCGGTTGCCGATGAAGCCGTCGCACACGCCGGAGACCACGCAGGTCTTCTTGATCTTCTTGCCGAGCTGCATCACGGTGGCGAGCACGTCCTTCGCGGTCTCCTTGCCCCGAATGACCTCGAGCAGCTTCATCACGTTGGCGGGGCTGAAGAAGTGCGTGCCGATCACGTCCTGCGGGCGCTTCGTGAACGCGGCGATCTTGTCGACATCGAGCGTGCTGGTGTTGCTGGCCAGGATCGCGCCGGGCTTCATCACTTCGTCGAGCGTCTTGAAGACGGTTTCCTTCACGCCCATGTCTTCGAACACCGCCTCGATCACCATGTCGGCATCTTTCAGGTCGGCGTAGTTCAGGGTCGTGCTCAGAATCGCCATGCGGGCGTCGAGCTTGTCCTGCTTGAGCTTGCCCTTCTTGACCTGCGCGTCGTAGTTCTTGCGGACGATGGCCACGCCCTTGTCGAGCGCTTCCTGCTTCATTTCCAACATCACGACCGGGATGCCGGCGTTCAGGAAGTTCATCGCGATGCCGCCGCCCATCGTGCCGGCGCCGATCACGGCGATCTTCGCCACCGTGCGCACCGGCGTGTCGGCCGGCACATCGGGGATCTTCGTCGTCGCGCGTTCGGCCATGAAGGCATGACGCAGCGCCTTCGACTCGGGCGTGGACATCAGCGCGGTGAACAGCTCGCGCTCGTACTTCATGCCGTCGTCGAATTTCATCCGCACGCTGGCCGCCACCGCCTCGACGCACTTCAGCGGCGCCGGAAAGTTCTTCGACATGCCGCCCACCATGTTGCGGGTGAACTGAAAGTAGGCGTCGGCATTCGGGTGCGAGACCTTCAGGTCGCGCACCCTGGGCAGCGGACGAGCGTCAGCGACTTCCGCTGCAAACGCCAGCGCGCCGCTCATCAAATCGCCTTCGATGATCTTCTGGAACAGCTTCTGGCCCGGCGCCATCGCGAGCATGTCGCTCTTGACCGGCTCGCCGCTGACGATCATGTTCAGCGCGTTCTCGACCCCTAGCACGCGGGGCAGCCGCTGCGTGCCACCGGCTCCCGGAAGCAAGCCGATCTTGACTTCAGGCAGCGCCACCAAGGCACCGGCCGACGCCACACGGTAGTGACAACCCAGCGCCAGCTCCAGCCCACCGCCCATGCACACCGTGTGGATGGCGGCAACGATCGGCTTGCTGCTCAGCTCGCAGGCGCTGATGACGGTCAACAGGTTCGGCTCGGCGAGCGCCTTCGGGCTGCCGAACTCGCGAATATCGGCGCCGCCCGAAAAGGCTTTGCCGGCGCCGGTGATCACGATCGCCTTGACCGCTGCATCGGCCTGCGCGCGTTCCAGCCCCTCGACGACGGCCTTGCGGGTCTCGTAACCCAGGCCGTTGACGGGCGGGTTGTTCAGCGTGATGACCGCGACATTGCCGCGAAGTTCGTAGTTGGCGCTCATGCGGTAGACCCTCGAGAGTTGGGGCAAATCAGGAATAGAACGGTCGTTCAATTCTAGGTCTTGGGATCAAAGAATCGCTGTCTCAGCAGTGACAGCGCATTGGCGGCGTGCAAGGGGATGAAATCAAACTCACCACCGCAGAGACGCCGAGTACACAGAATTGCGCAGAGGAGAAAACCAGCTCTTCTTTGCAATCCCTCTGCGCCCTCTGCGCCTCTGCGGTGCGTGAGTTGATCTTTGCCCTGACGGCCAACTCGAGCGCTCAAACTTCCAGCCATTCCTTGCGAACATAGGCGTCGGCGCGCAGTGCTGCCGGGCTTCCTTCGAAGACGATGCTGCCGTGGCCCATCACGTAGCAGCGCTCGGAAATCTGCAACGCGATCGTCAGCTTCTGCTCGACCAGCAGCACCGAGACACCGCGCCGGCGCAGCTCTTGCAGATACTCGGCCACCAGCTCGACGATCTTCGGCGCCAAGCCTTCGGTCGGCTCGTCGATCATGATCAGGTCTGGGTCGCCCATCAAGGTGCGGCACAGGGTGAGCATCTGCTGCTCGCCGCCCGACAGCACGCCGGCCTCAGTGTGCTCGCGCTCCTTCAGGCGCGGGAACATCTTGTACATGTCGTCGAACGACCAGCGCGGCTTCGTCGTGCCGCGCTTCTCGCCGAGCTGCAGGTTCTGGTGCACCGTCAGCTTCGGAAAGATGTCGCGGTTCTCGGGCACGTAGCCGATGCCGCGGTGCGCAATGTCAAACGCGTGATGACCGAGGATTTCGGCGTCGCGGAACTTCACCGAACCCTCGCCGTGCACCAACCCCATGATGCTCTTGACGGTGGTCGAGCGGCCCGAGCCGTTGCGCCCGAGCAGGCTGACGATCTCGCCCTCGCCGATGCGCATGTCCACGCCATGCAGGATGTGGCTCTTGCCGTAGTAAGCGTGAAGGCCCTGGAGTTGCAGCATGTTCTGGCTTTCAAATGCCGGGAGTTGTTGTACGGTAGGAAGAATTGCCACCAAGGCACAAAGGCACCAAGAAGAACGAAAAAGGGAAATGACTTTTCTTTCTTGGTGCCTTTGTGTCTCGGTGGCAGAAATTCAGTCCCACGCCAAGACCCCGCAAGAGCGCCTCAATGCCCCGCCTCCGCCACCTGCGCATCGGCCAGCACCGAGCCCAGATACGCCTCCTGGACCCGCGCATTGGCACGCACCGCCTCGGGCACGTCGAAGGCAATGACCTCGCCGTAGACCAGCACCGCGATCTTGTCGGCCAGGCCGAACACCACGCCCATGTCGTGCTCGACGGTGAGCAGGGTCTTGCCGACCGTGACCTCGCGGATCAGCTCGATGAAGCGGCTGGTTTCGCTCTTGCTCATGCCGGCAGTGGGCTCGTCGAGCAGCACCACGTTGGCGCCGCCGGCAATCGTCACGCCGATCTCGAGAGCGCGCTGTTCGGCATACGTGAGGTTCATCGCCAGGGTGTCGCGCTTGCGCACGAGCTTGATCATCTGCATCAGTTGCTCGGCGCGTTCGTTGGCGTCGGTCAGGCCGGCCAGGAACTTCCAGAACGAATACTTGTAGCCCATCGACCAGAGCACGCCGCAGCGCAGGTTCTCGAACACCGACAGGCGGCCGAAGATGTTGGTGATCTGGAAGCTGCGCGCCAGCCCCTTGCGCGCAATCTCGAAGGGCTTCAGGCCGGCGATGTTCTGGCCGTTCAGCAGGATCTCGCCGCTGGTGGCGCCGAAACGCCCGCTGATGAGGTTGAACAGGGTCGATTTGCCAGCGCCGTTCGGCCCGATGATGGCCACGCGCTCACCGGACGCCACCGCCAGGTTCGTGCCGCGAATGATCTCGGTCTTGCCGAAGGACTTGCACAGGTTCTTCAGCTCGATGGCGTAGGCCGGCGTCATGCTGCTTCCCGGCGCCGGATCTCGGCTTCGATCTCGCCCTGCACGTCGCCCCACTTGAGCGCGAAGCGGCGGCGCACGAATTCGAACATCGCCGCGCCGACCATCGTCACCACCACCGCACCAAGCCAGCTCGCGGCCGACTGCACGTTCAGGTCCAGCCCCATGAAGCGCAGCGACGAACCCATCGACGTGTTCAGCTGCAGGTGGTACAGCATCTCGATCATCGCGGCCGCGCCGACGAACATCACCGCGCCGGTGACTGCCAACGCCGCATAGCCGCCGAGCAGCCCGCCGAGCTTGCCGAACTTGAAGACGCGCAGGTTCAGCATGATCAGGCTGGCGATGCCGCCGGGCGCGAACATCACCATCAGCAGGAACACCAGGCCGAGGTAGAGCAGCCAGGCCTTGGTGATCTCGGACAGCAGCACCGACGCCACCACCATCAGCACCGCGCCGATGATGGGACCGAAGAAGAAGGTCGCGCCGCCGAGGAAGGTGAACAGCAGGTAGGCGCCTGAGCGCCCCGCGCCCACCACCTCGGCGGTGGCGATCTCGAAGTTCAGCGCGTACATGCCGCCCGCGATGCCGCCGAAGAAGCCGGCGATGATGAAGGCGATGTAGCGCACCTGCTGCGTGCTGTAGCCGATGAACTCGACCCGCTCCGGGTTGTCGCGCACCGCGTTCAGCATCCGGCCGAGCGGCGTGCGCGTGAAGGCGTACATGGCCGCTGTGCAGATCAGGGTGTAGATCGCGAGCAGGTAGTACACCTGGACCTGCGGGCCGAAGGTGATGCCGAGCACCGGTTTGCCGACAACGCGGTTGGCGGCCACGCCGGCCTCGCCGCCGAAGAACTCGGGGATCATCAGCGACATCGCGAACACCAGTTCGCCCAGGCCGAGCGTGATCATCGCGAA
>JANXZA010000053.1 GCA_025355745.1 Rhizobacter sp. | reverse complement strand
GCGTTCCAGTTGACGAGGTTCGGCAGCACCGTCAGCAACTGCGCGTCGCTGATACCGAACCACTTGCCGAGCGTGGCGGCGTACTGATCGACCGAGGTGCTCGGCAGCAGCCGGCCCTGGCCCACATCGTCGTCGCCGTTGTTCGCGACCAGCGGCGCGCTGCCGTAGAAGCGCCCGCCGGCGACCGCGCCGCCGAGCATGAAGTGCATGCTGCCCCAGCCGTGGTCGGAGCCGTCGTTGCCGGTCAGCGTGCGGCCGAAGTCGGACGCGGTGAAGCTCGTTACCTTGTCGGCCACACCGAGTTCGACGGTGGCGGCGTAGAACGCGCTCAGTGCCTGCGCCACGCTCGTCAGCAGGCCGGGGTGGATGCTGGCCAGGCCGTCGTGGTTGTCGAAGCCGCCGAGCGAAACAAAGAACACCTGGCGCTTCGCGCCGACCTCGCTGGCGGTGCTGATCATCCGGGCGACGAGCTTCAACTGGTCGGCCAGCGCATTGCCGGCGGGGAACGCGGTGGCGATCGCCGGGCCGCCGGCAAGCGCCGCGCCGAGCGAGTCGCCGGCCGACAGAGACCGCGCCATGACCCGCGCGTACTCGTTCTCAAACAAGTGCGTGCTCGGCGCGGTGACGAGGTTGCGCAGCGCCGTCGAGCAGGCCGCCGAGCCGAACAGCGGGCTCTTCACACCGTTCAGCGCCACCGGCCCGCTCGGCGACACCTGGTACTGCACGGCGCTCTTGCCCGACAGATACACCGCGTTGCCCGACACGTTCACGCAGGTGAAGGTGGCGTTGCCGTTGCCGGCCTCGAACAGGTCGCCCATGCGCCCGCCCCAGCCCGAGGTGGCCCCCTCGGGCGATGACGATTGCCAGACCGATTGCTGGTCGTTGTGCGAGAACAGCTTGGGCGGCAGCGGCACCGACTTCGCGGTGTACTGCGGCTTGGTTGTCGGCTGCACCAGCGTGCCGACGTTCAGCATCACGCCCAGCCGCCCGGCATTGAACAGCGGCAGCAGCGTGGCAAGTTCGGGTGCCAGCGCGTACTGGATCGCGCCGGGCAGCGCGACCTTCGGCGTCAGCGCGGTGCCAGCGAGCGCACTGCGCGCATAGGCCAGCGTCGGCCGCATGCCCTGGTACAGCGTGTAGCGCGGGTTGTCGTAGGGGATCAACGTGTTGCCGTAGTCGTTGCCGCCGTACAGGAACACGCAGACCAGGGCCTTGTAGTCGCTCGCCGTGGCGGCCGCGGCTTCGCCCATCGCCGCCAGGTTCAGCGCCCAGGGCGTGGCCGCACCGGCCAGCGACAGGGCCGAGGCGCGTTGCAGAAAGGCGCGGCGGGACGCGTTCGATGTGATGCTCGATGTCATGGTTAGGCTCTCATTTCTGGACGATGTATTCGGGCGCGGCCAGCACCAGAACCAGGGCCGCATTGATGCGCGTGCGGCGCAGCGCATCGGTGCCGGCCGGCAAGGTCTGCACGGCGGCGGCCAGGGTCGCAGCGGTTGCAGCGCCGAGCTGGTTCGCGGCGAGCACCAGGTTGATCTCGGCGATGAGTGCGATCGCGTCGTCGGCCAGCGCCAGCAGGCTGGTGTAGTCGGGCGTCAGGTCGCCGAGTTGCCCGGCCACCGCGCGCTGCATGAAGTTGATGCAGCCGACCACCGACGATTCGTTGGCGATCTGGAACTCCGGCGCTACCAGCGCGGCCGTGCCCAGCGGGCTGTTCGGCGGCACGTAGCCGGGGCGGAAGAAGTTGAACACCGAGGGCGAGCGCAGCGGGCTTTGGGCCAGCCCCTTGGCCGGGTCGGAGGTGTTGCCCACCGCCCAGGTGCCGCTCGGCGACACGACGTTGTAGGCCCGCGCCCAGCCGGCGAAGCGCAGCATCGGCTCGCGCAGCTTGCCGAACGATGGGCTGCTCGCGGTGCCGGCAGCGGTGCCGAGATTGCGCGCCTCGTCGTCGAGCAGCAGCGCGCGCACCACGGCGCGCAGATTGCCCCGGCTCGCCGCGCCACTGCCACCGCCAGCACCACTGCCATCGTTCGCAAACACCGCCGCGACCCGCGCGACATAGGCCGGGCTCGGGTTGCTGGTGACCAGCCGCTGGATCAGCTGACGGCTGAAGAAGGGCGCGACGTTGGCGTGCGCGAAGATCGTGTCGAGGGCGGTCTTCAGGCTCGTCTGCGCATCGGTGCCGGCCGCGATCGTGCTGCCGAGAAAGGTCTTCGCGCCGGTCTCGTAGCGGCTCGCCACTTGCGTCATCGGCCGCCGCACGAAGTCGGGCGTTGCGGTGCCGGCCGCGCCCGCCACGCCGGCCAGGTCGAAGTCCCAACCGGTGAAGACGCGCGCCAGGCCGGTGATGTCGTCCAGCGTGTAGGTGTCGGCGGGCTTGCCGTTGACGAGCTTCGGCGTGCCATCGGGGTTCAGCTCGACCAGGCCGATGGTGAAGAGCTGCATCAGCTCGCGGGCATAGTTTTCATCCGGCAGTGCGCCGCTGGCCGCGTTTGCCTTGGCGCTGCCGCGGTAGGTCAGGTACTCGCCCATCGGCGCACTGAGCGAGACCTGCTGCAGCAGCGCGCGGTGGCTGCCGAAGGCATTCGCCTCCAGCGTGTCGAGGTGCGCGGCCGCCGCGAAGGCCTTCCAGCCACCGCCGACCAGGCCGTCGATGGCGACCACGAACACCTCCGACAGCGCCAGCGTGATGCGCTGGCGCAAGGTGTCGGGCGCGTTCAGCAGCTTGGCCCAGGCCGCAGCGTCGAAGCCGGCCTGGCTGTTCTTGTAGCTGATGTCGTTCAGGCCGGCCGCGACCAGAAAGTCCCAGCGCGTGGCCGACGCCGGCAGTGCGAATTGCGCATCGAGCCAGCCCGCATAGCCGAGGGTTCGCACGCGCTCGATCTGCGCCCGGTTCGCACCCATCGAAGCCTGGGCGAGAAAGCGCGACGCCTCGGCGGCGGTGGGCGCCGCGGGCGGTGGCGGTGGGCCGGGAGCCGGGCCCGGCGCCGGCGCCGCAGCGTCGCTGCCACCACCACCGCAAGCCGTCAACGAGGCCGCGAGCGGCGCCGCCAGCGTGGCGCTCAGCGCGATGCCGGCCGTCAGCGGCGTGGCGTGCACGGCGCCGATTGGTGGGCAGGGCGCCCGGGTGGCGGCTGGCGGCGCCTTCTGTTCGGGGTCGGCTTCTGCGATCATCGTGGCGTCCTTTGAGTTGCGTCCCGATTCAACGCCGCGCCGGCCTATTTGGTTCGCCGCCACCGAGTAAAGCCAGGTAAACCCATGTCAACTTCCGTTCTGTCTGGCGGGCTGCGCGCGGCCATCATCGATCTCGACGGCACGATGATCGACACGATTGGCGACTTCGCGGTGGCGCTGAACCGCATGCTCGCGGACCTGAAGCAGCCGCCCATCGCTCGCGCCTTCATCGAGCACACGGTGGGCAAGGGCTCCGAGCATTTGATTCGCCAAACGTTGGCCGAAGTGGGCGCTGACCCGATGCTGTACGCGCCGGCCTGGATGCTCTACCAGCAGCACTACGGCGCGGTCAACGGCGAGCACTCGAGCGTCTACCCCGGCGTGCTCGAAGGACTGCAAGGCTTGAGTGCGCGCGGCTGGAAGCTGGCGTGTCTGACGAACAAGCCGACCGAATTCGCGCTGCCCTTGCTGCGCAAGAATGGGCTCGATGTCTTCTTCGCGCACGTCTTCGGTGGCGATGCCTTCGAGCGCAAGAAGCCCGACCCGCTGCCGCTGCTGCGCACCTGCGAGGCGCTGGGCAGCGCGCCGGCCGACACCTTGGTGGTGGGCGACTCCAGCAACGACGCCCGCGCTGCGCGCGCGGCCGGCTGCCCGGTGGTGTTGGTCAGCTACGGCTACAACCACGGCGAGCCAGTGGCGGAGGTCGATGCCGACGGCGTCGTCGATCGGCTCGACCAGCTCGGCGCGCTGATCGCCGCCGGCGCATAGCGGCAGCGGCAGCGGCAGCGGCAGCCAACACGAAATACAGAATTCATTCACCGCAGAGTAAGGGAGTGAACGGAGTTGGCGCAGAGGAATTTCAATCAACTTCTTACTCTGCGTGAACTCCGTCAACTCCCTTACTCTGCGGTGAATGACTTTTACTTTGACTTTGACTCCGGCCTTGACCGCCCCGGATCACCGTCAGTTGTTGGCGTTGCCCCCGGGCACCTTCGCCGCCTTGCCGAGCAGCGCATCTTTCAGCAACGCATCGGCGGGCGAGTTGCCGAGCCAGATCTTCATCAGCGACGAGTAGAACTCGGGCTCCTTGATCGGCTCGCTCGCAGCCTTGCCATTGACCAGGATGAGGGTGCCGGTGCCGGGCACCCACTCGAGCGCGAACGACTCGCCCGCCGCGAGCTTCTTGCGGGTCGAGAACACATCGCTCATGCGCATGATGCCGTTGATCGACTTCGAGAATTCTTCGCGCGCCACGTTCTGTTCCATGCCCTTCGTGAACAGCTTGCCAAGTTCATTGCCGTCGATCTCGCGCAGCATCACTATCTGCAGCAGCTTCGGCCCGGGCGCGGCCAGCGCGGCGTCTGGCGTCGCGGCTTTGGTGCTCAGATACAGGCCGGCCGCATAGACCTTGAAGATTGCCTTGTAGCGCACGCCCGCGCCGTTGAGTTGCAGCGTCGTGGCGCCGACTCGAACGCTGGGCTCGAACTTGACGCCGGCCACTTCGACGGCTTGCGAATGCGTGGCAAGCGGGGCGAGCAGGCCGCTGACAGCGACGACGATGATGCACAGGCGACGGATCACAGTGGTTCTCCTGAGGGTGGCTGCGGCGGTTGTGCCGCGCAGCGCTGGCCGGCTCGCGTCATGCGCGAGAACCGGGGGTGTGAGCAGTGTTTCGGATTGTCGGCCGCGGCGCGGGCAACTTGAGCCCTGCTACACTTTTCAGCATGTTCACAGCCTGCAAATCGTCCGCCATCGGCACAAGGTCGCAAGACCGGGGAGCCTGGCCCTGGCGCTGCCCTGTCGATCCACACTGAGCGCGCCTCCGCGCATCGACACTCGCAGCAGCCTGCCAGCGCAGGGCCATGAACATGATCACCGAACTCGAATTCAAGAGCCTTGCAGCGCAGGGCTTCAACCGCATTCCGCTGATCGCCGAAGCGTTTGCCGACCTCGAAACACCGCTCTCGCTCTACCTGAAGCTGACCTACACCGCAGGCGTCTCGCATGCATCGACGGGTGGCGGCAAGCACAGCTTCCTGCTCGAATCGGTGGTCGGCGGCGAGCGCTTCGGGCGCTACTCGTTCATCGGTCTGCCGGCCAAAACGCGGCTGCGCGCGACCGGCTTCAACACCGAAGTGGTGACCGATGGCGTGATCGTCGAAACGCATGCCGGCAACCCGCTCGACTTCATCGCCGCGTACCAGCAGCGCTTCAAGGTCGCGCTGCGCCCGGGGCTGCCGCGCTTCTGCGGCGGGCTGGCGGGCTACTTCGGCTACGACGCGGTGCGCTTCATCGAGCCGAAGCTGGCGGCCACCCACAAGCCAGGGGGCATCGACACGCCCGACATCCTGTTGCTGCAATGCGAAGAGCTGGCGGTGATCGACAACCTGTCCGGCCGGCTGTACCTGATCGTCTACGCTGACCCCGGCCAGCCCGAGGCCTTCCACACCGCCAAGCGGCGCCTGGCCGAACTCGGCGACAAGCTGCAGTACAGCGTCACCGCGCCGGTAGTGAAGCGCGGTGCGTCGCACAACGTCGAACGTGAGTTCACGAAGGCCGCCTACATCGCCGCGGTGCTGCGCGCCAAGGAATACATCGCGGCTGGCGACATGATGCAGGTACAGGTGGGCCAGCGGCTGCGCAAGCGCTACACCGAGTCGCCGCTCAGCCTGTACCGCGCGCTGCGTTCGCTGAACCCTTCGCCGTACATGTACTTCTACGACATGGGCGAGTTTCAGATCGTCGGCGCCTCACCCGAGATCCTGGTGCGCCAGGAGCACACGCCGGAAGGCGACAAGGTGACGATCCGCCCGCTCGCCGGCACCCGGCCGCGCGGCGCTACGCCGGAACTCGACCGCGCGCTCGAAGCCGAACTGAAAGCCGACCCGAAGGAGCGCGCCGAGCATGTGATGCTGATCGACCTGGCGCGCAACGACATCGGCCGCATCGCCAAGACCGGCAGCGTGAAGGTGACCGAATCGTTCACGGTCGAGCGCTACTCGCATGTGATGCACATCGTCAGCAATGTCGAAGGCCTGCTGAAGGACGGCATGACCAGCCTCGATGTGCTGCGTGCCACCTTCCCGGCCGGCACGCTGACGGGCGCGCCGAAGGTGCGCGCGATGGAGATCATCGACGAGCTGGAACCGGTGAAGCGCGGGATCTACGGTGGCGCGTGCGGCTACCTCAGCTTCGCCGGCGACATGGACGTGGCGATCGCGATCCGCACCGGCATCGTCAAGGACCAGGTGCTGTACGTGCAGGCCGCAGCCGGCGTGGTGGCCGACTCGGTACCCGAGCTGGAGTGGCGCGAAACCGAGGCCAAGGCGCGGGCCTTGATCCGCGCGGCGGAGCTGGTCGAAGAAGGGTTTTGACGGCGTCGGTGCTTCGGCTCGGCGGGTTCACGGTCTCGAGTCACCCCTCTCCGTGTTTCCTGCCGGATGAGCGGGCTGGCTGCGGTCAGCGCGTCGCCATGTACGTGGCATAGAGCGGCGCGTGCAGATCGCGCAACGCGCGGCGGCGCTGCACGAGGTCGTTGTGGCGGCCTTGTCGTTCCAGGCTCAGCAGGTCGAGCAGCAGGCGCATGCCGCGCTCGGCGTCGGTGTGTTGCGACGGCTGCGCCAGTGCCAGGTGCGGCGCCAGCGCGGGGGTGTGGGTCAGCACCCAGGCCGGGAACCAGGGCAGGTCGCCGGCATCGCCGAGGC
>JANXZA010000046.1 GCA_025355745.1 Rhizobacter sp. | reverse complement strand
GTGGGGCGCATGACCAGCCATGGCGGACAGAGGAAGATCTTGCTGACCATCACGCACGAAGCCGCCACCCAGATCAAGGCGCTTGTGGCCAATGTCCGTCATGGCTTACAGCTCATTGCGGCCACCGCGCCGCAGTTGACCCAAGCTCAGCGATGGTTCGCCCTCGTGCGCTACATCGTTGAGCGAATACTGGCTTGCGCCCCCAAGCCGAACCTCGGGCTGACCGCCTTGGCGACTGGGTAACTGAGGAAAATAGGTTCATCTGGACCAAGAGCGCTGCCGACATCCTGCAGAAGGTCATTCGGGCCAACAGCCGATTAAGTTCTAAACAGAATGCAACACTACACTAGTCGCCGGGATGTGGGGCGGAGCGTCAAGCGGCTGAGCCGAGTTTGCTGCCTTCACCGAGGCACCGGTCGCAGTCGAGCGGCGCTTGGCAGACCTACTGCCACGGCAGCGCGGGCTTGCGTTTGATGGCCGGCGACCTGCCCGACGTGGCGCGGCTACGCGAGGAATTCGCCCGGTACAAGACTGAGCTGCCGAAGATACTCGGCATCACTGCCTTTTCGGGGAGCTCGCACCTGATTGATGGTCGCCTGTTTCACCGAACGTGCACGCCGTCGTCGCGCACGGCGCGACGAGCGCGCCGCTACACAGTCTGCATTCGACGCTTCCGACCAGCGCCACCACACCACCACAAGAGGGGCCGTCGCTCGGATGTCTGACCGCTTGGGGTGGCACGAAGGGGCCCCTGCCTTCGAGATCAATCGCCGACTACCCCATACCGTCGGGGACGCCGGGGTCTTGCCTAGGACGCCGGACGCCAAGCGTCGGACCTCAATGAGGCGGGGTGGTGCGCAGCGGTCAGGAGCCGGGAGAATCCAGGCTTCGACTCGACCAAGCTAGTTTCTCCTCGCGCTTCAGGGTCGGTGGCGCCGAAGGTTGCGCATTTGTGCCTGTCGGTCAGGGGGAAAGCCGTGGCATTGCTCTCGGCGAAACGCCACGGTCTCCGGGACACCTGCGACAGTTCCAGGAAATGTTGGAACCTTCCAGGTGCGGCAAGAAATGTTGTACTTTCGACACTAAAAATCCTCTCTGGAACAGTCCAACAAGCGACCGTCAGTCGGTCGCTAGCCTGGGCGGCGAGGAATGTTTACTGTTGGAGGTTTCCGGTAACCTGGTGTTCGCGCAGGCGCGCGACAACGGCATTGGGCACGGTCATGACCGGCTCGACCTGCAAGGGATCGCCGACGATGACCGCGCGTCGGCTGCGCCACAGAGCGCCCGCCACCGATTGCGGCGTGGCTTGACCGGCTTCGTCGATCATCAGCCATCCGAGGTCCTCCTGTCCGAGCTTGCCGAACAAGCGACTGAACGACGCGAGCGTGGTGGACACGACGGGCACGGTAAAGAACAGCAAGTCCCACAGGACATGTCGATCCGCTGGCGCAATCGGCTCGGGCAAGTCATTCACCAGCATCGCGTGGACTGCGCTCATGTTGGCAAGCGCCTTTCGGTCGCAGGCCAGCAGCGTGGTTTCGTGCAGGCGAAGCGCGGCCACAAAGAGCCTGGCCCGCAGATCGTCGAAGGCAGGCGTCACCCATGCACTGGCAAGGTGTCGGGTGGCCGCTGGCTGTACGAAGAATTGCGCGTCCGGAATGGTCGCACCCGTGTCGCGAAAATCAGCGATCCGCTCTCGCAGTTGCTGAACCCTTTGCGTCGCCTGGGCCAGCTGGCTTTCCGCGGCATCGATCGCTTGGCGCCATCTCGACTCTTCCGCTCGCCGCTCGCGTTCCCGCTCGCCGAGACGGCGTTTCGCTCCAGTCAGCAGCCCTGCGACGCGCTCGCGCACTTGGAGTGCGTCACGCCATGCTTCGGCGCACTGAGTCCGCCTCATCCGCGCCTGACGTGTGGAATCCAGCCAGCGACCCATGCGCGCTGTCGAAAACCCCACCGCAAGGAGCCACCGATCCCAGATGCGAGGCGGAAGATCCGCCTCGACCGCGGCCAGATGGTCTGAGGCGATCTGCGCCTCCAGCCGAGCTGCTTGCTCTCGGGTCTTGCTCTCGGGTCTGCGCATCGGCTGTCGCACCCTCCGCGGCCTCCACGCCGGCACTCGCCTCGTCGATCTCAGCGTCGCATGTCGCGAGGGCGGCAACCACGCCCTCGCGCAGCTTGCCCAGCACCGCACGGCGTGAGACGAGGTCGGTCTCGGCGGGTCGCACATCGAGCAGGGCCCGATGACACGCAGCGCATTGCGCCTGGTACCGTTCTACGTCGTCCATCAGCAACAGAAACTCGCGCTTCGCCTGCCGCCAGTCGTTGACTGTGATGGCGCCGTTCTGGGCTCGGAGCACGGTCTTGATGTCGCAAGGCTGGCTTGGCTCGAACGCCTTGTCCGACCCAAATGGGTTGAACAGTGCGTTAGCAAAGGTCCGCCGGTTGCCGAGGCTGCCAAGCGCGCCTGCGATCAAACCCCAGGCCGGCTTCTTTATCTTGGCGCTGTCGAAGACCCGTTGCGCCACTTGCTGGAAGTAGGCGGCATCTGGGTGCTCGGCAGCGGCGATCTTGTCGAACGCCGGAAGCTCTTGGGTGATGTTCTTCACCGCCGCATCGTTGTTGCTCGCCACCACGATGCCGGTGCCGCCGACGATCTCGGACTTCAACGCAAAGACGCTCATGCCGCCGACCGTAGTCTTCTCTGCAAACGCATCCCAGGGCTGAGACAGAGCTGCAAGCTTCGTCGCGCGATCGACGACCACCTCAGCGATCACGTCGCACAGCAGGGTCGTTTTCCCGGTGCCTGGCGGCCCGTTGACCGACACCAGACCGGCAGCATCGTGCATCTGGCCGCATATCTCGCCGACCGCCGCCTGCTGGGCCAGCATGAGGTGATGAGACTTCGGTGACGGCCATCGGCCGTGAGGCATTTGCGAGGGCGACAAGCACGCCGCCATCGCATCGTGCTGCTTCAATGTGTCCCGGCGCTCGGCGGGTGTTGAGTCCGGTCCGAGATACCGGTTCAGTCCGGCGCCGAATTCACGTCCCTCATCAGCTTGTGCGATCAAGCGGTCGAGGTCGTCAAGGTAGAACGAGTTCAAGAACTCGATGTCCAACTCAACCTTGGCATCGTCGTCATCATCGGTACGGCGCCGTTTGCGCAGACTGGATTTCACGACGACGCCGAACTTCATCCCTTTGACGAGATCTCCAAACGGGCGCAAGGCCTCGCTCAGTTCGTCGTCCAGGTCTTGCCTAGTGATGGGAGTGCCGGCCGAAGGTGTTGGGGCCACGGGTTCCTGCGTCCCGCTCTCGGCAGTCGCCACAAGCTGTCTGCCCTGCCCACCTGCCGGAGAACCGCTCTCACCATCGGCGTTCACGGTCTTGCGCCTTGACTTGAACGCTTCGGTTACCGCCTCGATGCTGGCGCTCAGTCCATCCAGGGTCTTGCCCTCGCGCAAGCGCTCGACGCCGACTGAGAAGCCGGCAGGTACGAACGAATCGGTTGCGGCGAACCCTTCGCTCGTCACGACGAAGGCGCCCAGCCATCCGTGCCCACCGATGCGTTGCAGGTCGTCTTCTTGTAGGCGTTCCTGCGGGCTGACGACACACAGAACGACCTCGGCCCACTCGCGTGCCTTCGCGACGCCGACATACACCGCATGCACCCAGTCCTCATCGGCCGACGGCGGCAAAAGCGTTCCGCGATGCCCTCGGACCCACGGAAGGGCTTCCCCTGCGACCAGGTGCCTGATGCAAATGCGCTCGTTGCCGTCCTTGACTTTCGGCGCCTGCGGAATGTTGAAAATCTCGGTGTCGCGCCAGAAGCGCAACACCGAGCTTGCGGCATCGCCGGCCGCGGTAGCGGTCTTCACCATGTACGAGAATCTCCCTGCTCCGCACCCGCCAGTGCATTTTCGATGCAAAGCCGATCGACCCCTTCTATTGACGGGCGGAAAAGCCTGAGAGTTTAAGCAGCATCCTCTTGGACGCACCTGCCAGCATCTCGAACTCGGATAGCCGCGATGAACAGCCAACAGCCATCCAGCTCAGACAGGGTTCGATGCGTCGTTGAGTCCAGTGCACAGAACACTCGAATCGAGCTCCCGCACCAATGCCCTTGGACATACGCCTTTGGCGTCGACGCTACTACTCCACGTCAGAATTGTCTCGGTGCCACTTTGACTCGCGAGTCTCGGCAATCTCGACTGCTTGCTCGAAAGTCGGCACTGGGTCACCGAACGTCGGTTCACAGTCGCCCCCCAGACGGGAAACTTCAAGCCCCGGGAGGAACCCGTCACTGGACTTTGCAACGCTGGCGCGAGTGCCGTAGGTGCCATCGAGATCCATCATCCAGTCGCCATGCCACACGGTTGGCGGATGTGCCTCGAAATACGCCGCCCATCGCGCCGCCTGCTCGCACCCATACTTGAAGCCTTGAACAAGCCACTCGTCGTCCGCCAGAATAGCCGGCACTTGCTCCGGGTCTCCCTCCTTCTCGCCGACAGCAACTGCGAGGTCTTGAGCATGGTTGCGCAGTTCGGTACTGCGGGCAGGGTCCAGTGGAGCCAGAACCCGTGAAAGAGCGAGTGCGATCCGCGCGCCCAAGGGCGTGGGGTCCCACCGCAGAATTTGATCGATGTGGTCCACTCTCGACGGGCCATCCGCAGCATCTGGCCCAGGAGACGCAGGAACCATCGATCTCGATGCTCGTGTTAAATCACGCGAGTGAACCTGGAGATTCCATGCTGTTTCATTTAACGAAGTCGACATCAAATGACGCTGCGTCTTTTGAATTGGGATAGTCATTTAGTGTTTCCACTGACATATAAAGCCAACTACCTGAAATTCTTCGAGCGTGCGCGCACCGAATGGCTGCGCTCGCTCGGCCATCAGCAAGAGCAGATGCGGGTCCAGGGCGGCGTGATGTTCGTCGTCACCGACACCACGGTGCGCTACCTGCGGCCGGCTCGGCTCGATGACCTGATCGACGTGACGGTGCATGTGAAGCACGCCGGGCGGGCCCAGTTGACGCTCGCGCAGCAGGCCTGGAAGCTGAACCGCGCGGCCGTCGCACCGAACGCCATACCGAGCATCGACGCCGGCCGCGAGCTGCTCGCCGAAGGCACGATCCGCATCGCCTGCGTGGACGCCGGAACTTTCAAACCGGCGCGCATTCCGATGTCGGTCTGCGACTCGCTTCTCTCCTCCTCAAGAATGACTCACGGATGAACCAGGACTTCTCGATCTTCACGCTGGTGACGCAGGCCAGCCTGGTCGTCCAGCTCGTCATGGCCGGGCTGATGATCGCCTCGCTGGCGAGCTGGACGGTGATCTTTTCCAAGCTCTTCGGGCTGGCGCGCATCCGCCGTGCGAACGAGGTCTTCGAGCGCGAATTCTGGGCCGGCAAGAACATCAACGAGCTGTACGCCGAGGCCGCGAAACGCAGCGACGGCTCGCCGATGGAGCGCATCTTCGCCTCCGGCATGCGCGAGTTCCTGAAGCTGCGCGAACGCCGCGTCACCGATGCCGGCTCGCTGCTCGACGGTGCGCGCCGCGCGATGCGCGCCAGCTTCCAGCGCGAGATGGACGCGGTCGAGGCGAACCTGTCGTTCCTGGCCACCGTCGGTTCGGTCTCGCCTTACGTCGGCCTGTTCGGCACCGTGTGGGGAATCATGCATGCGTTCGTCGGACTGGCGAACATGACGCAGGTGACCCTGGCCACCGTGGCGCCGGGCATCGCCGAAGCGCTGGTGGCCACCGCCATCGGCCTGTTCGCCGCGATCCCCGCCGTGATCGCCTACAACCGCTTTGCGCGCGACATCGACCGCATCGCGATCCAGCTCGAAACCTTCATCGAAGAGTTCTCGAACATCCTGCAGCGCAACGCCGGCACGCCAGCCGGCGGGAGCCACTGACATGGCATCGGTCAGTCATCGCGGCAGCACCCGCCGGCGCACCATCAACGAGATCAACATGGTGCCGTTCATCGATGTGATGCTGGTGCTGCTGATCATCTTCATGGTGACCGCACCGCTGATCACCACCGGCGTGGTCGACCTGCCCAGCGTCGGCAAGAGCCAGCAGCGGCCCGAGCATGTGGTCGAGGTGGTGGTGGGCGGCGACGAGAAGCTGCGCCTGCGCATCGACGGCAAGGACGGCACGCCGGTGGCGCTGCGCGACGTGGCCGCGAAGGTGCGCGATCTGCAGGCCGGCAACGCGAACACACCAGTCGTGATCTCGGCCGATCGCAGCGTCAAGTACGAAGCCGTGGTCAAGGTCATGGACAGCCTGCAACGCGCCGGCGTGCTGCGGGTCGGCCTGTCGGTGAAGAACGCCGCCGCCGGCAACTGATCTGCCGCGATGAACGCTGCTACATTGGGCCGCGACCCCTTCATGCCGAGCCCGCCGAAAGGCCGCGGGCCGGCGCTGATGCTGGCCTTGATCGCGCATGCGCTGCTGATCGCGGCACTCGCGTTCGGCGTCCACTGGCGCAACTCGGAACCGACGACGATGGCCGCCGAGCTGTGGTCGGCGGTGCCCCAAGCCGCCGCGCCGCGCGCTGCGGAACCGCCACCGACCGCCGTGCCGCAAACGCGGCCGCAGGCCCGCCCACCCGAGCCGGTGGTGCGGCGCACCGAGCCGGTTGCGCCACCGCCGGCAGCAACGCGGCCCGACCCGCAGATCGCCGTCGAGCAGGCGCGGCGCGAGACCGCCCGACGTGACAAGGCCGAGCGCGACGAGGCCGAGCGTGAGCGGCAGCAGGCTCGGGAAGATCAGGCCAAGAAAGCGGCAAAGGCCGACAAGCTCAAGGCCGACAAGCTCAGGGCCGACGCGTTGAAGGCAGAGCGCGAGAAGGTGGAGCGGGCCGAGAAAGCGGCTGCCCTCACCGAGAAGGTCGACGCCGCGAAGCAGGAAGCCATTCGCAGCGCGAATTTGAAGCGCCTGCAGGGCCTTGCGGGTACCACGAGCACGGCCGCCGGCGCAGCCAATGACAGCGGCACGGCCGCGCGCAGCAGCGGCCCGTCGGCCAGCTATGCGGGGCGCATCATGGCGCGCATCAAACCGAACATCGTGTTCGGCGACACGCCCGACGGCAACCCGATGGCGACTGTCGAAGTCAGGCTCGCGCCCGACGGCACCATCGTCGCCAAGCGGCTCGTGAAGAGCAGCGGCGTGAAGGCCTGGGACGAAGCCGTGCTGCGCGCGATCGAGCGCACCGAGATCCTGCCGCGCGACATCGACGGCCGCGTGCCGCCGCCGTTCCAGATCGATTTCCGGCTGCGCGACTGATCCGCAGTCAGTCGATTCGCACGCTGCGCTCGGGCACCAGGCGCCAGAGCCGGCAGGCGCCGCCTTCCCAGTCCGAGCCCGGGTTCAGCCCCATCGTCGTGCCGCAATGGTCGGCGTCGAGAAACTGGCTGCCATGCTTGAGCTGCAAGCGGTTCCAGCCCCCGCCGGCGGCCACCAGACGCCACAACTGGCAGGCCCCGCCCTCCCACTCGGAACCCGGGTTCAGGGCGAGGGTGTTGCTGCAGTAAGCCGCGTCCAGATACTGACCGCCGTGCTTGAGTTGGAGCCGGCTCCAGCCACCCCCGGCCGGCACCAGCCGCCAGAGTTGGCAGGCGCCGTTTTCCCAGCTCGAGCCGGGGTTGAGCGACATCGTGTTGCCGCAATGATCGGCGTCCAGGAACTGGCCGTTGTGCTTGAGTTGCAGCCGGTAGTACACCGTTTGCGACTGGGCGCCGGACGGCAGCAGCGCCGCGCTGACGGCAACGATTACGGCTGCCCCCAAGCTGCGTCGCCAACCCGATCTCGACCCTCCCGAACCCGAACTCGATGAATGCGTCATGGTGTTCTCCTGCGACCCGCCTGCGGGCTGCAGGACCCCGTGTCCGGCCCTCGCCAGTGCGTATCCAGGAGAACGGAATTCCGTCAGCGAACCGGACGCCCGCCAGCAAGCAATGCGGGCCGTCCCGTCAGTTCGGTCGTGCCACCCAGCGCGCACGAGCGCAGCCACGGAAGCAAGAAGTGATCGATCGACAGCCGCCCTGGCCCCCACAACAGCAGGCCTGCCAGCAGGCTGCCCCAGAACACATGGCCCTGCATGGCAGACTCCGGAATGTCGGCCAGGCTCAGCACCGCGACCCCGTTCAACACCGCGAGGCCGGCCGCCGCGAAGCGGCCGAACAGGCCCGCCACCAGCAGCACCGGCAAGGCCAGTTCGGCCCCGGTGCCCAGGAAGGCGGCCACGCTCGGGTTCAGCAGGGGCACATGGTATTCGTCGGCGAACAGCGCGAGCGTGGTGTCCCAGTCGCGCAGCTTGGTCAGCCCGGAGCGGAAGAAGACCGAGCCGACATAGACGCGTGCCGCAAGTTGCGCCAGCGGTTGCAGTACTTCGAGCCCCTTGACTGCGCGCTCGCCGAGGGCCCACAGCCAGCCCACGATCGGGCGGGTTGGCAAGGCGTTGGGCGGGTTGGCGTTCATGGGCTTCTCCGGGTCAGTGGTGCACGCCGGATGAGCCCGGCGCGATGCACCTCAGTCGGCCGACACGACCACACCTTTCAGCCACGATTCCCGCAGCGCGCGGCCCAGCCAGTGCGCGAAGTCGAAGCCGCTGCCGGCGTCGGCCAGCGCGGCCCCCAAGCTGTCGCCTTGCTGCACGCCGCGGGCAAAGCCGGCCTCGATAGGGTCGAGCCGGTGCACCATCGCGCGCCAGCCTTTGCGCGCCACCAGCACGTGCTGCGGGAACGCATCGGTGCGCGGCTCGGCGAGCGCGGCGCGCACCGCCTCGAACGCATGCTCGCGCTCATCGGCTTCGGTTTGATGCGCGTGGTGGATGGTCGCGATCGGCCATGCCGAGCTCAGCAGATGCACACCGGGCATCCAGGCCAGATGCGTGTGCTCGGGGTCGCACGTGCCGAGCAGCGCCAGCGACGCGGCGTCGAACTCGGCATCGGCAGCGCGCTCGTTGACGTGGAGGGCCAGGTCAAGCCGGGCACAGTCGCCGAGGTAAGGCCAGGGCACCAGGCCCGGGTGCGCAGTCAGCCATTCGGGGAACTCGGCGCCCCACTCGCCCATGTCGCCGCGGGTTGGCGGGCGGGCCCGCCAGAACTCATGGGCGAGGTGGCTGAAGTCTTCGCTGCCGACCATCGCGCGCACCGTCGCGAAGGCCGCACCCAGGGCGCGATCGGCAGCCACCTGCGCATTGGCGCGGTAGACCTCGAGGCCGCGTGCAGTGAGCGATGCCATCACGGTGCCATCGCCACCCGCCGTATCGATGGCCGCTATCAGCGCCTGCTGACGCTGCGCTTCGTGATGCCAGGGCGGCGCCACCATGGCTACCGGCCCGCAGGCGCCGCCACACGGGCGATCACGCCGGTAGCGTGATCGGCCTCACCCAGCAGCACCTCGAGCGCCGGCAGGTCGGTGTCCCACTCGACCAGCGTGGGCAGCGCGCCGAAGCGCCGCAGTGCGTGTTCGTACACCGCCCACACGGCGGGGCGCACGCGGCTGCCATGGTCGTCGATGACCAGCGAACCGGTTTCGCAATAGCCTGCGAGATGGATCTCGCCGACGCTGCCCGGCTGCAACCGGTCCACATACGCCAGGCAGGCCGCGAGCGCCGTCTGCGGCGAGGCCTGCGGCGCATTCAACGCGTTGACCATCAAGTTGTTCACATCGAGCAGCATCGCGCAGCCGGTGCGCTGGCAGAGCGCAGAAAAGAACTCGGGCTCGCTCATCGTGTCGTCATCGAACGAGACATACGACGACAGGTTCTCGACCAGCAGCTGCCGCTTCAGGCGCGCCTGGACCTGCGTCACGTTGGTGGCGATGAGGGCCAGCGCGGCGTCGGTGAAGGCGATCGGCAGCAGGTCGTTGGCGTGCACCGCAGTCGCGTCCATCGGCGAGCCAGCAACCGGGGAACGCGGCAGGGTGCGCGCGAAACAGGCGTGGTCGGAGACGCGCACCGGGTCGATCCGCTCGACCAGCCGTTCGAGCCGCTCCAGGTGCCACGGATCGAGTCCGCAGGCCGAGCCCAGTGCCAGGCCGACGCCATGCAGGCTGACCGGGTAGTGGCTGCGCGCCTCGCGCAGCATGGCGATGGCAGCGCCGCCGTCGGCGAAGAAATTCTCGGAGTGAACCTCGACGAAACCGAGCGGCGGCCGCACCGCGAGCAACTGCGCGCAATGCGGTTGCCGCAGGCCTATGCCGACCTGCGGCACGACCTGCGACACGGCGGCTGTCACTTCTTCATCGCCGCCTTGGCTTCGTCGGCGGTCTTTCCGCCCATCTTCTCGCAGGTGCCCGTGGCGACGTAGTTCCATTCATCGGCGCCCATCGCGTTCTTCGACTGGCCGGCGCAGGAGTGCGTGCCCGACAGGTTGGCGCAATCGTTCGCGCCGGCCTTGGCCACGCCGTAGCACTTTTCCTTGCCCTTCTCGTCGGCCGCATTGACGGTCGACAGCAAGCCCATGGCGAGGACGGAAGCGAGGGCGCTGGAGGCGATAAGGCGAGTGTTCATGAAATTCTCCAAAAGGTGGTGGTGAGGTTGAGGCAATGCATGTCGACCGGTGAAGCCAAGCCGCTCGGCGACCTGATTGTGTCGGAGCCGGTCCGCGCTTCTTACACCGGCACGCCGAAGCCCCCACCGCCAGGCGTCTCGACCACGAACACATCGCCCACGCCCATCTCGACCGAGGCGATGTGATCGAACGCAAGGCGGCTGCCGTCGGCCCGCTCGACGCGGTTGATGCCGGGCGCGCCGGCCGAACCGCCGGCCATGCCGAAGGCGCCGGCATGGCGGCCGTTGGACAGGATGGACGCGGTCATCGGTTCGAGGAAGCGCACCCGCCGCACGCCGCCGTCGCCGCCCTTGTGCAGGCCGGCACCGCCCGAACCGCAGCGGATCGCGTAGCCGTCGAGCCGCACCGGGAAGCGGAATTCGAGCACCTCGGGGTCGGTCAGGCGCGAGTTCGTCATGTGGGTCTGCACCACCGATGCGCCATCGAAATCGGGCCCGGCTCCGGAGCCGCCGGAGACGGTTTCGTAGTACTGATACCGCGCGTTGCCGAAGGTGAAGTTGTTCATCGTGCACTGGCCGGCCGCCATCACGCCCAGCGCACCGTAGAGCGCGTTGGTGATGCAGGTCGAGGTCTCGACATTGCCCGCCACCACCGACGCCGGCGGGTGCGGGTTGAGCATCGAGCCTTCGGGGATGATGACGTTCAGCGGCTTCAGGCAGCCGGCGTTGAGCGGAATGTCGTCGTCGACCAGGGTGCGGAACACGTAGAGCACGGCCGCCATGCAGACCGCCGTGGGCGCGTTGAAGTTGTTCGTGAGCTGCGCCGAGGTGCCGGTGAAATCGATCTCGGCGCTGCGCTGCGCCACATCGACGCGGATCGCCACGCTGATCTGCGCGCCGTTGTCGAGCGCCAGGGTGAAGGCGCCGTCCTTGAGCTTCGTGATGACGCGGCGCACCGACTCTTCGGCGTTGTCCTGCACATGGCCCATGTAGGCCTGCACCACATCGAGGCCGTACTGCGCGACCATCTTGCGCAGCTCCTGCACGCCCTTCTCGTTGGCCGCGATCTGCGCCTTCAGGTCGCCCAGGTTCTGCTGCGGGTTGCGCGACGGGTAGGCGCCGCTGGCGAGTAGCGCAAGGATCTCGGCCTCGCGCAAGTGGCCTTGATCGACGAGCTTGACGTTGTCGATCTGCACGCCCTCTTCCTCGATGCGGGTCGAGAACGGCGGCATCGAGCCAGGCGTGACACCGCCGATGTCGGCATGGTGGCCGCGGGAGCCGACGTAGAAGGTGGGTTGGCTCACCGCATTGCCCTCTCCCCCGCTGGGGGAGGGTTGGGGTGGGGGCTCTTTGCAGGCGCCCTCAGTCGCGCCCGCCTGCCCCCCCTTGCAGGGTACGTCCTGGCTCGCAAGCCAGGACCGCTCGACGGGCTCGCCGCAGGCGGCTCGAAAGCCCCGCCTCGCTCCCAACCTTCCCCCAGCGGGGGAAGGAGCAGATAGATCGGCTTCGCCGATAGCCAGGTAGACGGGCGTCACCACCGTCACATCCGGCAGATGCGTACCGCCGTGGTACGGATCATTCAACACATACACATCACCCGGCCGCATCAAGCCCGCGTTGCGCGCCACCACCGTCTTGACCGACTCGCTCATCGACCCCAAGTGCACCGGCATGTGCGGCGCATTGGCGATCAGGTTGCCGGCCGCGTCAAACAGCGCGCACGAAAAATCGAGCCGCTCCTTGATGTTCACCGAGTACGCGGTGTTCTGAAGCTGCAAGCCCATCTGCTCGGCAATGTTCATGAACAGGTTGTTGAAGACTTCGAGCATCACCGGATCGACCTGCGTGCCGATGCCGAAGCGCGCTTCGCGAGGCTCCACGCGGTCGAGCAGCAGGTGATCGAACGCGGTCACGCGCGCCTGCCAGCCGGGCTCGACGACGGTGGTCGCGTTCTGTTCGGCGATGATCGCCGGGCCGTCGATGACATGGCCGGGCCGGGCCTGGTCGCGCACGATCAGTGCGGCGTCCCACCAGCGGCCGGCGCTGAACAGCCGCACCGTGTCGGCCACCGGCGCAGCTTGACCGGCGTGCGCGGGGTCGATGGCGTGAACCGCTTCGGCCGGTGCCTCGCCGGGCGCCACCGCCTCGACCGACACGGCCTCGACGATCAGCCGGCGCTGCGACATCAAAAACGCGAAGCGCTGCCGGTAGGCGGCCTCGAACGCCGCATGGATGTCGGCCTCGCTGCCAAAGGGCACGACCAGCGCCGAGTCGCTGCCTTCGTAGCGCACATGCACGCGCCGGTGCAACTGCACGCGCGCGCCGGCCACGCCCTGGCGCACAAGCTCCTGCGTGGCCCCCGCCGCCAGCGAATCAACGCGCTGCGCAACCTCGTCCAGCGCGCCGACCAGCGGCAGCTCGACGGCGGCCTCGCGCATCACGCTCTGGTCCGCCAGCCCCATGCCGTAGGCCGACAGCACACCGGCCAGCGGGTGCGCGAAGACGCGCGTCATGCCTAACGCATCGGCCACGCGGCAGGCGTGCTGGCCGCCGGCGCCGCCGAAACACTGCAAGGTGTAGCGCGTCACGTCGTAGCCGCGCGCGACCGAGATCTTCTTGATCGCGTTCGCCATCGCGCCGACCGCAATGTCGATGAAGCCTTCGGCCACCGCCTCGGGCGCGCGACGCACACCGGTCGCCTGCGCGATCTCGGCCGCCAGGGCCGTGAACTTTTCGAGCACCACCTGGGCATCGAGCGCCTCGTTCGCCAATGGGCCGAACAGCTTCGGAAAGTAGGCCGGCTGGATCTTGCCGACCATCACGTTCGCATCGGTCACCGCCAGCGGCCCGCCGCGCCGGTAGCAGGCCGGGCCCGGGTTCGCGCCGGCGCTCTGCGGCCCGGCGCGAAAGCGCGCGCCGTCGAACGCCAGCACCGAGCCGCCACCGGCCGCGACGGTGTGAATGCTCATCATCGGCGCGCGCATCCGCACGCCCGCCACCTGGGTCTCGAACGCGCGCTCGAACTCGCCCGCGAAGTGGCTCACGTCGGTAGACGTGCCGCCCATGTCGAAGCCGATGACACGCACCGGACGCTGAGTAGTTCGCTCCCCCTCTGAAGGAGCCGAGAGGTCAGCACGCGCCAGCTCCGCCGTCCGCACCATCCCCACGATCCCGCCCGCCGGCCCCGACAAAATCGCATCCTTGCCCTGGAAAGCATGCGCATCCGCCAGCCCGCCGGACGACTGCATGAAGAACAGCTCCACCCCCGGCATCTCGGCCGCCACCTGCTCCACATAGCGGCGCAGGATCGGCGACAGATACGCATCGACCACCGTCGTGTCGCCGCGCCCGACCAGCTTCATCAGCGGGCTCACGAGGTGCGACACGCTGACCTGCGTGAAGCCGGCCGCAAGCGCCAGCCGCTGCGCCGCCAGCTCGTGCGCCGGGTAGCGGTAGCCGTGCATGAAGACGATGGCCGCGCTGCGCAGGCCGGCATCGAACGCGGCCCACAGGCGCTCGCGCAGGTGCGGCTCGTCCAGCGGCGTGACGACCTCGCCGTGCGCACCGACCCGCTCCAGCGCCTCGATGACACGCGAATACAGCAGCTCCGGCAGCACGATGTGGCGCTCGAAGATGCGCGGCCGTTCCTGGTAGCCGATGCGCAGCGCGTCGCGGAAACCGGCCGTCGTGATCAGCAGCGTCGGCTCGCCCTTGCGCTCGAGCAGCGCGTTGGTCGCGACCGTCGTGCCCATCTTCACGCACTCGACCTGCGCCGGGGTGATCGGCTCATCGCTGCGCAGGCCAAGCAGGTAGCGGATGCCGGCCACCGCCGCGTCGCGGTACTGCCCGGGGTTCTCGCTGAGCAGCTTGTGGGTGACGAGCATGACCGAGCCATCGGCGTTCGGGCGGCGGCCGACCACGTCGGTGAACGTGCCGCCGCGGTCGATCCAGAACTGCCAGCGTTGGGTGGTCGGCGCAGGAGTCATGAGGATGCTTTCAGGGTCAAGCCGGCGCGCGGATTTCAGAGCGACGTGGCGGCCCGCGCGGCTTGGTCGTACAGCCCCGACATTGTGCGCAGCAGGCGCGCCATGTCGCCGATGTCGGCATTGCTGCCGGCGTCCAGGTTGTCGATCAGGCAGGCCTCGCGCACCTCGCGATACTGCTGCACCGCCGCCTCGCCGGTGGGGGTGGGGCTGTAGATCACTTCCTTGCCGGCCTTCTCGGCATGCACCAGGCCGGCGGCGACCAGCTTCTTCAGCGAGTAGGCCACCACATGCGTGTCTTCATAGTTGAGCACGAAGCAGATGTCGGCCAGCTTCTTGTTGCGCTCGCGGTGGTTCAGGTGGTGCAGCACCAGCACGTCGGTGATGGTCAGGTCGGGGCAGCCGGCGGCGGCCATGCAGCGCATCGCCCAGCGCGAGAACGCGTTCCACGCGACGATCATGCCGAACTCGAATTCCGACAGCTCGACGCTGCGCGGCGACACCAGGTGCGACGACGAGACCACGGCCATCGAGCGGGAGCTGGCAGGCTTGGCGGCGGCGTTCCTGGGGGCGTCCCTGCGGGCGGTTTTTGGGACGGTCTAAGGGATCGTCCGGCCTCCTCGTCGCAGCGTGTCCAAATTTTATTCTTTCAAAACATCGAAAACTTATCGGCAATTTATCGTAATCTTGTTTGGACTGCAAGGCGTGAACGAATCGATGCCAACGCCTGCGGCCCGTCCTGTGCTTTGGTTCCAGTTGCCGCGCCCGAACCCACCGAACTGAGCCACGCGCACCGCTCTTTTCCGCGCATCACCCTCGGCCCGGCGGCGCCACCATTCGCGGGACACCGGGCGAGCCTGCGCCGCGCCATTCGACGCACGGCAGGCAGCGCCCCCGACTCCGGGACGAATGCGATGGCCGATACCCTGACCCCCCTCGAATGGGACCTGCCACCGGCCCGCCAGGCCCCGGCGCTGCGCCTCGCGCCGACCGGCCCCAATGCAGCGCCCACGCCGCCCACGCCGCGCGACGACGGCGCCGCCAAGCTCGCCCGCGATGCCTTCAGCTGGCCGACGCCACCCTACGCGAGCTACCCCGTCGGAACGCCGCAGACCGACCCGCTGCCGTGCGAGATCGTCGGCCACAACGGCACGCGCACCGCCGGCCGGCTGACCTTCTTCGTTCCCGACGACGGCGTCGCGCATGTGCAATTGCCGCCGGCGCGCACCACCCTACCGCTGCGCTTCGAACAGTTCCGGGCCTTGAACCTGAGCACACCGCTGACCCCCCTGGCGCTCTCGTTCGGCGAGCCGCATGCCGATCTGCTGGGCCACCGCGCGCGCTCGAATTACCAGCTCGTGCTGAGCGACGGCACCGAGCTGAGCGGTGAAACCATCGGCCATGTCGAGAACCACTGGGGCCTGTTCCTGTTCCCGCCCAGCCTCGACCCCATCAGTGGCGCACCGCGCCCCGATGGCAGCGTGACGCGCAGCTTCGTGCCGCGCTGCGCCTACACCCGCTTCGACGCCGGCTCGCGCATCGGCGAGTTGCTGGTCGAGCAGCACAGCGCGACGCGGGCGCAGATCGAACAGGCGGTGAGCGAACAGCAGGCCCTGCGCGAGCGCAAGCTCGGCGACCTGCTGGTGACGCAGCGCGTCGTCTCGCCCGAGCAGCTGCTGGCGGCCATCGAGCGCCAGGCGAAGATGCCGATGGTGCGCGTGGGCGAGGCGCTGGTCTCGCTTGGCATGGTCACCGACGCGCAATTGAAGGCCGCGCTGGCCCAGCAGCAGACCGACCGCAGCGTGCCGCTCGGCGAACTGCTGGTGCGCATGGGCGTGGTCTCGCGCGAGGACCTGCAGGTGGCACTGGCCCGCAAGATGGGCTATCCGCTGGTCGATGTGGACGCCTTCCCGCCCGAGGTCGAAGCGCTGCGCAAGCTCGACTTCACGACCGCGATGCGCCTGCGCGCGCTGCCGCTGCTGCTGCGCGACGGCCGGCTGGTGGTGGCGCTCGACGACCCGGCGCGCAGCCACAGCGCGGTCGAGGAACTCGAGTTCAGCGCCCAGATGAAAGTGGTGCCGGTGCTGGCGCACTGCCGCTCCATCGAAGCGGCCCTGCACGCCGCCTACGACAAGATCGGCGCTGCGCTCGGCCACCGGCTGCTGCCGGGCGACGCGTCGCTGCCGATCCCGTTCCAGATCATCGACACCGACACGCTGGTCGAAACGCTGGAGAAGGAAGGCCAGGACCGCAGCGACGCGGATGGCGACCGGCCGATCGAACAGTCCGACAACTCGCTGGTGCGCCTGCTCAACAGCATGATCATCGATGCCCACAAGGACGGCGTCTCCGACATCCACATCGAGAGCTACCCGGGGCGCGAGAAGATCCGCGTGCGCTTCCGCAAGGACGGCCTGCTGCGCACCTACCTCGAGCTGCCGCCGAACTACCGCAGCGCCCTGATCGCGCGCGTCAAGATCATGTGCGACCTCGACATCTCGGAGCGCCGCAAGCCGCAGGACGGCAAGATCAACTTCGCCAAGTTCTCGCCCCAGCACAAGATCGAGTTGCGGGTGGCGACGATCCCGACCAACAACGGTCTCGAAGACGTGGTGCTGCGCATCCTGGCCTCGGCCCGGCCGCTGCCGGTGGACCGGCTCGGGCTGTCGGCCGACAACCTGGCACGCCTCAAGCAGGCGGCCGAGCGGCCTTACGGCATGGTGCTGTGCGTGGGGCCGACAGGCTCGGGCAAGACCACCACGCTGCACTCGGTGCTCAGCCACATCAACGTGCCGGAGCGGAAAATCTGGACCGCCGAAGACCCGGTCGAAATCACCCAGCCGGGGCTGCGCCAGGTCCAGATCAACCCGAAGATCGACTGGACCTTCGCGAAGGCGCTGCGGGCGTTCCTGCGCGCCGACCCGGACGTCATCATGGTCGGTGAAATCCGCGATGGCGAGACTGCGGGCATGGCCGTGGAAGCCTCGCTGACCGGCCACCTGGTGCTGTCGACACTGCACACCAACAGTGCACCGGAAACCGTCACGCGCCTGCTCGACATGGGGCTCGACCCGTTCAATTTCGGCGACTCGCTGCTCGCCGTGCTGGCGCAGCGGCTCGTGCGCCGCCTGTGCACCGAGTGCCGCAGCAGCCGGCCGCTGAGTACGGAAGAGACCGACGAGCTGCTCGACGACTACCTGCACGCCTTCGGCGCCGAGCCGCCGACGAGCCGCGACGCGGTGCTGGCCGGCTGGGTGAAGAACAGCGGCCGCGACGGCCGCCTGATGCACCACCACAGCCCCGGCTGCAGTGCCTGCGATTCGAGCGGCTTCAAGGGCCGGGCGGGGGTGCACGAACTAATGACGATCTCGCGCGAGCTGCGCCGCATGGTGCAGACCGGCGCCCGCGCCGAGGCGCTGCAGCACACGGCCATGGCCGAAGGCATGCGCACGTTGCGCCAGGACGGCATCGACAAGGTGCTGGTCGGTGTGACGACGATCGAGGAAGTGCGGGCGACGAGCAACGCGTAGGCGGCGGCGCGTTCGTCGAGCACCGCCGGCCGCTCAGGCAGTCTTGGTGCTGAGCAGCTGCAGGTGCTTGTCGCGCTCGCGTGGTGTGGCCAGCAGTTGCGCGATGCCGGTGTCGAACGTAACCAGTTGCAGGCCGTGGCGAACCGCGGCCGTCAGCAGCCAGGCATCGGTGATCTGGCGGTGGCCGAGGATGCCGCCGGTGCACGCCAACAGCACGTCGGCAATGCCGAAGTCGAGCGGCACCAGCCGATGCTTGGCGTGCGCGGTGTTGCGCAGCAGCAGCTCCGCCACCTCGCCGATGGCAATCGCCCGGCCAGCGAACACCTGCTGCGAGACGATGCGAACGAACGCGGCCTGCGTCAGTGCCGAGGTCGCCCAGCCGCGCTTCGCATGCCGGCCAAACCACGCCAGCATCTGCGGGTGGTGTTCGTGGGTCGGCCAGCCGAGCGCAATCAGCGCATTCGCGTCGAGCAACTGGGTCATGCCGATTCGTCGAGCATCTGCTGCACCTGGCGCGCCGTAAGGGGCGCGGCGTCGGCCGGCAGGTCGAAGACCCAGACGCCACCCGTCTGCTTCATCGGCAGCTTGTCGGCCGTGCCGCGGCGGATCAACTCCGACACCGCCTGGCCGAGCTTGAGGGCGCGCGCATTGGCGTAGGCGCTGGCGGCGGCAAAGGCATCGTCTTCGAGTGTGATGGTGGTTCGCATGAATGCTCCATATTCTGAAATTTGATGCGACTTTGCACTTGATGCATCAAAAATAGATGATTGCACGAATCTGATATTTGCTGCCGCATGGCCGCCCGGTCCGCGCTGCGACGTGCCCGACATTCAGCCGGCCGCTTCCGACCGAATCGCAGCGCGGCCTAAAATCGGGCATTTGCCGCTGATACCTGCGGCCAAGGAACGCGCTTGGATCTGAAGCTGCCCATCATCATTCACGACGAGCTCACCGAGTCCGTCATCAAGGCCACCGGCCTGCTCGACCTGGCGAGCGGCGAAATCCGCAACGTCGAGCATGAAGACTACGACCGCGATGCGCGCGGCCTGCCCGCCGAGGACGAGAACTACGAGTTCACCTCGGGCACGCTGAGCAACGGCAAGAAGGAAGTCGAGTTCCGGGTCGAGGTCGACATCGTGTCGGGCACGTACTCGGTCACGCCGAGCGAGTTGCTCGAGCTGAAGGGCCGCGCCGCGAAGCTCTTCACCGCCGCGCCCGACGCGCCGCCGCCCGAGATTCCGCTGGCCAGGCGCAAGGCGCGCTGAGCCGGCGCTGTAAGAGGCCGCCTTCGCCGGCGACCCATCGACAGCGTGGCCTGTCACCGCCGCCCACTCGCCCCCAAGGAGCCGTCATGTCCCCACCCCTTTTCAACATCCGCACCCGCCGCAGCGCGTTGGCGGCCCTGCTGGTCATGGCCGGCCTGCACAGCGCGTGCAGCGTGGCGGCCGAGGTGGCCGTGAAGATCCCGCCGCTCGCGGCCGAGGCTGCGGCCGACGTGGCGGCAAGCGCCGGCCCGAGCCAGGCCGTCGCGGTGTTCGCAGGTGGCTGCTTCTGGGGCGTGCAGGGCGTGTTCCAGCACACCAAGGGTGTCGTCCAAGCGGTCTCGGGCTATGCAGGTGGCGCCAAGGCCACTGCCGTCTACGAGTTGATCGGCTCCGGCCTCACCGGCCACGCCGAAGCGGTACAGATCACCTTCGACCCGCGTCAGGTGTCGTATGCGCAGTTGCTGCAGATCTACTTCTCGGTCGTGCACGACCCGACCCAGTTGAACCGGCAAGGCCCGGACCGGGGTTCGCAGTACCGCTCGGCGGTGTTCTACACCGACTCTGCGCAGAAGGCCGCCACCGAGCGCTACATCGCCCAGCTCGATGCGGCGAAAGTCTTCGCCGCGAAGATCGTCACCCAGGTCGCTCCGCTGCCGGCCTTCTACCCGGCCGAGGCCTTCCATCAGGACTACGCCACGCTGCACCCCGAGTCCGGCTACATCGCGACCTTCGACCTGCCTAAGATCGCGAACCTGAAGAGCCTGTACCCGCAGTGGTACCGCGACCAGCCGGTGCTGGTGGTGCCGCGGGACGGCAAGCACGTTTGAACGGGCCGGGAGCGCGAGGCCCTACCCTCACCTGCGGTGCGCGCATCGGCTTGCAAGCCGATGCCGTTCGAAGCGCGTGCTGCGCCACCCATGCGTTAACGTCGCCCGATGTACGCCGGCCTGACCCTCGCCTACTGGCTCACGCTGCACGGCTTCGTCACCGCCCTGTCGGTGCTGCTCTACGCCATCACCTCGCATGTGCGCCAGCAGCGCCGCCACCCGACCGCCGCGATCGCATGGGTCTTGTTCATCATGTTGATGCCGTACCTCGCGTTGCCGGCGTTCCTGACCTTCGGCTCGCGCAAGCTGCCCCGGCCGCGCGGCCGGCCCGCGCTGGTGGCGCCTGGCATCGACGGCCCGGGCGCGACCTGGGCGGTACGCACCGCGCTGGCGCTCGGCCAGGCCGCACCGGCCTCGTACACCGACCTGCACCTGCATGCCGACGGCCGGACGGCGCTCGCCGCGCTGCGGCAGACCATCGAAGGCGCGCAGCATTCGATCGACCTGAGCACCTTCATCATCGGCCGCGACTCGATCGGCTTCGATCTGATCGAGCGCCTGTGCGCCAAGGCGCGTACCGGGGTTCGCGTGCGGCTGCTGCTCGATGGCCTGGGCAGCCTGATGCGCAGCCGCCCGAGCCTGCGGCCGCTGCGCGCGGCCGGCGTGCAGTTGCGCCTCTTCGTGCCGCCGCTGCACTCGCCGCTGAAGGGCCGCACCAACCTGCGCAACCACCGCAAGATGCTGGTGGCCGACGACGCCCACGCCGCCGAGCGCCTGTGGTGCGGCGGGCGCAACCTGGCCTGCGAATACTTCGAGGGCACGCCGGGCGATGCGCCGTGGCACGACCTGACGTTCGACCTGAGCGGTCCCGCCGTGCGCCAGGCGGCCGCGCTGTTCGAGCACGACTGGGCATTCGCGAACGGCATCACCAGCAGCGCCACCCACGCATCGCCGGCACCGCCTGCCGATCGCGTTGATGCCAGCAGCGCCAGCGCCGCCAGCGCCCAGCTCATCGCTTCCGGCCCGGACCAGGCCGACGACACGGTGTACACGCTGCTCATCACCGCCGCCTACCGCGCGCGCCACCGCATCGCCCTGGCCACGCCCTACTTCGTTCCCGACGCGGCGCTGCTGATGGCCTTGTCGATGGCGGCGCGGCGCGGTGTGGTGGTCGATCTGCTGCTGCCGGCGCGCTCTAACCACCCGTTGTCCGACATGGCCCGGAACCGCGCGCTGCGCACCCTCGCCGCGGCCGGCGGCCGGATCTGGTTCGCCCCGCAGATGATGCATGCCAAGCTGGCGGTGATCGACGACGTGCTGGCCCTTGCCGGCTCGGCGAACCTCGACAGCCGCAGCCTGTTCCTGAACTACGAACTGATGATCGCCTTCCACGACGCTGCCGCCGTGACGCGCTTCGCCAAATGGTTCGAGCACGAACGCAGCACCGCGCTGCGCTACGCGCCGAAGCAGCCCGGGTTCATCGGCGATGTGGCCGACGGGCTGGTGTTGTGGCTGGGGTTTCAGCTCTGAGCCAGCCGCCTAGACGGCGCCGCTGCTCACCAACGAGCGCAAGCGCTCCGGCGACATCCCCAGCCAGTCGATGTAGACCTCGCGGTTGTGCTGACCGAGCGCCGGCGCTGCACCGACCGCGAGCGCCGGAGTGCCCGACAGCTTGATCGGTGAGCCGAACACTTCGATGCTGGCGCCGTCAAGCTGCACCGGCACGAACATCTCGCGCGCGCGCAAGTGCGGGTCGGCCACCACTTCGTCGATGCTCTTGACCGGCGTCAAGGCGATCCGGTCGCCCGCCATCGCCTCGAGCTCGGCCTTGGTGCGCGATGCGAACCAGCGCTCGATGACGGGCTTCAGGCGGCGCTGGTAGGTGGCATCGTCGAAGCGCTTGACCATGGTGTCGATCTCGGGATCGTCGGCGAGCTCGGGTTCACCGAAGATCACGCACGACTCGCGCCACAGCTTGTCGCTGTAGGAGCCGAAGAACACATGGCCATCCTTGCATGCGTACTGGCCGTAGGGCCGCGCGAACGGGTGCTCGTTGCCCAGCGGCGTGGCCACCACGCCAGCGACGGTGTAGTTGGCAATCGCGCTTTCGGTCAAGGTGACCACCGAGTCCTGCTGCGAGATATCGACCATCTGGCCCAGGCCGCTGCGCTCGACTTCGCGCAGCGCCGCCAGGGTGCCGATGGTGGCGTAGAACGACGCGGCCAGGTCGCCGATGATGCTGCCCACGCGCATCGGCGGCTCGCCGGCGTTGCCGTTCATCGACCACAAGCCGCCGGCCGCCTGCGCGGTGCTGTCGTAGGCGGGGCGGCGCGAATGCGGGCCG
>JANXZA010000277.1 GCA_025355745.1 Rhizobacter sp. | reverse complement strand
GGTGCGGCGATCGAGGTGCCGCTCATGATCATCTGGGTTTCCGGCAAGCGCTGTTGCAGGCCCAGTGGCGCGACGAGGCTGCTGCTGAAGGTATAGCCCAGCCAGTTCCACCACATGCTGTTCGTGCCTCCGGCGGAATAGACCGCCGCCGCCGCGGCAACGATCTTGTTGCCCGGCGCCACCAGATCGGGCTTGATCAGGTTGTCGACCACGCGCGCACCGCTGCTGTTGACATAGGCGCTGCGGGTCGGGCCGCGCGAGCTGAAGTTGTTGACGCGGTCGTCGCCGCGCGCAATCGTCCCCATGGTGTTGACCGAACCCACCGTGATGACGCTCGGGTCGTTGCCCGGTGAGCTGATTGCGCCGTAGGTCTCCTTGGCCGTCAGGTTGAGGCCGAAGTTGCCTGCGGCCACGACCACCGTGATACCGGCGGCGGCGGCGCTGCGCACCGCCACGCACAGCGGGTCGGTCTGCCAGGTCTGCGTCGAGGCCGCAGCCAGGCTCAGGTTGAGCACGCGGATGTTGTATTCCTTGGCGTGGTAGATCGCCCACTGGATGCCTTCGAGCGCATCGCTGACGCTGCCGACGCCAGTGTCGTCGAGCACCTTCACGTCAAAGATGTTGGCGTTGGGCGCGATGCCGGTGGTGTCGGGCGTGCCGGCGGCGTAGTACTTCGAGAAGCCGGCGGCCACGGCGGCAACGTGGGTGCCGTGGCCGTAGCCGTCGGCCATGGTCGCGCTGTCGTTGCCGATGGCGGCTTCGTAGGTGCTGAGCGCGCTGCTGCCGGGCTGTAGTGAGCTGCCGCCGCTGACACCGGTGGTCCAGTTGGCCAGCGTGTTGTTGAGCATGTTGACGTTGCGCTGCACGCGCGTCACGCCGCTGCCGTTCATGAAAGCGTCGTGCGCCTTCATCACCCCAGAGTCAAGCACCGCGATGCCGATGCCGCTGCCGTCCAGCCCGGTGTAGCTCGTCTTGGTGCTGCTGCTGCGCACGTTGCTGGTGAGCGCGCCGGTGATAGCTTCCAGCGTGCTGGCGGTGCGCTGCGTGACGCGGTTCGGCGAGACGCTGAGCACGTCGCTGCGCTGCGCCAAGGTGTTCAACTGGCTGGCCGGCAATTGAACCGTCATCGCGTGCACGCCCGGGTGCACCGCATGCACCGAGCCGCCCAGGCTCAGCACGGCCCGGCGCAGTTCGGTCATCTGCAGGTCGGTGGTGTCGGTGACGACGATGGCCTGGATGTGGCGCACGCCGTTCACGTCGCGGGCCCACTTGGCTTTGGGCGCGCCCACTTGGGCCAGCGCGTCGTCCAGATCGCGTGCAACCTTGGTGTGCCTTTCGGCGCCCCTCGAATTGGCATGCGCCGCCGGCAGCCCGAGGGCCGCAAACAGCAGCGCCAGACAGGTCACCATGACCACGACCAGGCGCGCCCGCAGGCGGCGTTCGATCAGGATGATGTAGGGGATCAGCAGGTTCATGAACAGCTCCAGTGAAAGGCCGGTTGGCCGACAACGCGGTGTTTCGCGTTGACCGAAGCATCACAGGAACATCTTGAAACAACCAGGGTTCATGCCTGCCGAACGTGACTCAATCGACGGCACTATTTCGCGGCGAGCGGGCTGTCTTTGACCGCTCGGCAACGAATCGCCGCGCTTGAGGGCCCGTTTCGTGATTCAAGTCACGGCGTTCGAGGGAGGGGTGAAGAGCCTACTTGCGACCTGACTTGAGCGGCCTTCATGCGGCCTGCGGTGAGCCTTGCTGGTGGGCGACAGACCCAGCGCGTCAGCGCGCACCTACACACGCGCGGGAAGCTGGCTGATTCACGGCCGAATGGTCAAAGAGGAGGCTCTGGTTTGCTCCGAATGCGCCTGCATCCGGTCGCTAACGCAACGAATCGGAGACCCCATGCTTTACACCATCGCAGTCGTACTGCTTGTTCTGTGGATTCTCGGCATGGTCACGTCGTACACGGCGGGCGGGCTGCTGCACATCCTCATCGTCGCGGCGGTGATCGTGTTTGTGTACCAACTGATCACGGGTCGCCGCGGCGTATAGCGCTTTTGATGGGCGCAGATTGAGCTGTCGGCTTGCCGCCCCTGTCGTTCGCAGACAGGAGGCGTCATCCGCGAGAGGGCCGGATGATCGGCCTCAGATCAGACCAGCTTGCCCGAATACTTCTCGAGCTTGGCCATCGCCTCGTCGCCGAACTTGCCACGCCACTCCTGGTAGAAACCGGCCTTCGACAAGGCATCGCGGAACGACTTGGTCTCGGGGTAGTTGAAGGTCAGGCCCTTGGCCTTCAACTGCGTTTCCAGGCCGTTGTTGAGGCGCCGGATGTCGTCGCGCTGGCTCATCACTGCGGCCGTCACATGCTTGGTGATGACCGCCTGAAGGTCGGCCGGCAGCGCGGCCCAGCGCTTGCCGTTCGCAAGAATCCACTGTCCGTCCCACATGTGGCCGGTCATCGAGCAGTACTTCTGCACTTCATACAGCTTGGCGAGATCGATCAACGCGAGCGGGTTCTCCTGCCCTTCGACCACCTTGGTCTGCAGCGCCGAGTAAACCTCGCTGAAGTTGATGCTGGCCGGCGAGGCTTCGAGGGCCTTGAACATCGAGGTCCAGAGCGGGCTCACGGGCACGCGGATCTTGAAGCCCTTCAGGTCGGCCGCGGTGTTGATCGGCCGGGTGCTGCTGGTGATGTTGCGGTAGCCGTTGTCCAGACAGCGATCGAACACATGCAGATTGACCTTGCCAATGGCGGCACGCACATGGGCCCCGAGTTCACCGTCCATCGCGGCCCAGACGGTCTGGTAATCCTTGAACGCGAAGGCCAGGCCGTTGATGCCGGCCACCGGCACCAGCGTCTGCAGGATCAGGCCGGACAGCGAGAAGAAGTCGATCGCCCCGGAGCGCACCTGCGACAGCATGTCGGTGTCGCCGCCGAGCTGGCTGTTCGGAAAGATCTGGATGTCGACCCTGCCGTTCGTTTCCTTCCTGATCGCGTCGGCGGCTTCTTGGCCGCGCACCGTGCTCGGGTGGGTGACCGGGGCGTTGTTCGCCCACTTGAGCGTGATCGGCGCGGTCTGCGCGAACGCTGCCGGGCTGATCGAAGCGCTGGCGGCAAGGGCGCCGCCGGCGGCGAGGCCTTGTACGAACTGTCTGCGGGCGAGTGTCATGGGGTCGTCTCCTGTCGTGGTGAAGGTTGGCATCAGTACATCATCAGTACATCATCAGGCCGTTGTCGGCGACCAGCGTAGAGCCGGTAATGGCCGAGGCTTGCGCCGAGACCAGGAAGGCGATGCTGGCGGCGATCTCGTGCGCATCGGCGGTGCGGTTCAGCACGCTCATCGCCTCGACCCGCGCGCGGTGCGCGTCGTTCTTCCAGTGCTCGGCAATCATCGGCGTGTATGTGGCGCCCGGCGCGACGGTGTTGACGCAGATGCCCTGCGCCGCCAGTGCGCGCGCCGCGCTCTTGGTCAGCGCGAGCACGCCGCCCTTGCTGGCCGCATAGGCCGCAGTGCCGCTCAGGCCGCCGCCGCGCAGGCCGGCAACGCTGGCGATGGTGCAGATGCGCCCGCCTCTTTGCATGCGCTGCGCGGCCTCGCGGATGCACAGGAAGGTGCCGATGACGTTGATGGCGTGGACGGCGCGGAAGGTCGCGACGCTGAGGCTCATGAAGGGCGTGGTGTCGGCCACGCCGGCGCTGGTGACGAGCACGTCGAGGTGGCCGAGGAAGCCGAGGGCGCGGTCGAAAGCGGCGATGATCTGGGCTTCGTCGGCCACGTCGGCGGGGACGGCAGTGTGGGTCAGTGCGTTGATCTTGGTCGCTTCGAAGGCGGTGGCGTCGGCGCCTTCGGCATTGATGTCGATGCCGACCGTGCGATAGCCCTGGCGCGCGAGTTCGAGCACGGTCGCCGCGCCGATGCCGCTGGCCGCGCCGGTGACGATCGCGGTGCGGGGGGTGGGGGTGATGGAGGTGGTCATTCGACGACCCTCACCGAAGCAGACTCAACGCAACCTCGACGATCTTCTCCACACTCAATCGCGACACGGCTTCCAGCGGCATCGAATACCCGACCGGAATTCGCGGTGCGCCCAGGCGCCGCACCGGAATCGCCAGCGCCTCGGCCACCGTCGCCACCACCTCGGCGCCGAAGCCCGCAGCCTGCACCGCCTCATGCACGACCAGCAGCCGGCCGGTGCGGCGCGCCGATGCCAGCACGCCATCACGATCCCACGGCCACAGGCTGCGCAGGTCGATGACCTCGACCGATGCGCCCTGCGCCGCCAGCACGTCGGCCGCATCAACGCACAACTGCACGCCGCGCGACCACGTCACGAGCGTCAGGTCACCACCCGCCCGCGAGACCCGCGCACTGCCGATCTCGATCGCCGCTTCGCAATCGACCTCGCCCTGCACGCCCCACAACTCCTTGTGCTCCATGTAGACCACCGGGTCGCCGCTGGCCAGCGCCGCCTTCAACAGGCTGTAGTTGTCCTGCGGCGTGGCCGGTGTGACGACGACCAGCCCCGGCACATGCGCGAACCAGGCTTCGAGCGACTGCGAATGCTGCGCCGCCGACGCGCTCCAGATGCCGATCGGCAGCCGCGCGACCAGCGGCACGCGGCCCTGGCCGCCGAACATGAAGCGGTTCTTCGCGGCCTGGTTGACGAGCTCGTCGATAGCGCACAGCGCGAAGTCGACGACCCGCATCTCGACCACCGGCCGCAAGCCTGCCAGCGCCATGCCGACCGCAGCGCCCATGATGTTGGCCTCGGAGATCGGCGTGTCGATGACGCGCTCGGGCCCGAACTCCTGCTGCAAGCCCCGGTACTGGCCGAACACGCCGCCACGGCCCAGGTCTTCGCCGAGTGCCACCACGTTGGCATCGGCGCGCATTGCCTCGGCCAGCGCCAGCGCGGCGGCCTGCGCGTAGCTCATCACTGCCATTGGCCGGCTCCGGTGCTGACGATGTCGTCGAAGGCATCGGCCGCGACGGGCCACGGGGCAGCGTCGGCATGAACCAGGGCAGCTTCGATTTCAGCGCGCGCTGAGGCGTCGATGGCGTCGATCTCGGCCGCACCCACACCAGCCGCACGCAGGCGCGCGCGGGCCAGCACGAGTGGGTCGAAGGCCTGAGCCTGCTGCACCTCGGCAGCGTCGCGGTAGGTGCCCGAATCGACCGACACATGGCCCTTGAAGCGGTACGTCAGCGCCTGCAGGAAGCGCGGCCCGCCGCCGGCGCGAACCTCGCGCGTCAGGCGGCCAGCCGCTTCATGCACCGCCAGCACATCGTTGCCATCGACCGTGAGCGCGGCAATGCCCAGGCTCTTGGCGCGCGCCGAGGCGCCGCTGCCGGCTGTCATCGGCCCGGTCGGCGTGGTCGCCGAGATGCGGTTGTCTTCGCAGACGAAGAGCACCGGCAGCCGGTAGACACCGGCCCAGTTCAGACCTTCGAGAAAGGGACCGCGGTTCACCGCGCCATCGCCGAAGAAGCACACCACGATGTCGCCGCGCGCCTTGATCTTCAGCGCGTGCGCCGCGCCCACCGCGATCGGAATGCCGGCCGCGACGACGCCATTCGCGCCCAGCATGCCGACCTTGAAATCGGCGATGTGCATCGAGCCGCCCTTGCCCTTGTTGGTGCCGGTGGCGCGGCCGAACAGCTCGCACATCATCGCGTTCACGTTCGCGCCCTTGGCCAGCGTGTGGCCATGGCCG
>JANXZA010000096.1 GCA_025355745.1 Rhizobacter sp. | reverse complement strand
CTGGGCACGATGGTGAACCCGAACATCGTCGAGCAGCAGATCGAAAGCAGCGTGATCTTCGGCTTGTCGGCCGCGCTGTTCGGCGAGATCACGCTGAAGAATGGCGTGGTCGAGCAGAACAACTTCAACGACTACCCGATCATTCGCATGAACCAGTCGCCGGCGATCAACATAACGTTGGTGCCAAGCGGCGGCAAGCCGGGCGGCATCGGCGAGCCGGTGACGGCGATGATCGGGCCGGCGGTGGCGAACGCGGTCTTCGCAGGCACCGGCAAGCGGCTGCGCAAGCTGCCGCTGCGGATGGCGTAAGCAGGGGCGAACGGGGTGCGGAAGGTCCGCTGCGGCGGTCTTCCGTCAACCCGCCCCGCGCTGGCCCTACTGACGGCCATAGCGATGGCCAGCCTGTTGGCCGGGCTGCTGGTCGTTGGCACACCGGCGCGGGCGCAAGACTACGAGCGCGAGGCCCGCTGGGCCGAGCAGACCCTAGCGGCACTCGTGGTCGGCGACCCGGTGCAGCTCGAACAGAAGAACGGCCACCGGTTCCTGGCCCTCTACACCCGGGCGGCCAAGGAGCGCGGCACGGTCGTCATCGCCCACGGTCGCGGCTGGTCGCCCGACTACGACCTGTACGGCGATCTGCGCACCCAGCTGGCCGAGGCCGGCTACTCGACCCTGTCGATCCAGATGCCGGTGCTGCCGAGCACCGCCAAAATCGGCGACTACCTGCCGATATTCCCCGATGCCGACGAGCGGCTCGCGCTTGCCATCGGCTGGCTGCATGCCCGCAGCACGGCCAAGGTGGCCATCGTCTCGCACAGCCTGGGCGCGACCATGGCTAACCACTACCTCATCAACACCGCCGAGCCCGGCGTCGACGCGTGGGTCTTCCTCAGCATCATCAACGGCCTGGAGGACATGTTCCGCATCAAGATCCCGGTGCTCGATGTGTTCGGCAGCGAAGACTGGGATGTGACCCGCTTCGGCGCCGACGAGCGCAAGGCGCAGATCGCGCGCATCGGCGGCTCGCAGCAGGTCATCATGGCGGGCGGCCAGCACTTCTACGAAGGCAAGCGCGAAGCGCTGACGGCGCTGATCGTCGAGTTCCTGGACCGCGTTTTCAAACGCGGCTGAGCCAGCGCGGCAACTGCCGGTGCGCTACCCGTGCAGCCGGCTGTGGCGCGGCACGCTGGCCAGCAGGAACTCCATCTGGTCGGCCAGGATGCGCCGCCCGCGCAGGATCATGTCTTCGTGCAGGCTCGGCACATAGGGCAGGTACATCAGCGACATGTTCAGCTCCTGCGGCAGCCGGTTGCCCTTGTGGCCATTGCACGGCCGGCAGGCGGTGATGCAGTTCATCCAGGTGTCGTGGCCGCCGCGCGAGGTCGGCACGATGTGCTCGCGCGTCAGGTCGTCGAAGCGGAAGTGCCCGCCGCAATAGGCGCAGACGCTGCGGTCGCGCGCGAACAGCTTGGGGTTCGACAGCGCCGGAGCCTGGCGCCAGGCGCGGGTCGGCACCGAGCCCTTCACGGCGATGATGGGCTGGACTTCGATGCGCGACTGCAGGCCGGTGCGGCGCTGGGTGCCGCCGCGCAGCACATAGAAGGTGTCGCCGATCGTCCACGCGACACCGTCGCTGGCGTAGATCACGGCGGCTTCCCGGGCAGAGATCCAGGCCTGCGGGCGGCCTGACAAATCGAGTTGCAAGACTTCCATGGTGTTTCGAGGGTACCGCATGAGCGTTGTTTCGCTCAAGCCCCAGATCATGCGCCCGGCGCGATGACACCACAGCGGCCTGGCCGGAGCACGTCGCCGCGCTACGGCTTCATCGCGAGCGGGTCGCGGGGCCGTGCAGCGTCCGCATAAGCCGCTCAAGCAGCCGGTGGGTACAGCCCGCGTTCGCGCGCCATCAGCCGCGTCAGGCCGAGCAGCGCGCCGATGTTCGGCATGTCGATATTCAGCCGCATGCCGATCTCGTGCACCGCGCCGACCAGCGCATCGAGTTCGAGCGCGCGGCCCGCCAGCGCGTCTTGCAGCATCGAGGTCTTGAAGCTGCCGAGATGGCGCGCCAGCGCCATCCGCTCTTCGCCGGTCTGGTTGATCGGGCAGCCGACCTGCGCGCCGATCGACGCCGCCTCCTGCATCGTGCGCAGCACGAAGGCGTAAACCAGCGGGTCGTCGAGCAGGTGGTCGCTGGCCGCGCCGGTGAGGGCGCTGACCGGGTTCATCGTCATGTTGCCCCACAGCTTGTACCAAATGGCGTGGCGGATGTCGCTGCTGGCCTCGGCGCTGAACCCGGCCTGCGCCAGCGCGGCACAGACCGCGGCTGCGCGCACCGATGCGCCGCCGGCCGGCTCGCCGACGATCAGCCGCTCGCCGAAGCCGTGCCGCACCAGGCCGGGCTCGGGGCTGGAACACGTCAGGTGGACGACGCAGCCGAGGATGCGGTGCAGCGGCAGCAACGCGGCGATGCGACCATCAGGGTCGATCGCCGCGATGGACCGATCGGCCAGCCGCAACGAGGCCGGTGCGGTGCGCAGAAACCACCACGGCACGCCGTTCATCGCCGGCATCACGATCGTCTGTGCGCCGATGAGCGGCTGCATTGCATGCGCCGCAGCCGCGAGCGACGGGCCTTTGACTGCGACCAGCACCAGGTCTTGCGGACCGAGGTCGCGCGCATCGTCGCTGGCGTTGACGGGCGCGCTCGACTCCACGCCCTTCATCACCAGCCGCAGCCCGTGCGCGCGCACGGCGGCCAGGGCATCGCCCCGCGCCAGCGCGCACACCGCATGACCCGCAGACGCCAGCCGAGCCGCCAGCAAGCCGCCCACCGCGCCCAAGCCCACCACTGCGATCTTCATCGATGCTTTTCGTGTTGGTGTCCTGGCCATTGCCGGGATTGTCGCGATGGTAGCGATGCGTTAGCGATGCGTCAGCGCCGCGTTGCCGGCTGGCGCGCGGCAAGCGGGGCCAGCCATCACCTTCTAGGCGCGGCTGCCTAGGAAATTACCGGCCGTTTCGAGCCGGCATCGCACCACAGGCATCCAAACTTCTGCAAAATAGCACGGTCGTTCGTTTTTGTACTCAAGCTTGCCGCATGCTGTTGCGCCCTCCGATGTGACCGACACCCTCTCCGTTCTGAATGATCCCAGCGCTGTTGACGCAGCCGCCCTGTCGCGCCCGCTGATGAAGGGCCGCCAGACGCGCGCCACGATCCTCGACGCTGCGCTCGCGCTGGCCTCGCACATGGGGCTCGAGGGCCTGTCGATCGGCGCGCTGGCCGAGGTTACGCAGATGAGCAAGTCGGGCGTGTTCGCGCACTTCGGCTCGCGTGAGGAGTTGCAGATCTCGGTGATCCGCGAGTACCACGCCAAGTTTTCCGACGAGGTCTTCGAGCCCGCGATGCGCGCCGCGCGCGGCCTGCCCCGGCTGCGTGCGCTGTTCGACCGCTGGTTCAAGCGCGTCTCGATCGAGATCGACGCCGGCTGCATCTACATCAGCGGCGCGGTCGAGTTCGACGACCGGCCGGGCCCCGTGCGCGACGCGCTGCTCGGCATGGTGCAGACCTGGCAGAACGCGCTCGAGCGGGCCATCCGCATCGCCATCGACGCCGGCCATCTGCGCCCCGACACCGACCCGCAGCAGATGCTCTTCGAAGCGCATGGCCTGATCCTGGCGCTGCACCACGACGCGCGCTTCCTGCGCCGCCCGGGCGCCGATGCGCGGGCCCGCGCCGGCTTCGAGAATGTGCTTTCGCATTACCTTGCAACACGCGTCGCAAGCGCAGTCGCAGCACCGGCCGCAGCACCGGCCGCAGCACCTGCCAAGCCTGCGGCTGCGCCACGCAAGCGCCGCACCGCCCCGATTTGATTTGATTTGATTTGATTTGATTTCACCTTCAAGGAGTTCCCATGCCCCAGTACCACCCGCCGCTGCGCGACATGCAGTTCGTCATGCACGAGGTGCTCAACGTCGTCGATGAACTCAAGCGCCTGCCGTCGCATGCCGAGATCGATGCCGACACCATCAACGCCGTGCTCGAAGAAGGCGGCAAGTTTGCCGCCAGCGTGCTGGCGCCGATCAACCAAGGCGGCGACGAAGCAGGCTGCGTGCTCGACAAGGCCACCCACGAGGTCAAGGCGCCGGCCGGCTTCAAGGCGGCCTATGCGCAATACGTGGAGGGCGGCTGGCCGTCGCTGAGCTGCGACCCGGCCTTCGGCGGCCAGGGCCTGCCGCACCTCGTCAACCAGGCCTTCTACGAGATGCTGAACTCGGCGAACCAGGCCTGGACCATGTACCCCGGCCTGTCGCACGGCGCCTATGAAGCGCTGCGCGCGCACGGCTCCGAAGCACAGAAGGCGATGTATCTGCCCAAGCTCACGAGCGGCCAGTGGACCGGCACGATGTGCCTGACCGAGTCGCACTGCGGCACCGACCTGGGCCTGCTGCGCTCGAAGGCTGAACCTCAAGCTGACGGCAGCTACAAGATCACCGGCAACAAGATCTTCATCTCGGCCGGCGAGCACGATCTGGCCGAGAACATCGTCCACCTCGTGCTGGCGCGCCTGCCCGATGCGCCGGCCGGCTCGAAAGGCATCTCGCTGTTCGTCGTGCCCAAGTTCCTGGTCAACGCCGACGGCTCGCTCGGTGCGCGCAACCCGATCTTCTGCGGCGGGCTGGAGCACAAGATGGGCATCCACGGCAATGCCACGGCGCAGCTCAACCTCGAAGGTGCAGCCGGCACCCTCGTCGGCCAGCCGAACAAGGGCCTGGCCGCGATGTTCGTGATGATGAACGCGGCGCGCCTGGGTGTGGGCATGCAGTCGCTCGGCCTGACCGAGGTGGCGTACCAGAACGCTGCAGCCTACGCGAAAGACCGGATCCAGATGCGTTCGCTGTCGGGCGTGAAGAACCCCGACAAGCCGGCCGACGCCATCATCAACCACCCCGATGTGCGCAAGATGCTGCTCACCGCGCGCGCCTATGCCGAAGGCGGCCGGGCGCTGGCGATGTGGACCACCTTGCAGCTCGACAAGGAACTCGCCAGCGACGACGCTGCCGTGCGCGCCGAGTGCGCCGACCTGGTGGCACTCGTCACGCCCATCGTCAAGGCGTTCTTCACCGACAACGCCTGGATCGCCACTTCGCACTGCCTGCAGGTGTTCGGCGGCCACGGCTACATCCGCGAATGGGGCATGGAGCAGTTCGTGCGCGACGCCCGCATCAACATGATCTACGAGGGCACGAACACGATCCAGTCGCTCGACCTGCTGGGGCGCAAGGTGCTCGGCGACAACGGTGCAAAGCTCAAGAAGTTCGGCGCGCTGGTGGCGCAGTTCGTCGAGGACGAAGGCACGAGCGAGGCGATGCAGGAGTTCGTCAACCCGCTCGCCGAGCTCGGCGACAAGGTCACCAAGCTGACCACCGAAATCGGCATGAAGGCCTTCAAGAACCCCGACGAAGTGGGCGCCGCAGCAGTCGACTATCTTCGCGTTTGCGGGCATCTGGTGTTCGCCTACTTCTGGGCCCGCATGGCCAAGGTGGCGCTCGAAAAGCTGGCGGGTGGCGACCCGTTCTACAAGGCCAAGCTCGCCACCGCACGCTTCTATTTCGCCAAGCTGCTGCCGGAAACGGCGACACTGATCCGCACCGCGCGCGCCGGCTCGGCCTCGCTGATGGAAATGGACGAGGCGTTGTTCTGATCGACCCGACTAGACCCGAACTGACCCAACCCGACACGACCACGGAGACAAGCCCATGACTCGCCACCCCCACCACCTCATCGCCGCGCTCGGCCTCGGCCTGTTTGCAGCCTTTGCTCATGCCCAGGCCACGCCGGCCGGCCTGTGGAAGACGATCGACGACGAGACCAGGAAAGAGAAGTCGCTGATCCGCATCACCGAGGCGGGCGGCGTGTTCAGCGGCAAGCTCGAGAAGCTGCTCGACCCCGCCACACCGGCCGACGCGGTGTGCGAGAAGTGCAGCGACGAACGCAAGGGCAAGCCGCTGCTCGGCATGACGCTCGTCAAAGGCGTCAGGCAAAGCGACGGCGACAAGGCGCTGTGGGACGGCGGCGAGATCCTCGACCCGAACAACGGCAAGACCTACAAGGTGCGCATGACGCCGGCCGAGAGCGGCAAGACGCTGGCCGTGCGCGGCTACATCGGTGCGCCGCTGCTCGGCCGCACTCAAACGTGGTTCCGCGTCGAGTGACGCCGGTCCATCGCCCCACCACCAAGGAAGCAACCCCATGAATCGATTTACCGTGCGCAAGGTCGCCGTGCTCGGCGCCGGCGTGATGGGCGCGCAGATCGCCGCCCACCTCGTCAACTGCAAGGTGCCCGTAATCCTGTTCGACCTGCCCGCAAAAGAGGGGCCGAAGAACGGCATCGTCGCGAAGGCGGTCGAAGGGCTGAAGAAGCTCAAGCCCGCACCGCTCGGCATCCCCGAAGATGCGGCGCTGATTCAGCCGGCCAACTACGAAGAGCACCTCGACCTGTTGAAGGATTGCGACCTCATCATCGAGGCCATCGCCGAGCGCATGGACTGGAAGCTGGCGCTGTATCAAAAGATCGCCCCGGCGATTGCCCCGCACGCCATCGTTGCCAGCAACACCTCGGGATTGAGCATCACGAAGCTGTCCGAGGTGCTGCCCGAGGAAATCAAGCCGCGCTTTTGCGGCATCCACTTCTTCAACCCGCCGCGCTACATGGCGCTGGTGGAGTTGATCAACACCCCGACGACGCAGCCGGAGGTGCTCGACCAGCTCGAAGCCTTCGTCACCACCGCGCTCGGCAAGAGCGTGGTGCGGGCGATGGACACGCCGAACTTCGTCGCGAACCGGGTCGGCATCGCCGGCATGCTGGCGACGATGAAGGAGGCCGAGACCTTCGGCCTGACGTACGACGTGGTCGATGACCTGACCGGCAAGAAGCTGGGACGCGCCAGCAGCGGCACCTTCCGCACCGCCGATGTGGTCGGCCTGGACACCATGTCGCACGTCATCAAGACCTTGCAGGACAACCTGCCGGACGACCCGTTCTTCGCCAGCTACGCCACGCCCACCGTGCTGGCAGCGCTGATCGAAAAAGGCGCGCTCGGCCAGAAAACCGGCGCTGGTTTTTACAAGAGGGTCGGCAAGGACATCCTGCGCCTCGACCCGACCAGCGGTGAGTACGTGGCCGGTGGGGGCAAGGCCGACGAGCTCGTCGCGCGCATCCTGAAGAAGCCGCCGGCCGAGCGCCTGAAGCTGCTGCGCGAATCGAAGAACCCGCAAGCGCAGTTTCTGTGGGCGATCCTGCGCGACAGCTTCCACTACGCCGCCGTGCACCTGGCCGACATCGCCGAGAGCGCACGCGACATCGACTTCGCGATGCGCTGGGGCTTCGGCGTGCAGCAAGGTCCGTTCGAGCTGTGGCAGGCAGCGGGCTGGACGCAGGTTGCGCAGTGGGTCAAGGAAGACATTGAAGCCGGCAAGGCGCTGAGCACGGCGCCGCTGCCCGACTGGGTGTTCGACGGCTCGGTCGCCACGCAGCAGGGCGTGCACCGCGCCGAGGGCTCATGGAGCGCGGCGCATGCGCGCTGGGTCGCGCCCAGCACCTTGCCGGTGTATGCGCGCCAGCACTTCCGCGAGTCGGTGTTCGGCGCCGGTGCGCCGAGCCCGTTGCAGACCGGCAGCGAAGAATTCAGCAACGCCGAGGTCCGCGTCTGGTCGCTCGACGGCGAGGTGCTGATCGCCAGCATAACCGCCAAGCTTCACCTCATCAGCGAGGCCGTGACCCAAGGCCTCGTGAAGGCGGTGGAGATTGCCGAGGCCAAGTACAAGGGCCTGGTGATCTGGTCGCCCGACGATGTGTTCTCGGCTGGCGCCAACCTCGAATCAATGATGCCGGTGTTCATGAAGAGCGGCGGCAAAGGCATCCTGGCGGAAGAGAAGAAGCTGCAGGACGCGATGCTGCGCATCCGCTATGCGAGCGTGCCGGTGGTCTCGGCAATTCGCGGCATCGCGCTCGGTGGCGGCTGCGAGCTGGCCCTGTATTCAGCGAAGCGGGTCGCGGCGATGGAAAGCTACATGGGGCTCGTGGAAGTGGGCGTTGGCCTGATTCCGGGCGGCGGCGGGCTCACCTACATCGCGCGGCGTGCGGCCGAGATGGCGTCGGCAGGTAACAACGCTTCGGCCAACGCCGACATCTTCAAGTTCCTGTCGGACGGTTTCACGAACGCCGCGACGGCCAAGGTGGGCGCCAGCGCGATCGACTCGCGCAAACTGGGCTACCTGCTGTGGAGCGACGTGATCGTGCCGAACAAGGACGAGCTGTTGTACGTGGCTTCGGCGCAGGTGCGGGCGATGTTCGAGTCCGGCTACCGCGCGCCGTTGAGGTTGCTGTTTCCGGTGGCCGGCCGCAATGCCATCGCCACCATCAAGGCGCAACTCGCCAACATGCGCGACGGCGGCTTCATCAGCGCGCACGACTTCCACATCTCGGCGCTGATCGCCGACGTGGTGTGCGGCGGTGATGTCGATGCCGGATCGCTGGTCAGCGAGGAGTATTTGATGGCGCTCGAGCGCACGCACTTCTGCGGCCTGCTCGACCACCCGAAAACGCAAGAGCGGATCATGGGCATGCTGCAAACCGGCAAGCCGGTGCGCAATTGAGTCTGCTCCTTCCCCCACTGGGGGAAGGCTGGGATGGGGGCCTTCACGCGCCACAGCACATGGAAAACCAAGCCAGCACTGCCGCCAGAAAGAACGCCAAGACCGTGCGCATTGGCATGACCGATGCCGAGCGTCGGCTGTGGTCGCGCATCCGCCATGAACAGCTCGGTGTGAAGTTCCGAAGGCAACATCCGATTGGCACCTATGTCCTCGACTTTGCTTGCTTGGCCCCGAAGCTGGCCATCGAGATCGACGGGTCGCAGCATGTCGATCAACTGACCTATGACGAACGCCGCACGGTCTGGCTGAGAAGCCACGGCTTCGCCGTCCCGCGCGTCTGGACGAATGAAGTCTTGTCCGAGACTGATGCGGTGGTCTTGCACACCATCGATCAACTTCAGCTTCTGGCGCGGGCGGCCCCCACCCCAACCCTCCCCCAGCGGGGGAGGGAGTCAACCCAAGGAACACCACTATGAGCAAGCAACTTCAAGACGCCTACATCGTCGCCGCCACCCGCACGCCGATCGGCAAGTCGGGGCGGGGTTACTTCAAGAACACCCGCTCCGACGACCTGCTGGTGCTGGCCATCCAGAGCGCGTTGCGGCAGGTGCCCACGCTCGACCCGAAGGCGATTCAGGACGCCGTCATCGGCTGCTCGTTCCCCGAAGGCGAGCAGGGCATGAACATGGCGCGCATTGCCGTCGCACTGGCCGGCTTGCCGAACTCGGTCGGCGGCATCACCGTGAACCGCTTCTGCGCTTCGGGCCTGTCGGCGATCCAGATGGCGGCCGATCGCATCCGCGTCGGCGAGGCCGACGTGATGATCGCCGGCGGCGCCGAGTCGATGAGCCTGGTGCCGATGGGCGGCAACAAGCCTTCCTTCAACCCGCGCGTGTTCGAGCGCGACGAGAACATCGGCATCGCCTACGGCATGGGCATCACGGCCGAGAACGTGGCCAAGCAATGGAAGGTCTCGCGCGAGGCGCAGGACGAGTTCGCGCTGCAATCCCACCTGCGCGCGCTCAAGGCCCAGCAGGCCGGCGAGTTCACGGACGAGATGACGCCTGTTGACGTGATCGACCGCTTCCCGAACCTCGTCACGGGTGAGCAAGGTACAAAGACCCGAACCGTTTCCCTCGACGAAGGCCCGCGCACCGACACTTCGCTCGAAGGCCTGGCCAAGCTGCGCCCGGTGTTCGCCGCGCGGCTTGACCCTGCGGGCAAGCCCACCGATTTAGGCTCGGTGACGGCCGGCAACAGCTCGCAAACCAGCGACGGCGCGGGCGCGCTGATCCTGGCCAGCGAAAAGGCCATCAAGGAACACGGCCTGACGCCGCTGGCGCGCTTCGTCAGCTTCGCCAGCCGCGGCGTGCCGCCCGAGATCATGGGCATCGGCCCGATCGAAGCGATCCCGGCGGCGCTCGGCTATGCCGGCTTGAAGTCGGCCGACATGGACTGGATCGAACTCAACGAAGCCTTCGCCGCGCAGGCGCTGGCGGTGTTGAACACGCTCGACCTCGACCGCGCCAAAGTCAACCCGATGGGCGGCGCGATTGCGCTCGGCCACCCGCTCGGCGCCACTGGCGCCATCCGCGCTGCCACCGTGATCCACGCGCTGCGCCGCCACAAGCTGAAGTACGGCATGGTGACGATGTGCGTGGGCACGGGGCAGGGCGCGGCCGGCATCTTCGAGCGGGTCTGACGAACCCGACGCCGCTGACCCACGCGATGAACCATTTGCAGGAGACCCCATGACCATCAAGACCGCCACATTCAACGGCGTCGCGACCATCGAGATCGCCCGGCCCGAGAAGAAGAACGCGATCACCGGCGCGATGTACGGCCAGATGGCCGACGCGCTCGACGCCGCCAAGGCCGACCCGGCGGTGCGCGCCGTGCTCATCACCGGCCAGCCCGGCATCTTCACCTCGGGCAACGACATCGAAGACTTCATGCAGCGCCCGCCGGGCAGCATCGAGTCGCCGGCCTTCGTCTTCATGCGCGCGCTGATGGGCTGCGACAAGCCGGTGATCGCCGCCGTCACCGGTGCGGCCATCGGCATCGGCACGACGCTGCTGCTGCACTGCGACTTCGTCTATGTGTCCGATGAAGCGCGGCTCGCGATGCCCTTCGTGAGCCTGGGCCTGGTGCCCGAGTTCGCCTCCAGCCTGATCGTGCCGCAGTTGATGGGCAATGTGCGCGCGGCCGAGAAGCTGCTGCTCGGCGAGCCGTTCACCGGCGCCGATGCGGTCGAGTGCGGCATCGCCAACGCCGTGCTGCCGGCGAGTGAAGTCGTGAACCACGCGCGCCGCATCGCCGAACGCTTCAACGCGCTGCCGCCGGGCGCCGTGCGCGACACCAAGACGCTGATGCGCCGGGCGCAGGCGCAGTCCGCGCTCGACACGCTGGCCATCGAAGGCGAGCTGTTCGGCAAGCGCCTGCGCAGCCCCGAGGCGCAGGAAGCGTTCAGCGCGTTCTTCCAGAAACGCAAGCCCGACTTCTCGAAGTTCTGAGCGCCGAAGTTCTGAACGCGTTCTTCTGTACGCCTTGGTCTGACGTTAGCCCGCACCGGCATGTCCCTCACGCTGAAGCTCATGCTGTCACCGTTGCTGATCGCGCAGGCGATCGCAACCCGCCGGCGTGCGCCGGTGCTGGCCGAGGCGGTCGGCCCGCGCGCCGGTCGCCTGGGCGGGCGTGGCCGGGCGACGCACGTGCTGATCGCCGGCGACTCGTCAGCCGCCGGCGTCGGCGTCGCCCGGCAGGCGCAGAGCGTTGCCGGCCACCTCACCCATGCGCTCCAGCAACGCAGCGGCCGCCCGGTGCAGTGGGCACTGCAGGCGCGTTCGGGCCTGACGACGCGCCAGGTTCATCACATGCTGCAAGCCGCGCCGCCGGCGCCGGTCGATGTGGCCGTCGTCATCACCGGCGTCAACGACGTGATCGAGCAACTGCCTTCGCGGCGCGCCGTGCAGCACCGCGAAGCGCTCGCCGACTGGCTGCTCGGCGAAGGCCTGGCGGCGCATGTGCTGTTCGCGCCGCTGCCGCCGATGCACGAATTTCCGCTGCTGCCGCAGCCGCTGCGCCGCGTGATGGGCGACGATGCGCGCCGCCACAATCAGGCGCTGGCGCGCTGGGCATCGACCCGCCGCGACGTGAGCTTCCTGCCGATTGCGCTGACGCTCGGTGGCGACGTGATGGCCAGCGACGGCTTCCACCCGGGCGAACCGGTCTACCGTGTCTGCGGCGAGGCGCTGGGGCGCTTCATCGCCGACGAACTCATCCCCACCGAGACGCGAACATGAACCTCAAAGGCAAGACCCTCTTCATCACCGGCGCCTCACGCGGCATCGGCCTGGCGATCGCCCTGCGCGCGGCGCGCGACGGCGCGAACATCGTGATCGCCGCCAAGACCAGCGAGCCGAACCCGAAGCTGCCCGGCACCATCCACTCGGCGGCGGCCGAGATCGTCGCGGCCGGCGGCCAGGCCCTGGCGGTGCAGACCGACATCCGCGACGAGGCCAGCGTGCAAGCTGCCATCGCGCAGGCCATGGCGCAGTTCGGCGGTATTGACATCCTGGTCAACAACGCCAGCGCGATCAGCCTGACGCCGACCGACGCCACGCCGATGAAGCGCTTCGACCTGATGTTCGGCGTCAACGTGCGCGGCACCTACCTGTGCACGCAGGCCTGCCTGCCGCTGTTGATCAAGTCGGCGCAGGCCGGGCGCAATCCGCATGTGCTGAACATGTCGCCGCCGCTGAGCATGCGCGAGCACTGGTTCGCGCCGCATGTGGCCTACACGATGGCCAAGTACGGCATGAGCGAATGCACGCTCGGCCATGCTGGCGAGTTCCGCCCGCACGGCATCGGCGTGAACAGCCTGTGGCCGCGCACGGCCATTGCCACCGCCGCGTTGCAGATGATCCCGGGTGTGGACCTCGGCAAGTGCCGAACGCCGCAGATCCTGTCCGACGCGGCTTACCTGATTTTGACCAGCGACGCGAAGGCAACCACCGGCAACTTCTTCATCGACGACGAGTTGCTGGCCAGGCACGGGGTGACCGACTTCGAGCACTACAGCGTGACGCCGGGCACCGTCGATTTCATCCCCGACTTCTTCGTCGATTGAGATGGCTGCGCCGCGTGCAGGCCGACCGCGCTCGAGCCGCCGCTGGCTCAAGACGCCGCGATCACCCGCGGCCGCCCGTCCCGGTCGATCGCCACATACGTCAGGTTGGCCTCGGTCACCTTCACCACTTGCAGATTGGCCGGATTCCGCTCGGCATAGACCTCGACGTTGACCGTGATCGAGGTGCGGCCGATGCGTTCGACCTTGGCGTAAAAGCTCAGCAGGTCGTTCATCGACACCGCCTGCTTGAAGATGAACTGGTTCACCGCCACCGTGGCAATGCGGCCCTTGGCGATGCGCGACGGCAGCACCGCGCCGGCCACGTCGACCTGCGCCATGATCCAGCCGCCGAAGATGTCGCCATTGCCGTTCATGTCGCTGGGCATCGGCATCACGCGCATGACCAGTTGGCGCCCATCGTGGCCGTCTTCCGGCAGCTGCAGCGGCTCACTTGAAAGTTGGGGCATATTGCGTCACCTGCTGATGTTGTCGGCGCGATTCTTCCACCTTTCAACGCGCCAACCGCTGCCCGATTTCTCTTGATCGCGTGATCATCCGATCACCCGACCGTTCCCGACCGCCTGCCGATCTCGATCCGATGCGCCCTGCGATTCTCGAAGCCCCACCTCTGTCCGGCGCCGCGCCGCCCCCGCCCCCGCCCCGCTCCGACTGGGCGACGCTGAAAAAGCTCGTGCCCTATGTGTGGCAATGGCGTTGGCGGGTGCTGCTCGCGCTGTCGTTCCTGGTGGCGGCCAAGCTGGCCAACATCGGCGTGCCGCTGGTGCTCAAGCAGCTCGTCGATGCGCTCGACCTGAAGCCCGGCGACCCGCGCGTGGCACTCGCCGTGCCGGTCGCGCTGCTGATGGCCTACGGTGCACTGCGGCTGTCGATCACGCTGTTCATCGAACTGCGCGAGTTCCTGTTCTACCCGGTGGCCGCGCGCATCGCCCGGCGGGTCTCGCTCGAAGCCTTCGAGCACCTGCTGGCGCTGAGCCTGCGCTTTCACCTGGAACGCCAGACCGGCGGCGTGTCGCGCGACATGGAGCGCGGCGCGCGCTCGATCCAGTCGCTTTTGAACTACACGATCTACAACATCCTGCCCACGCTGGTTGAGATCACGCTCGTTATCGCGCTGCTCTCGGCCAAGTTCGACGGCTGGTTCGCCGCCATCACCTTCGGCGCGCTGGTGCTCTACATCGGCTACACGGTCACGGTCACCGAATGGCGCACCCACTTCCGGCGCGCGATGAACGAGCAGGACTCGAAGGCCAACACGCGCGCGGTCGATGCGCTGATCAACTACGAGACGGTCAAGTACTTCTCGAACGAGCGCTTCGAGCAGGAGCGCTACGACGACAACCTGCAGCGCCTGGAACGCGCCTCGATCAAGTCGCAGACCTCGCTGTCGCTGCTCAACCTCGGCCAGAGCCTGATCATCGCCACCGCCGTCACCTTGCTGGTGTGGCGCGCCACGCTTGGCGTGGTCGCGGGCACGATGACGCTGGGCGATCTGGTGCTGGTCAACGCGTTGATGATCCAGCTCTACATTCCGCTCAACTTCCTTGGCGTGATCTACCGCGAGATCAAGCAGTCGATGATCGACATGGAAAAGATGTTCGCGCTGCTCGGCCAGAACCGCGAGATCGCCGATGCGCCGGACGCACAGCCGCTGATCCACCGCGGCGGCGCGGTGCGCTTCGACAACGTGCGCTTCGGCTACGACCCGGACCGCACCATCCTGCATGGCATCAGCTTCGAGATTCCGGCCGGCAAGACGGTGGCCGTGGTCGGCCCGTCGGGTTCGGGCAAGAGCACGCTGGCGCGGCTGCTGTTCCGCTTCTACGACGTGAACGCCGGCGCCATCTCGATCGATGCGCAGGACATTCGCAGCGTCACGCAGCAAAGCCTGCGCCGCTCCATCGGCATCGTGCCGCAAGACACCGTGCTGTTCAACGACACGGTCGAATACAACATCGCCTATGGCCGCACCGATGCGAGCCGCGCCGAGGTCGAAGGCGCGGCGGCGGCGGCGCACATTCACGCCTTCATCACGTCGACGCCGAAGGGCTACGACACGATGGTGGGCGAGCGCGGGCTGAAGCTGTCGGGTGGTGAGAAGCAGCGCGTGGCGATCGCGCGCACCTTGCTGAAGAACCCGCCGCTGCTGATCTTCGACGAGGCCACCTCGGCACTCGACTCGGCCAATGAGCGCGCCATTCAGGAAGAGCTGCGCAGCGCGGCGCGCAACAAGACCGCGCTGGTGATCGCGCACCGCCTGTCCACGGTGGTCGATGCGCACCAGATCCTGGTGATGGAACTCGGCCGCATCCTGGAGCGCGGCACGCACGCCGAGTTGCTCGCGCTGGATGGCCGCTACGCGCAGATGTGGCAGTTGCAGCAGAGCCGGGCGGAAGAGGCAGTGGCCTGAAGCGCCGGGGTTCAAGCACCGAGCACCAAGAGTGGCCTCGGGCGGCGGGCGCCAAGCATCGCGCGAACAGTGATCTTTTCGTGAAGTCTTATGTCGCTGCGCGCGTTGGAATGCGTGCAGGCGCTGTTGCCTCGACATCGGAGCTTCACGATGACATCAGGATTTCCCCACGCAACGATGACCCTGGCCTGCGCGTCGGCGGTCTGTCTGAGCCTGGCAGGCTGCGGCGGCGGCGGCGACGTGTCAAGTGGCGCTGGCTTGCAGGTGCAAGCTGCGCAAGACAGCGAGCGCCAGCAGGCGCTGGCGGTTGGCAACCCGCCGGCCGTGGGCGCCATTGCGTTGGCTTCGTCGAACGCAGCCGGCGTGGCGCGCGGTGGCTTTTCGCTCTGCGCCATCTCGGCCGATGGCAGCATCGTCGCGTTCACTTCGTCGTCGAGCGGGCTGGTGGCCGGCGACACCAATGGCATCACCGACATCTTCGTGAAGAACCTGCGCAGCGGAGCGATCGTGCGCGCCAACACCACGAGCGCCGGCGCGCAGATGATCTCGACGCCGCTTTGCAACGCGATGACGGCCGACGGCCGCTCCATCGTCTTCAACGTCGACTCGGAAGTGTTCGTGAAAAACCTGGCGACCGGCGCGTTGACCAAGGCGTCGCCGACGATTGCTTCGATGCCGGCAAACGCCGGCTTCACCGGCGGAGCCATCTCCGACGACGGTGCCAAGGTGATCTTCACGACCGTGCCCACGCAGTCGTATGTCGGCCAGTACACCTACGTGAACGACGTGCCGGCCCGCGTGATGCTGCGCGACCTGACCACCGGCGCGCTGACCACGCTCGCGACCGATGACGGCAACTCGGCGCACGGCGAAGTCATCTTCGGCGGCCTGTCGATTTCGCCCGACGGCAAGAAGGTGCTGTTCGTCTCGACCGCGAGCACGCTCGTGCCCGGTGACACCAACCTTCAGCCCGACGTGTTCGTGCGTGATCTGGCGAGCGGCGCGACGACGCTGGTCTCGAGCACCAGCGACGGCGTGCCGGCGATCGCGACCTTCTGTTGCAACTCGTCGTACTACAACGGGCGCTTCGTCTCGAACAACGTGGTGCAGTTTCTGCCCGCGCAGCCGAGCAGCCTCGGGCCGCGCGGCAACTACCTGAAGAACCTTTCGTCCGGTGCGTTGATGCTGGCGATTTCGACACCCAACGGCGGCAGCGCGTCGATCTCGGGCGATGGAAACTTCGCGGCCTTCGAGAACTTCTATAACGGCTACAGCACGCGCAGCTTCGTGCGCGACCTGCGCACCGGGCAAGACCGGCTGGTGAGCACCTCGGCTGCGAACATGGCGAGCAATGGCAGCACGACCGCGTCGCTGATTTCGCGCGACGGCACGAGCGTGGCGCTGCAATCCACCGCGACGAACCTGGTCACGCCGGCACCGCCCGCCAATGTGTTCCAGGTCTACGTGAAGACGATCGCAGCGGCCGTCGCGGGTGCGCTCTGAGCGAATCGTCGAGCTTTCCCAACCACGCCGCCAGTACGGCGAGCGTTCCACCTTCATCCTTTTCAGGAGAACATTCCATGAACACCTCACGCCGCAACACCTTTCGACTTCTCGGTACCGCACTGGCACTGGCCAGCCTCGGCCTGCCCGCTGGCGCGAGCAGCGATGATGATGATGACGACGACGCGGGCTTTCGCGCCGGCAAGGTGTTCACCAGCACCAATGCGCCGGCCGGCAACGAACTGCTCGTCTACGCCGTCGGCGCAAACGGCGTGCTGACTTTTCAGAGCCGCCTGGCCACGCACGGCACCGGCACCGGCACCGGCCTGGGCAACCAGGGCGCCGTGACCTTGAGCGGCAGCGGCCGGCACCTCTTCGTCGTCAACGCCGCGAGCCACAGCGTCTCGACTTTCGCGGTGCGGCGAAGCGGCGTCGCGCTGGCCTCGGTGGTCGACTCGGGCGGTCTGCGCCCGGTCAGCGTGACCGAGCACGACGGCATCGTCTACGTGCTCAACGCCGACGGCGTGGGCAACGTGACGGGCTTTCGCAACTCGGGCGGAACCTTGAAGCCGATTGCCGACAGCACCCGCGCGCTCTCGGCGGCCAGCGGCACCGGCGTGGCGCAAGTCGGCTTCAATCCGCAGGGCGATG
>JANXZA010000273.1 GCA_025355745.1 Rhizobacter sp. | reverse complement strand
GCAGTTCTACTTCCGCACGACGGACGTGACCGGCGCGGTTGAACTGCCCAAGGACAAGGAGATGGTCATGCCCGGCGACAACGTCAGCATCACCGTCAAGCTGATCAACCCGATCGCGATGGAAGAAGGCCTGCGCTTCGCGATCCGCGAGGGTGGGCGCACGGTCGGTGCCGGGGTCGTGGCCAAGATCATCGAATAAGGCGGAATTCCGAAGGGGCGTAGCTCAATTGGCAGAGCGCTGGTCTCCAAAACCAGAGGTTGGGGGTTCGATGCCCTCCGCCCCTGCCAGGCAAAGGCGCTTAAACACGCCTGACCTGGCCCCCACAGCAGTTCGCTCACGCGAACGACAGGTGCCGGCGATTACCGCCGATGGCAACCGTCAGGGCCGAGGGGCCGGCGGCTGCACCGAATCGAATTGAGAACCATGGCGAACCCCGTACAAGTCGAAACGATCTCCACCGGCGCTGACAAGGCCAAGCTGGCCGTGGCCGCCGTGCTCGTCGTCGCGGCCGTGGTGGCGTTCTATGCGCTGGGCAAGCAAGACCTGTGGCTGCGTGTCGTGGCCTTGATCGTGGTGATGGCGGCAGCGGTGGCCACGTTCTTCACGTCGGAAGCTGGCAAGCAGTTGATCGCCTACGGCCGCGATTCGGCCAAGGAAGTGCGCAAGGTCGTGTGGCCGACGCGCAAGGAAGCCCTGCAGATGACGGGTTACGTGTTCGCCTTCGTGTTCGTGATGGCGCTGTTTTTGTGGCTGACCGACAAGACGCTCGAATGGGTGCTCTACGACCTGATTCTGGGCTGGAAGCGTTGAAGCGCGTTTGGGGATGACTGGCATGACCGAAGAACTCAACACGACCGACGCGCCCATTGAAGCGGCACCTGCTCCCGTGGTGGCGAGCGCCCCGCCCAGCAACAAGCGCTGGTACGTCGTGCACGCCTATTCCGGCATGGAAAAGGCCGTCGAGCGCAACCTGCGCGAGCGCATCGACCGCTCCGAATTGCAGGAAAAGTTCGGCCGCATCCTGGTACCGATGGAAGAAGTGGTCGAGCTGAAGAACGGCAAGAAGTCGGTCAGCGAGCGGCGCTTCTTCCCCGGCTATGTGCTGGTCGAGATGGAAATGGGCGACGACACCTGGCACCTGGTGAAGCACACCGCCAAGGTCACCGGTTTCGTCGGCGGCGCGAAGAATCGCCCGTCGCCGATCTCCGACGCCGAGGTGCTGAAGATCGTTCACCAGATGCAGGAAGGCGTCGAAAAGCCGCGCCCCAAGGTGCAGTGGGTGGTGGGCGAACTGGTGCGCATCAAGGACGGCCCGTTCACCGATTTCAACGGCGCGGTCGAAGACGTGAACTACGACAAGTCGAAGGTGCGCGTGGCGGTGACGATCTTCGGGCGCGCGACGCCGGTCGAACTCGACTTCGCGCAGGTCGAGAAAATTTGACGCGAGAGATTTGAGCCGCAAGGCTCGATGGCCCGCCGATGGGGCCGCTGGCCTGCGAAGGCGAGCGAACCATCGGCCGTAGCCAGCCGGGGACGAGACACCGGCACGAGGAGCCACGGTAACCAACCCGTGGCGTTTGAACTCAACAGCCCCCATGCGCCACGCGCGGGGCTGAATTGGAGCGATAGACATGGCAAAGAAAATTGTCGGCTTGATCAAGCTGCAAGTCCCGGCGGGCAAGGCGAACCCTTCGCCGCCGATCGGCCCGGCCCTCGGCCAGCGCGGCCTGAACATCATGGAGTTCTGCAAGGCGTTCAACGCCCAGACCTCCAGCATGGAACCGGGCCTGGTGCTGCCGGTGGTGATCACCGCGTTCGCGGACAAGTCGTTCACGTTCGTGCTGAAGAGCCCGCCCGCGTCGGTCCTGATCAAGAAGGTCCTGAAGCTCGACAAGGGCTCGCCGAAGCCGCACATCGACAAGGTCGGCAAGCTCACGCGCGCCCAGGCCGAAGACATCGCGAAGATGAAGATCAAGGACCTTACCGGCGCTGATCTCGACGCCGCCGTGCGCACCGTCGCCGGCACCGCCCGCTCGATGGGCATCACCGTGGAAGGGGTGGTCTGATCATGGCAAAACTCACCAAACGCCAGAAGGCCACGGCCGGCAAGGTCGACAGCAACAAGCTCTACTCGGTCGACAACGCGCTCGTGATCGTGAAGGAATGCGCGACCGCGAAGTTCGATGAATCGATCGACGTGGCGGTGCAACTCGGCATCGATGCGAAGAAGTCCGACCAGGTCGTGCGCGGCGCTGTTGTGCTGCCCAACGGCACCGGCAAGACCAAGCGCGTGGCTGTGTTTGCCCAGGGCGCGAAAGCCGAAGAGGCCAAGGCGGCCGGCGCCGACATCGTCGGCATGGAAGACCTGGCCGAGCAGATCAAGGCCGGCGTAATGAACTTCGACGTCGTGATCGCCTCGCCCGACACGATGCGCGTGGTCGGTACGCTGGGCCAGATCCTCGGCCCGCGCGGCCTGATGCCGAACCCGAAGGTCGGCACCGTGACGCCCGACGTGGCGCAGGCCGTGCGCAATGCGAAGGCCGGTCAGGTGCAGTTCCGGGTCGACAAGGCCGGCATCGTGCACGCCACCATCGGCCGCCGCTCGTTTGAGTCGGACAAGCTGGTGGGCAACCTGCGCGCGCTGATCGAGGCGCTGCACAAGTCGAAGCCGGCGACAAGCAAGGGCATCTACCTGCGCAAGGTGGCGCTGAGCTCGACGATGGGCGTGGGCGCGCGGGTCGACATCGCGTCGATCAACGCCTCGACCGTCGCTGGTTGAATGAGTTGAAGGTCGGTGCGAGTCTGGCGCCGACCGATTGAGTTTGGTGGACTGGGCACGTCGCAAGTCGTGCGCAGGTCATCCAAGACCGCTGGTGCGACCCTCGTGGCCGCTTAATGGACGGCACGGCCTGGCATCACCGCCGGGCCGGCAACAAGCCAGCGCAGATGGCGGTTCCACCGAAACGGAATGATGAATTCCAGTTCGGTTGTTTCGCTGCTTACCTTGGGGTGTTCAACGCCTGGCGACAGGCGACGAACACATGATGTGAGGAGTAGACCTTGAGTCTCAACAAAAGCGAGAAGCAGACCGTAGTGGCGGACGTGGCAGCCCAGGCGGCGCGCTCACAGACGCTCGCGCTGGCTGAATACCGTGGCCTCACCGTGGCTCACCTGGATGTGTTGCGCAGGCAGGCGCGCGAGAAGGGTGTGTATCTTCATGTCTTGAAGAACACACTGGCTCGTCGCGCCGTGTCCGGCACACCGTTCGAGGTGGCCTCGGAGAGCATGGTCGGCCCGCTGATCTATGGTTTTTCAGAAGACGCTGTCGCCGCGGCCAAGGTCCTGTCGGACTTTGCCAAGGGCAACGACAAGCTGATCGTCAAGGGCGGTGCATACGCAGGCAAGGCTTTGAGTGCCGACGGGGTGAAGTCCCTCGCCGCGATTCCGAGCAAGGAAGTCCTGCTGGCGCAATTGCTCGGCCTGATGCAGTCACCGATCTCGCGCTTCGCGCGGGTGCTGGCGGCCATCGCCGAACTGCGTGCCGAACCGGCGCCGGCTGCGGAAGAAGCGCCGGCTGTGGAGGCTGCACCCGCTGCCGAAGCAACAGCCGCCGAAGCACCGGTTGCCGAGGCCGCCCCGGCTGCCGAAGCACCAGCGGCTGACGCTCCGGCCGCCGAAGCCCCCGCCGCCTGAACGATCGATCTTTGCAATCAATCAACTGAACTGGAAATCAAAATGGCATTCGATAAAGACGCATTCCTGACCGCACTCGACGGCATGTCGGTGATGGACCTCAACGACCTGGTCAAGGCGATCGAAGAGAAGTTTGGCGTGTCGGCCGCTGCGATGTCGGCCCCGGCCGGCGGCGGGGGTGGCGCGGCCGCTGCGGTGGTCGAAGAGCAGACCGAATTCAACGTCATGCTGATGGAATTCGGCGCCAACAAGGTGCAGGTCATCAAGGCCGTGCGCGAGTTGACCGGCCTGGGCCTGAAGGAAGCCAAGGACCTGGTTGACGGCGCGCCGAAGGCCGTCAAGGAAGCGGTCTCCAAGGCCGATGCCGAAGCTGCCAAGAAGAAGCTCGAAGAAGCCGGCGCCAAGGCCGAGATCAAGTAATCGGGCGCATCGCGCAAGGCTGGGTGCCAGGTTCGGCGCCCAGCTTTTCGTGTTTCAACCGGGGTGTCTGAGTGATACCCCTTTGAGAACACCTGAAAGGGTTTCCCTCGACAATCGAGGGTTCTTTCAAGTGGTTTCAAAAGCTCTCTGATCCGACTGCAGAGAGCGGGTTTGGTCGGACTCCGGTGCAACGCCGGGGTTGTCCGCCAGCGGTTGGTAGTGGCCAATCACCAAGCTTAAGTGTCTTGCCGCAACGTGGCAAGGCGCTGATCGACAGTTGCCGACGAGAGCAAGGCCTGGCCGGGCCGCGTTCTCTGAGACGGAGTGACCATGGCGCAGCAAACAACCCCCTACAGCTACACCGAGCGCAAGCGGATTCGCAAGAGCTTCGGCAAACGCGAGAGTGTTCTCAAGGTTCCTTACCTGCTCACGATGCAGAAGGAATCGTATGTCGCCTTCCTGCAAAAAGACGTGGCGCCGCAAAAGCGCAAGCCCGAAGGTCTGCAGGCCGCCTTCCTTTCCGCCTTCCCGATTGTTTCGCACAACGGCTACGTGGAAATGAAGTTCATCGAGTTCAACATGGCCAAGCCCGCGTTCGACACGCGCGAGTGCCAGGTGCGCGGCCTGACCTACGCGGCGGCCGTGCGCGCCAAGCTGCAGATGATCATCTACGACCGTGAGAGCCCGCAGGCCAAGACGGTCAAGGAGATCAAGGAGCAGGAGGTCTACATGGGCGAAGTGCCTCTGATGACCGACTACGGCTCGTTCATCGTCAACGGCACCGAGCGCGTCATCGTGTCGCAGCTGCACCGTTCACCCGGCGTGTTCTTCGAGCACGACAAGGGCAAGACGCATTCATCGGGCAAGCTGCTGTTCAGCGCCCGCATCATTCCGTACCGCGGCTCATGGCTCGACTTCGAGTTCGACCCGAAGGACATCCTGTACTTCCGCGTCGACCGGCGCCGCAAGATGCCGGTGACGATCCTGCTGAAGGCGATCGGCCTGAACCCGGAATCGATCCTCGCCAACTTCTTCGTGTTCGACAACTTCCGGCTGATGGACACCGGCGCGCAGCTCGAATTCGTCGCCGACCGCCTGCGCGGTGAAGTCGCGCGCTTCGACATCACCGACAAGACCGGCGCCGTCGTGGTCGAGAAGGACAAGCGCATCACAGCGCGCCACGTGCGCACGATCGAGCAGTCGGACACCAAGTTCATCAGCGTGCCCGAAGATTATTTGATGGGCCGCATGCTGGCCCGCAATGTGGTCGATGCCGACACCGGCGAGATCCTCGCCAAGGCGAACGACGAGCTGACCGAAGCGCTGCTGAAGAAGCTGCGAGTCGCAGGCGTCAAAGAAATCCCGGCTCTTTACACCAACGAGCTCGACGAAGGCGCCTACATCTCGCAGACCCTGGCCTCGGACGAAACCGCCGACCAGCTGGCCGCGCGCGTCGCCATCTACCGCATGATGCGGCCCGGCGAGCCGCCGACCGAGGACGCGGTCGAGGCGTTGTTCCACCGCTTGTTCTACAGCGCCGACACCTACGACCTGTCGCGCGTCGGGCGCATGAAGTTCAACGCCCGCGTCGGCCGCGATTCGGCCGAAGGTGCGATGACCTTGAGCAACGAAGACCTGCTCGACGTCGTGAAGATCCTGGTCGAGCTGCGCAACGGCCGCGGCGAAGTCGACGACATCGACCACCTCGGCAACCGCCGGGTGCGTTGCGTCGGCGAGCTGGCCGAGAACCAGTACCGCTCGGGCCTGGCGCGGATCGAGAAGGCGGTGAAGGAACGGCTCGGCCAGGCCGAGACCGAAGCGCTGATGCCGCACGACCTGATCAACTCCAAGCCAATCTCTGCGGCCCTGAAAGAGTTCTTCGGCGCGTCGCAATTGAGCCAGTTCATGGACCAGACGAATCCGCTGTCCGAGATCACGCACAAGCGGCGCGTCTCGGCCCTCGGCCCGGGTGGTTTGACGCGCGAACGCGCCGGCTTTGAAGTGCGCGACGTGCACCCGACGCACTATGGCCGCGTCTGCCCGATCGAGACCCCGGAAGGCCCGAACATCGGCCTCATCAACTCGCTGGCGCTGTATGCGCAGTTGAACGAATACGGCTTCCTCGAAACACCGTACCGGCGCGTGGCCGACGGCAAGGTGACGATGCAGATCGACTACCTGTCGGCGATCGAAGAAGGCAAGTACGTGATCGCGCAGGCCAGTGCCACGCTCGATGCCGACGGCAAGCTGATCGACGAACTGGTGAGCGCGCGCGACAACGGCGAGTCGATCCTGACCTCGGCCGAGCGCATCCAGTACATGGACGTGGCTCCGACGCAGATCGTCTCGGTGGCCGCTTCGCTCGTGCCTTTCCTGGAGCACGACGACGCGAACCGCGCGCTGATGGGCGCGAACATGCAGCGCCAGGCCGTGCCGACCTTGCGCCCGGAGAAAGCGCTGGTCGGCACCGGCGTCGAGCGCGTGGCCGCGAAAGACTCGGGCACCGTGGTGGCCGCGAAGCGTGGTGGCGTGGTCGACTACGTTGACACCAACCGCATCGTGATCCGCGTCAACGACAAGGAGACGGTAGCCGGTGAAGTGGGCGTGGACATCTACAACCTCATCAAGTACCAGCGCTCGAACCAGAACACCAACATCCACCAGCGCCCGATCGTCAAGCGCGGTGACAAGGTGGCAGCCGAAGACATCATCGCCGACGGCGCATCGACCGACATCGGTGAACTGGCGCTCGGCCAGAACATGCTCGTCGGCTTCATGCCCTGGAACGGCTACAACTTCGAAGACTCGATCCTGATCAGCGAACGGGTCATCGCCGACGACCGCTACACCTCGATCCACATCGAGGAACTGGTGGTGATGGCGCGCGACACCAAGCTGGGCTCGGAAGAAATCACCCGCGACATCCCGAACCTGAGCGAGCAGCAGCTCGGCCGGCTTGACGAGTCGGGCATCGTCTATGTGGGCGCCGAAGTGAACGCCGGCGACACCCTCGTCGGCAAGGTCACGCCGAAGGGCGAGACCACCTTGACGCCGGAAGAAAAGCTGCTGCGCGCGATCTTCGGCGAGAAGGCCTCGGACGTGAAAGACACGTCGCTGCGGGTCGATCAAGGCACGAACGGCACGGTCATCGACGTTCAGGT
>JANXZA010000094.1 GCA_025355745.1 Rhizobacter sp. | reverse complement strand
TCAACATGGCTGCCGGCGCTCAACATACTCAGCAGAAAGCTGCGTGACTCAGGCGACAACTACCTTGACGCGCGCCGACCTGAAGCCAGCGCTGAAGACCGCGCATAGAAAAAGTAGTCGGCGTCTCGATTTGCCGCTCTTTCAGCCTTCCCGACATGACATGCACGGCTAAGAGAAGCGGGCCAGCCATTGAAGCCCTTGATGGATCGGTTGGATCAGCCATCGTCTTTTCAACCTGACGAAAGTCTCGGGCGATCGGTCGAATCCATCGATCGGGAAGCTCCGTAGGGAACGCTGATCGATATGGCAACTTGCCAATCTCGCTAGACAGCAGGGCGAGGTCGGTCGGGCTGATAGGCCGCATTCACGTACTCCTACATACTGGCCGCTCCGCTCCGCCGCCGGCGAGCTGCGCTATGAACGAATATTGGCGATGACGGATCTCGCCGAGTTGCCGCTTTGTTGGCGCGGACCAGACCACTAGCTTCTAGGCAGCGCGTCTTTCCTCGGCAATGGGCGGTTGTCGCCAATTACCAGGGGTGCCCCGGCGAGCAAAAGCGTGACGTTTGGTAAGGCGTCTGGAACAAGTGCGGCGGCGAACGGACAGCGCGCCATCGGCCCTTGGTCGTCAGGCTCTTCCCCACATCGGTCTTGTCGCTGCATTTCGAATCAGAGGCCGGTCGAGCCAAAACAAGCTCGTTCAGTTCGTCTCGCCCAGCCCGCCTCGATGCGGGCAATATGCGAGAAGTTGGACCTCTTCGATCCGGGGCTTCTTGCGCGCCGCCAGAAGTCTCAGCACGTCAACAGAAGCTCCATGCGCAAAGTCTTTCTAACCTTGGCGCCCCATTCGTTAATTTGAAATTTGCCGGACTCGGCAGTTATCTCGAATCGACGCTCACCCAAAACTCCCCGACGACACTCGTAAATATTCGAAGCCTGTGACATTGATAGTTTTCCCGTCGCCGTCGTGTGTTCGGGCCACAGTACATAGATCACGTATTCTTGGAGTGATTCGACCGCGAGCGCTTCCAAGGCGTGAGGGAGATAGTTAAACATGTAGCGCACCCAATCCTTGTTTCGCATATGAACGATCCAGATCGGTAGTGGCTGCGTGAGCTGCAGAAAGTGATAATCCTCCAACACGTCGACACGGATTGCGGCGAATAGCGCTTCAACTTTAAATGCCGGGTCGACCCTGAACACCGAACGAACTCCTGAGATGCAGCGATTCTTGAAGTCAACTTTTCAAATGGGACGATCCTTGAAGAGGAATTAGACCCCTTCTTCGAGAATTTCAAAGATCTTCACACGATGCTTTAGTCAACCAAGCGCGTGACAAGAATCATGACCCGTTGAACAGACATTGAATAGCTGGCAGCCATTCGCTGAAAATGGCTTTCACCAGTAGGATTCGTCCCGTGAAACTATCAGTCCTTTTGCCTGACCTTGGGATGCCTGCCGGCTGGCTTATCAGTCGGCCGGATCAGCGTATACACCGCTGCGAACACGCGCTTTGAAGCTCTGAAGCCTCGGCTCTTCAGTTGTTCAGTCATCTCGACGCCGGTGATCCAAGTCCGGACATCGGAAATGTCGTAGCCGTCAAGTAGTTCGGTGCCGGCAATCAGAATGTCCAGCTTGGGGGTCCAGCGATTGCCGAACATCCAACGCAGGCCGCGATCGAAAGCTCCAGCTCGAGCCCAGCGTCGATAGGAGTCGAACTCGACCAGGGTACGACGGAAGTCTCCGGCACGGGTTTCACCAGGGAGTTCACCCGTTCGGATAGCTTCACAGCATTCGTCAAGCGCTTGAACGTATTGAGCCTTTGGAGGCACGGACGCGTCCGTGCGCTCGTTCCAGTCTTCCATTTTCAACATTGCGAGCTCTTGCGTCTCGCCTATCAAGTCTGGATCGAGTCCTCGGTCCAGAGCGACCATCTGCCAGGCCTCGATCCGGTCGTATTCGGCCCAGCGTCCCCACACCCGCCAGCGTGTCGTTGAGCGAGCCTTCAAGGTCAATTCCAACGGGCCCATTCCTCGAGGAGGCACGCATTCTCGCGATGCCAAGACAACCTAGGACACACCACCCTGACATGTCAAATGGGGAAGATCGTCCGTGGTGTTATTGGCATCATACGGTAACGATCTTGCTATGCCAAGATCGTCCGCCCGATACGCCCGGCACCCAGGCTTGGTGGCCCTCGGCGCGGCTATCCGTTCATCGCGGCTGGAACGCAAGCTGTCTCAAGAGGCGCTCGCCCATAAGGTCGGGATCGACCGCTCTTATATGGGCAGCATCGAACGCGGCGTCCAGAATCCGGGCATGGTCTCGATCATTCAGATCGCATCGGCGATGGAGATGACCGTGGCCGAGCTGATGGCAGAAGCGCGCCTTTAGCCCGATCGTTTGGCGTAGATCTGGCCCGGTCCAACGAACAGGGCGATAGCGAGCCGGCCTTTAAATATCCAACTGGTCGAGGAGAGCGGTAGCTTCCTTGAAGCCGATGCCTTTCAGGTGCATCACCAGGTCGACGGCGCCTCCGCCACCTGCATTGGCTCGACAGTCCCAGAACTTCGGCCCTGTGAACAAGAGTTCGAAGTCTTGACCGCCGACACTCGAGTGCCAGCGCGATGTACCCGGGTCCTTCTTGGCAACAAACGTGACGTCGATCTTTGCGTGCTCTGCGAGGCGGCTCAGTACGTGGACCGCGTCGACCGTCCGCCAGTGGTCGAGCTTCGAGGCGGAGACTTTGGGCATCCGCTGATGTTAGTGAAGTTATCCACAGGGCCTTCTCTCCCCCGGACCCCCTCTCTGCTACTCGTCCAGAGGACGGGAGTCAGAGCAATACAAGAGCGCTGCGTAACTGCTCTGCTCGTTGCGATCGAAAATGGCTTGACTACATCTGATGCGCTTGTTGTGCGGGAATTCCAGGCCGCTGTTCTGGATCGCCGCGCGCACGCGTTCGCGTGCCTCCTTCACCTCGATATCGGCCAGGCCGACCAGCGTGAAGCTCGGCAGCCCGTTGGCCAGATGCACCTCGACCGTGACCTCGGCCGCTTCGAGCGCGTGCAGTGCGCGGCTGTGGATGACGGCAAGCGACATGGTTCCCCCTGACCCATTGTGCCCGCGCGTCGTGGGGCATCCGAAATGCACCGAAGTGAGGCGCCGCGGAGAAATGATCTGACTTGGTGCGCACTTCGCCAGCCGGGTCGTCCCCGGGCGCGAGCCCGGTGCGCGGCGTGCTGGTGAAGGCTTGGCACAGAAGCTGCAAAACCTGTCTCAGTCTCACCTTGTGCAATCGAATCAACTTTGGGAAACCCAGCAATGAACAAGACTCTCCTGGCGTTGGCCTCGACGCTCGCCATCACCGCGCTGCCCCAGATGGCGCATGCCGAAGATCCGCCGGCGGCTCCGGCTCCCGCCGCAGCCCCTGCCGATCCGCCCATCTTTTCAATTTGGGGGTTTGACCTCACAGGCTACATCGACGTCGGCTACACCGGACTCAACGGGCGTGGTGCGTTCAACACCACACCGAACGGGCCGGGAGTAACCATCGGTGGCCCCGACCGGGTATTCGACTTCAGACGTAACTCGCTTGATCTGCACCAGGTCGCGTTGACGTTGGCCAATCAACCCAAGGAGGGCTTCGGCGGCCTGCTCAACCTCACTCTGGGCAAAGATGCTGACGTGATTGCGGCGTACAAGACGGGTCCGAGCAGGGGCGACGGCTGCAATCTTGCGACCGGGCAGTCGAGCACTGGCAGTTGCGAAAAAACCGGGTACGACTTCACCCAGGCCTTTGTTCAATACGCGACAGGGCCGGCGACATTCATGCTCGGCAAATACGTGACCCTCGCAGGGGCCGAGGTGATCAACTCCACGGCGGATTCGAACTTCTCGCGCTCAATTCTGTTCGGATATGCCATCCCTTTCTCGCATACCGGCTTTCGCGCCAGCTACGCTGTGAGCGACACGCTCACGCTGATCGGTGGCGTCAACAACGGCTGGGATGATCTCAAGGACACGAACTCTTCGAAAACAGCCGAGCTCGGTGTTTCGTTCACACCGATTAAGGAGTTCAGCCTTGTGGCGCAGATCTATTCCGGCAAGGAACGTGTGGGCGGCCTGATCAATACAGGCCCCGAAGGCACGAGAACTCTTTTCGATGCCGTGGCAACCTTCACCGCCACCGACAAGCTGACCTTGATCCTCAACTACGACTATGGCAAGCAAGCGAATGCGTCGAGTGCGACGGCGACCGGCGGCGGTAAAGCCAAGTGGTCTGGCCTGGCCGGCTATGTGAACTATCAGATTGACGAGGCGTGGAGGATTTCCTTGCGCGGTGAATATTTCGATGACCGTGATGGCTATCGCACCGGAGTCGCGCAGAAATGGAAGGAAGCGACTCTGACGGTGGGCTATACGCCGATCAAGAATCTCGAGTTGCGTGGCGAAATTCGCGGCGATCGGTCCAACGTACCCGCGTTTGTCAAATCCGATGAAGTCAGCGCAAGCAAAAGCCAACGATCGGTTGGACTCGAAGCAATCTACAAGTTTTAGTCCTTGGCCGCGATCGATAGATAACCACGAGAGGATTCCAAATGAAGATGGTGACCGCCATCGTCAAGCCGTTCAAGCTTGACGAAGTCCGCGAAGCCCTCAGCGCCATCGGCGTGCAGGGCATCACGGTGACCGAAGTCAAGGGCTTCGGCCGCCAGAAGGGCCACACCGAGCTGTACCGCGGAGCGGAATACGTCGTCGACTTCCTGCCCAAGGTGAAGATCGAGGCGGCGGTGGACGACGCGATCGTCGACCGCGTGATCGAGGCGATCGAAGGGGCGGCCCGCACCGGCAAGATCGGCGACGGCAAGATCTTCGTGTCGCCGCTCGAGCAGGTCGTGCGCATCCGCACCGGCGAGACCGGCAAAGACGCTCTCTGAAGCACAGGAAAAAAAGAGACAACCATGAGAAAACTACTCGTTTCGTTGGCCCTTGGTTTCGCGGCGCTCGGCTTTGCCGGCGCCTCGATGGCCGAGGATGCGGCCTCGGCGCCCGCTAGCGCGGCCGCGATGGCCTCGGCGCCCGAGGCCGCTGCGGCGGCCGCCCCTGCTGCGGTCTCGGCGTCGGCCGCGGCCGACGCCGCCTCGGCACCTGCCGCAGCGGCTTCGACCCCGGTCGCCAACAAGGGCGACGTGGCCTGGATGATCGTCGCCACGCTGCTCGTCATCATGATGACGGTGCCGGGCCTGGCGCTGTTCTACGGCGGCCTGGTGCGCAGCAAGAACATGCTGTCGGTGCTGATGCAGGTGATGGTCACGTTCTCGATGGTCGTCGTGCTGTGGTGCATCTACGGCTACAGCCTGGCGTTCAGCGAGGGCAATGCCTACATCGGCGGCTTCGACCGGCTGTTCATGAAGGGCCTGTTCAATGCGGCCGACGGCTCGTTCGCGATGGCGGCCACGTTCAGCAAGGGTGTCTACATTCCCGAACTGCTGTTCTGTGCGTTCCAGGCAACCTTCGCCGGCATCACCTGCTGCCTGATCGTTGGCTCGTTCGTCGAACGGGTCAAGTTCTCGGCGGTGCTGCTGTTCATGGCGCTGTGGTTCACCTTCAGCTATGCCCCGATCGCGCACATGGTCTGGTTCTGGATGGGCCCGGACGCGTACAGCAGCAAGGCGGTGGTCGATGCGATGAACGCCAAGGCCGGTCTGGTCTGGCAGTGGGGCGCGCTCGACTTCGCCGGCGGCACGGTCGTGCACATCAATGCGGCGGTCGCGGGCCTGGTCGGTTCCTACATGATCGGCAAGCGCGTCGGCTACGGCAAGGAGGCGTTCACGCCGCACTCGCTGACGCTGACGATGGTCGGTGCGGCGCTGCTGTGGGTCGGCTGGTTCGGCTTCAACGCCGGCTCGGCACTCGAAGCCAACGGCACCGCCGTGCTGGCGTTCGTGAACACCTTCTCGGGCGCTGCGGCGGCGGTGCTGGCGTGGTGCCTCGGTGAAGCGCTGCTGAAGGGCAAGGCCTCGATGCTCGGAGCTGCGTCGGGCGCCGTGGCCGGGCTGGTGGCGATCACGCCGGCTTGTGGCAACGTCGGTCTGATGGGCGCGATCGTGATCGGCTTCGTCGCCGGCTTGGCCTGCCTGTGGGGCGTGAGCGGGCTGAAGAAGCTGCTCGGCGCGGACGACTCGCTCGATGTGTTCGGCGTACACGGAGTCGGCGGCATCGTCGGCGCGCTGTTGACGGGCGTGTTCCACGCCCAGTCGCTCGGCGGCCCGGGCATGGTGCCCGACTGGACCACGGCCGCGATGGCGACGAATCCGGACGGCATCCTGGCCCAGGTCATCATCCAGGCCAAGGCGGTCGGCGTGACGGTGCTGTGGTCGGGCGTGGTCTCGCTGGTGGCGTACTTCATCGTCGACAAGGTCATCGGCCTGCGCGTCGACGAGGAAGACGAACGCGAAGGTCTGGACATCAGCTCGCACGGCGAGACGGCGTACCACAACTAGCGCTGCGCGGAAGACGATAGCGGGGTCGTCTGCGACGACCCCTTCTCGGGGACGGGGGCCGCTGATGCGGCCCTTGTGCGTTCCCGGGTTGACCACAGCGGCCAGGCTTGCGCCTGCGATGGGCAGCCCCAGATGCCTAGAATCTGGCTCCCGCGCATCCTCGCGGTCCACCCTCTCCGGGCTCCCGCCATGGTTCCTCACCTCGTCACCGCCCTCACCGGCCCGATCAACGAACTGGAGCAGCGCGTGCTCGAATCGCTGCCGGCCATCGAGCGCTGGTTCCGCCTCGAGTGGATGGAACACACGCCGCCGTTCTACACCTCGGTCGACCTGCGCAATGCCGGCTTCAAGCTGGCGCCGGTCGATACCAACCTGTTTCCCGGTGGCTTCAACAACCTGACCGCCGAGATGCTGCCGCTGGGTGTGCAGGCGGCGATGGCGGCGATCGAAAAGATCTGCCCCGAAGCGAAGAACCTGCTGCTGATCCCCGAGCGCGACACGCGCAACACCTTCTATCTCGCCAACCTGCAGCGGCTGATGCAGGTCTTCCACCAGGCCGGCCTGAACGTGCGCCTGGGCACGCTCGACAAGGCCGTGACCGTGCCGACCGAGATTGCCCTGCCCGATGGCAGCACACTCACCGTCGAGCCGCTGGTGCGCACCCGCGGCCGGCTCGGGCTGAAGAACTTCGACCCCTGCACCATCCTGCTCAACAACGACCTGTCGGACGGCGTGCCCAAGGTGCTGGAAAACCTGCACGAGCAGTTCCTGCTGCCGCCGCTGCACGCCGGCTGGGCGGTGCGGCGCAAGTCGAATCACTTCCGGGCCTATGAGGAAGTAGCGAAGAAGTTCGCCAAGCTGCTGGGCATGGACCCGTGGCTCATCAACCCGATGTTCGCGCGCTGTGGCGAAGTGAATTTCACCGACAGCACCGGTGAGGAATGCCTGATGACGAACGCCGAAGCGCTGCTCGGCAAGGTGCGCCGCAAGTACAAGGAATACGGTATCCAGGAGAAGCCGTTCATCATCGTCAAGGACGATGCCGGTACCGCCGGGCTGGGCATCATGACGGTGCGCGACCCGAAGGAGCTGGCCGACCTGAACCAGCGCACGCGCAGCCGGATGAGCACCGGCCAGGACGGCCAGCAAGTCAGCGAGGTGATCCTGCAGGAAGGGGTGCCGACCTACGAGCGCGTCAACGACGCCGTCGCCGAGCCGGTGGTCTGCATGATCGACCGCTATGTGGTGGGCGGCTACTACCGCGTCAACGCCGGGCGCGGTGTCGATGAAAACCTGAACTCGCCGGGTGCCAGCTTCGTGCCGCTCGCGTTTGCCGAATCGAACCAGTTGCCCAAGCCGGGCGCGAAGCCGGGTGCCAGTGCACCGAACCGCTTCTACATGTACGGCGTGATCGCGCGCCTGGCGATGGTGGCGGCGAGCTACGAGCTGGAAGCGACCGACCCGAACGCCGAGGTTTACGAATAGGCCGGTTCAGCGCCCCTGCAACCCTGAATCGGGGGCGGTTGCTGCGCCGCAACATTGGCGGCCACGGCCTGGCCCGAGGTGACCACGCCGGGCGCAAAATCGTTAGCTCCCCGACCAATGCCCGCAGTTCGCCGCAGGCCAGTTTCATGTCCCGCACATCCAGCCCGTCCAGCCATGCCGCCCTGACTCTGGGCGCCCTGGGCATTGTCTACGGCGACATCGGCACCAGCCCGCTGTACGTGATGAAGACCGTCTTCGATCCGGCCAACGGGCTGGCCCTGAATCAGGCGAACCTGATCGGCATCGTGTCGCTGATCTTCTGGTCCTTGATGGTGGTGGTGACCCTGAAATACGTGACCCTCATCATGCGTGCCGACAACCACGGCGAGGGCGGCATCATGGCGCTGCTCGCGCTGGCTTCCTCGTCGGTGGCTGACAAGCCGAAGCTGCGTCACACTTTGCTGATGATTGGCGTGTTCGGCGCCGCATTGTTTTATGGCGACGGTGTGATCACGCCGGCCATCTCGGTGCTGTCGGCGGTCGAGGGCCTGGAGCTGGCCGTGCCATCGCTGACGCCTTATGTCGTGCAGATCACACTGGCAGTGCTGGTAGGTCTGTTCATGCTGCAAAAGCACGGCACGGCGGGCATCGGCATGGTGTTCGGGCCGGTGATGGTGATCTGGTTCGTCGTGCTGGGCGGCTCCGGCATCGTTCATCTCGTGCAGGCGCCGGCGATTCTCGCGGCGTTGAACCCGATCGCCGGATTCGAGTTTGCGTTGCGGCACGGTTGGCTCGCGTTTGTCGCGCTGGGGTCGGTGGTGCTGGCGCTGACAGGTGCCGAGGCGCTGTACGCCGACATGGGGCACTTCGGCGCCGGGCCGGTGCGCTTGTCGTGGTTCGCGCTCGTGCTGCCGGCGTTGGCGCTCAACTACTTCGGCCAGGGGGCGTTGCTGCTGGCCCATCCGGGGGCGCTGGAGAATCCGTTCTTCCGCATGTTCCCCCAATGGGCGTTGGTGCCGATGGTGTTGCTGGCCACGGCGGCCACCGTGATCGCGTCGCAGGCGGTCATCTCGGGAGCTTTCTCGATGACGAAGCAGGCCATCCAGCTCGGCTTCCTGCCGCGCTTTCGCATCATGCATACCTCCGCAGCGGAGATCGGACAGATCTACGTGCCAGCGGTCAACACGGCGCTCCTGATCGCGGTGATTGCTGCGGTGGTCGGTTTCCGCACGTCCACGGCGCTTGGCGCGGCCTATGGCATTGCAGTGACCGGCACGATGATGATCACCACATTCCTGACCTTCTATGTGTTGCGCTATGCATGGAAGTTCAGCCTGTTGCCGACCCTCCTCGCGACCAGCTTTTTCTTCCTGATCGACCTGACTTTTTTCTCCGCGAACCTTCTTAAGATCGTCGACGGCGGCTGGTTTCCGCTCGTCATCGGCGCCATCATTTTCGTTGGCATGGTGACCTGGGCACGCGGCCGCGAGTTGCTGAGCAGCAGCCTGCGCGCTGATGCGATCGAGCTCAAGCCGTTCCTGAAGAGCATCCTCGCCGACCCGCCGATGCGCGCGCCCGGCACGGCCGTGTTCATGAACGGCGAGACCGACCTGACGCCCACCGCGCTGCTGCACAACCTCAAACACAACAACGTGCTGCACGAGACCAATCTGTTCGTCACGGTGAACACGCTCGATGTGCCGTGGGTGCCATTCGCCGAGCGCGCCCGCGCAGCCTTGCTGTGCAAGGGTTGCTGGTCGGTGACCTTGCAGTTCGGCTTCAAGAACGATGTCGATGTGCCGGCCGCGTTGGCGCTGCTGCAAGTTCAGGGCATTGATCTCGATCCGATGACGACCTCGTACTTCCTGTCGCGCGCCACCGTCGTGCCGACGCTGGGCGGGGGCATGGCGCCGTGGCGCGAGAAGCTGTTCGCCAACATGCACCGCAACGCCGCCTCGGTGGCCGACTTCATGAACCTGCCGCCGAACCGTGTCGTCGAGCTGGGAACCAAGGTCCAGATCTGAGCCGCCGCGCCCGGGCCGGGGCGCACAATCCCGGTCGAATGAATCTTCGGCAGTCGGCTTGAGCAACACCTCTTCGTCCACCCGGTCCGGCCTGGCCGGGCTCACGCTCGCAGCGGTCGGCGTCGTCTACGGCGACATCGGCACCAGCCCGCTTTATGCGCTGAAAGAAGTCTTTGCCCACGGCCACGTGCGGCTCACGGCCGAGAACATCTACGGCGTGTTGTCGCTGGTGTTCTGGACCTTGACGGTGGTGGTGTCGGTCAAGTATGTGTTGCTGATCCTGCGCGCCGACAACAACGGCGAAGGCGGCCTGATCGCGATGCTGGCGCTGGCCTCGCAGGCGGTGAAGAGCCGGCCCGCGCTGCGCCGCCGCCTGTTGCTGCTGGGCATCTTCGGCACGGCGATCTTTTTCGGCGACGGCGTCATCACGCCGGCGATTTCGGTGCTTTCGGCCGTCGAGGGCCTGGAGGTCGCAACGCCTGCCTTGCGGCCCTATGTCGTGCCGCTGACGCTGGTCGTGCTGACCGGCCTGTTCATGGTGCAGCGCCGCGGCACCGCCAGCGTGGGCCGGCTGTTCGGGCCGGTGATGGTGGTGTGGTTCGTCGTGCTGGCGGTGCTCGGCCTGCAGCACATCGCCGAGAACCCGACCATCCTGTGGGCCCTGAGCCCGCATTACGCGCTGGTGTTTCTGCTCGGCAACCCGGCGGTCGCGTTCATCGCACTCGGCTCGGTGGTGCTGTGCGTGACCGGCGCCGAAGCGCTCTATGCCGACATGGGCCACTTCGGCAAGCGGCCGATCCGCCTTGCATGGTTCAGCCTGGCGATGCCGGCGCTGGTGCTCAACTACTTCGGCCAAGGCGCGATGCTGCTGGAGCACCCGAGCAAGGTCGGCAACCCGTTCTTCGAGATGGCGCCGGCCTGGGCGCTGTACCCGCTGATCGGGCTGGCCACCTGCGCCACGGTGATCGCCTCGCAGGCGCTGATCACGGCCGCGTTCTCGGTCACCAAGCAGGCGATCCAGCTCGGCTACCTGCCCCGGCTGCGGATCCTGCACACCTCCGTCAAGGAGGCCGGGCAAATCTACGTGCCGTTCATCAACTGGGGCCTGTACGTGTGCATCGTCATTGCCGTGGTCGTGTTCCAGTCGACCACCAAGCTGGCGGCAGCCTACGGCATCGCGGTGACGATCGACATGCTGATCACCACCACGATGACCTTCTTCGTGATCCGCTATGGCTGGAAGTACCCGTGGTCGCTGTGTTTCGCGGCGACTGGCTTCTTTTTCATCGTCGACTTCGTCTACTTCAGCGCGAACGTCGTGAAGGTCTTCGACGGCGGCTGGTTTCCGGTTGCGATCGGCGCGATCATGTTCCTGCTGATGATGACCTGGAAGCAGGGCCGCAAGCTGATGGCGGCACGCCTGCGCGAAGACGCGATCGACCTGACGAGTTTTCTCGAAGCCGTGTTCGTCAGCCCGCCGACCCGCGTGCAGGGGACGGCCGTGTTCCTCGTCAGCGAACAGGGCATCACGCCGAATGCACTGCTGCACAACCTGAAGCACAACAAGGTGCTGCACGCCACCAACCTGTTCGTGACCGTGAAGCAGCACGAGGTGCCGTGGATCGGCTTCGACAAGCGCTGCGAAATGGCGCCGCTCGGCCACGACTGCTGGCAGGTCACGCTCAACTTCGGCTTCAAGAATGAGCCCGACGTGCCCGAGGCGCTGGCGCTGCTGGAACGCCAGGGCTGCGTGATCGACGCGATGGACACCTCTTACTTCCTGTCGCGCGACATCGTCATCCCCACCATCGGCAGCGGCATGGCTGCCTGGCGCGAAAAGCTCTTCGCCGGCATGCACCGCAACGCGGCAGCGGCGGCTGACTTTCTGAGCCTGCCGACGAACCGGGTGGTAGAGCTGGGGTCGAAGGTCGAGATCTGAGGCCGGCCGCAGGCGCTTTACGCCCACAGTTGAAGGGGTTCGCTCGGGCCGCCGGCACCTGTTCTGTGAGAGCGGCGCACTTCCACGCCGCGTCGAAGCCCGGGAGCCCGTCATGACAAGGCCAAATCTTTGCGTGCGCCGCGCCTTCGTCGCCTCCCTGGCCTTCGCAGCGACCCAGGCGATGGCCGTCGTGCTCACCTTCGACACGCTCCCCGGTGCGAATGGAGACCCGTTCGGCGGCCACACCGAAGCGGGGGGGTTCGAGATGGCAACCGTCGCCGGGGATCTGTGCGTGGGCATGTTGTTCGGCAACCCGGTGCCCAGCCTGTTCGGCGGTGCGGCCTGTGGGTCGGCTTCCGGAACGATCGAGGTGTCGCATGGCGTCGCGTTGTTCTCATTCGCCGGGGCCGATCTGGCGGCCAACAAGGGTGCTGCCGACTACACCTTCATCGGCATGAAGCTCGGCGCCACGGTGTTCAGCCAGGCCGGCGTGGTGGCCGGGCGTTTCGGTCCGTTCGGCTTCGACACGGTGGCGAACGTCGACGCGTCGCTGATTGACTTCCTGCTGATCTCGTTGACCGGCTTCGGCACCTCGTACAACATCGACAACATCGACGTGGCCCTGGCCGCAGTTCCCGAACCGTCCACTTACACGCTGCTGGCGCTCGGCATGGTGGCCCTGTGCGTCGGTGCTCGCCGCCGCCAGAGCCACGCCTGACGCAGCCTTTGGTGGCGGCGCGGCCCAGCTTCCTGAGCCAGCCGACGAATCGGGTGGTGGAGCTGGGGTCGAAGGTCGAGATCTGAGGGCGAACGCGCGCTTCAGCCGACCTTGCGGCGAGCGCGATACAGCGTGACCGGCTCCTGAACCAAGGGTTGTGCGCTGACGAGTTCGACGTGCGCTGACAGCCCGCCTGCCTGCGCAAACGTGAGCAGGCTGCGGTCGAGCGTGGCCAGGCATTGGCGGCGCAGCACCGCCATGCCGAGCAGATAGGCGTCGGTGACCTGGCGGTGGCCAACCAGGGCCGCGTTCGCCAAGGTCGGCAGCTGAAGCGGCTCGGGCGCATCGGCCCAGTATTCGTGTTGCGGCTGGCCCGTCATCGAGGCCAGTGCCTGCATCGCCCGGGCCGGGCTGATGCTGTCGCCCACCACGCGCGGGTTGCTGGTCAGGCGAACGAAGGCGAGCTGGGTCAGGGCGCATGTCGCCCAGTGCCGCTTGCCGATCTGGTCGAGCCAGGTATGGGCCTCGCCATGGTGAACGTGCGAAGCCTGCGTGAGCGCAATCAGCAGGTTCGCGTCGAGCAGCCAGACGCGGGCCGGGGCCAGCCGCGTCAAGCCTCGTCCTCGGCGCTCTTCACGTCGTCCAGAGTGATCGGCTTGCCGACGGCGGCGAACACCGGGAAGCCGCCCTTGCGGCCTACCGGCGGGCCGGCCCGCAAGCCCTTCAGGATCAGCTCCGAGACCACGCTGCCGAGCGACTGTGCGCGGTGCGCTGCCAACTGGCGTGCGGCTTCGAGGGCGCTTGCGTCGATGTCGAGGGTGGTTCGCATCTTGATGCTTTGATGTCATTGTGGTGCGGCATCTTAGCATCACTGCATCAATCTTTCAATTGCAGTGTCGATGCCCGGTCGCCGCGTGGCGCGGCGCTATCCTCTTCCGATGCGTCCCGTCTTCAGCCCGCTCGCCGACCTCTCGCTTTCCGCTGCCAGCGCCGGTTTCGTCGCGGTGCTGGTCGGCTTCACGAGTTCGGTGGCGATCGTGTTCCAGGCCGCCACCGCACTGGGCGCCACGCCGGCTCAACTCGGCTCGTGGATGTGGGCCCTGGGGCTGGGCATGGGGCTGTGCAGCGTCCTGCCGTCGCTGTGGCTGCGCCAGCCGGTGATGGTGGCCTGGAGCACGCCGGGCGCGGCGGTGCTGGCCACGGCCGGCGTGGCGGGCGCGGCCGGTGGCTTCGGCATGGCGCAGGCGACCGGTGCCTTCATCGTCTGCGCGCTGCTGATCACCGTGTTCGGCGTCACCGGCTGGTTCGAGCGCCTGCTGGGCCGCATTCCGATGCCGATCGCCAGCGCGCTGCTGGCGGGCGTGCTCACGCGCTTCGGCCTCGATGCCTTCGTCGCACTCAAGTCGGCCTTCACGCTGGTGCTGCTGATGCTCGTGGCGTACCTCGTCGGCCGGCGGCTCTGGGCGCGATACGCGGTGCCCGGCGTGTTGGCGGTCGGTGTGGGGTACGCGGCGGCCCTGGACCAGTTGCACCTGGGCACGGTGCAGTGGGGGCTGACGCTGCCGGTGTTCACCGCGCCCGAGTTCACCTGGCGCGCCACCGTCAGCCTGGCGCTGCCGCTGTTCGTCGTCACGATGGCATCGCAGAACCTGCCCGGCGTGGCGGCGATCCGCGCCGCTGGCTACGACATGCCGATCTCGAAAGTCATCACGCTCACTGGCCTGGCAACGCTGGTGCTGGCGCCGTTCGGCGCCTTCGCGCTGAACCTCTCGGCCATCACCGCGGCCATCTGCATGGGCCGCGAGGCACACCCCGACCCGGCCAAGCGCTACATGGCCGCCGTGTGCAGCGGCGCGCTCTACTGCGTGATCGGCCTGTTCGGCGCGGCCGTCACCGGCCTGCTGAGCGCCTTCCCGCGCGAACTGGTGGCAGCCATTGCCGGGCTGGCGCTGCTCGGCAGCATCGGCGGCGGGCTGGCGCAGGCTCTGCGAGACGATGCTTACCGCGAAGCCGCGCTGATCACCTTCCTCGTCACGCTCAGCGGTGTCAGCCTGGCCGGCATCGGCTCCGCGTTCTGGGGCGTGGTGGCCGGCGCTTTCGCGCTTTTTGTGCAACAGTGGCGGCCCCGTCGGCCTGCCTGACGATTCAAGGCATGAAGCCCATGAAACTGCTGTTCATCGCCGACCCGCTTGAAACCTTCAAGACCTACAAGGACTCGACCTTCGCGATGATGCGCGAGGCCACCGCGCGCGGCCACGAACTGATGGCCTGCGGCCCGCAAGACATCATGTGGCAGCGCGGTGGCCGGGTCACTGCCTTCGTGCGCGAGATCACACTGACGGGCGGCGCGCACGACTGGTTCATCGCGAAGCAACAGGCCCCCGATGAGGTGCCGGTGGCGCTGGCCGACGTCGGCGCGATCATCATGCGCAAGGACCCGCCGTTCGACAGCGAATACTTCTACGCCACCCACCTGCTCGAACAGGCCGAGCGCGAAGGTGCACGCGTCTTCAACAAGCCGAGGGCGCTGCGCGACCACCCTGAAAAACTCGCGATCCTCGAGTTCCCGCAGTTCATCGGGGCGACCCTGGTGACGCGCGACGCAAGCGACATCAAGCGCTTTCACGCCGAACACAAAGACATCATCCTGAAGCCGCTCGACGGCATGGGCGGCATGGGCATCTTCCGGGTCGGGCCGGACGGCCTGAACCTGGGCAGCATCATCGAAACCCTGAACCTCGGCGGCGCGCAAACCGTGATGGTGCAGCGCTACCTGCATGAGATCGTGCAGGGCGACAAGCGCATCCTGATCATTGCCGGCGTGCCGGTGCCGCACGTACTGGCGCGCATCCCGCAGGGCAGCGAGATTCGCGGCAATCTGGCGGTCGGCGGCAAGGGCGTGGCCCAGCCTTTGAGCGCGCACGACCGCGCGGTGGCCGAGGCCATCGGCCCGGTGCTCGCGGCCCGTGGCCTGATGCTCGTCGGCCTGGACATGATCGGCACCTGCGTGACCGAGATCAACGTCACCAGCCCGACCGGCTTTCAGGAGATCACGCAGCAGAGCGGCTTCGATGTGGCGAAGGTGTTCATCGATGCGCTGGAGGCGGCGGTGGTCTGACCCGACCTGATCCGGCTTCCGCGCGTCCGAAGGCAGAAGTACTGGCTGCCCCGACAATCGGCGCTCCCATGACCCCCGAAGCCCTGGCCCGCCAACACATCGACGCGAAGCTCGCCACCGCCGGCTGGGCGGTGCAGGACCTGAAGCAACTCAATCTCGGTGCCGGCGGCGGGGTGGCAGTGCGCGAATACCCGACCGACACCGGCCCAGCCGACTACGTGCTGTTCATCGACCGCACACCCGTCGGCGTGATCGAGGCCAAGCCCGACCCCACCATCCTGACCTTCGTCGAAGAGCAGACCGCGCGCTACGCCGGCAGCGCGCTCAAGTGGCGCGTACAAGCCGCGCCGCTGCCCTTCCTGTTCGAGAGCACCGGCCAGGTGATCCGCTTCACCGATGGCCGCGACCCGGCGCCGCGCTCCCGCGAGCTGTTCCATTTCTTTCGCCCCGAGCACCTGGCCGAATTGCTGGCGCAGCCCGACACATTGCGACGGCGGCTGACTGAGCACATGCCCGCGCTGCCCGAGCGCAACCTGCGCGATTGCCAGGTCAGCGCCGTCACGGGGCTGGAGCAATCGCTCGCGCTGAACAAGCCGCGCGCGCTGGTTCACATGGCCACCGGCGCCGGCAAGACCTTCACCGCGATCACCTCGGTCTACCGCCTGCTCAAGTTCGGCGGTGCGAAGCGCGTGCTGTTTCTCGTCGACACGCGCAACCTCGGCAAGCAGGCGCATCAGGAGTTCATGGCCTACACGCCGCCCGACGATGGCCGCAAGTTCACCGAGCTGTACAACGTGCAGCGGCTGGCGTCGAGCCACGTCGACCCGCACGCGCAGGTCGTCATCAGCACCATCCAGCGGATGTACTCGGTGCTCTCGGGCGAGCCCATCGACGAGTCGGCCGAAGACGTGTCGCTGAACGAAGTGCAGCAGTTGCCGAAGCAAGCCAAGCTCGTGCGCTACAACGCCGAGCTGCCAGTCGAGCACCTGCTTCCACAGGTTGTAGATGCTGCGGTGGCATTCGTCGATGACGATGAAGTCGAAGGTCTCGATTGGCAGCTCGGCGTTGTAGCGCACGAGCTTGGCTTGCTTCGGCAACTGCTGCACTTCGTTCAGCGACACGTCTTCGGCCGACTCG
>JANXZA010000093.1 GCA_025355745.1 Rhizobacter sp. | reverse complement strand
GCCGCGCGGCGGCCGATGCCGCGATGCAGGCGCAGCGGCTCGGCCACCTGATCGCCGATGCTGTGCAGCGGGTTCAGCGCCGTCATCGGTTCCTGGAACACCATGCCGATGCGGTCGCCGCGCAGCGCGCACATCGCCGCGTCGTCCAGGCCGACGAGCTCCCGGCCGTTCAGGCGAATGCTGCCGCTGACCTGGGCACCGTCGGGCAGCAGCCCCATCAATGCCAGCGCCGTCATCGACTTGCCGCAGCCGCTCTCGCCGATCAGGCCGAGCGTGGCGCCGTGGGCGAGGTGGAGGTCGATGCCGCGCAATGCGTCGGCGGGGCCACGCGCGGTGTTCAGGCGCACGCGCAGGTTGGTGACGGCGAGCAGGGGCGCAGCGCCGTCGGTGTTGCCGGCGTTTGCCGGGCTCATCGGGCCCGCGCCAATCGAGGGTCCATCAAGTCGCGCAGGCCGTCGCCCATCAGATTCAAGCCGAGCACCGAGAGCGCGATCGCCAGCCCCGGGTACACCGCCAGCAGCGGCGCCTTGAACATCAGCGTCTGCGCTTCGTTCAGCATCCGGCCCCACGACGGCTGCGGCGGTTGCGTGCCCAGGCCGAGGTAGCTCAGCGCCGCCTCCGCGAGGATCGCGACGGCAAACTGGATCGTCGCCTGCACCACCAGGATCGCGGCGATGTTCGGCAGCACATGGTCGAGCGTGATGCGCAGCGCGCCCTTGCCGCAGGCGCGCGCGGCCAGCACGAATTCGCGCGCCCACACGCCGCTGGCGGCGGCGCGCGTGATGCGTGCGAACACCGGCACGTTGAAGATGCCGATCGCGACGATCGAGGTCAGCAGGCCCGGCCCGTACAAGGCGGTCAGCATGATGGCCGTGAGCAGCGCCGGGAACGCGAAGGTGAAGTCGGAGAACCGCATCACCGCCTCTTCGACCCAGCCGCGTCGCGCCGCCGCGACGAGGCCGAGCGCGACGCCGAACGCGATGCCGATGCCGACCGCGATCACGCCCACCGCGACGCCGTTGCGCGCCCCGATGATCAGCAGCGAGACGATGTCGCGCCCCAGGCTGTCGGTGCCCAGCCAGTGCGCGGCGCTCGGCAGTTGCAGCTTGTTCGGGATGTCGATCTCGGCGGCCGGGTAAGGCGTCCAGACGAACGACAGCAAGGCCGTGGCGATCAGCAACGCCACCAGCACGCCGCCGACCCCGAAGCTCTTGTGGCGCAGGGCGCGCTGGGCGAAGCTCATGGGTGGCCGTGGAAATACGTCACCGCAGAGGGACGGAGTTGACGGAGTTGCGCAGAGTTCAAGAAAGGAAAAATCCATCTTGAATTGACTCTGCGCCAACTCCGCAAACTCAGTTCCTCTGCGGTGAATGAATTGAGTTTCATCCCCCACTCACCTTCAGCCTCGGATCGATCACCACGTACAGCACATCGACGATGAAGTTGATGACGATGACGCTGGCCGCCAGCAGCATCACCACGTTGCGCACCACGATCAGGTCCCGGTTCGCGATCGCCTGGAACACCAGCCGCCCCAGGCCCGGCAGCGAGAACACGTTCTCGATCACGACCGTGCCGGTGAGCAGGTTCGCGAACTGCAGGCCCATCACCGTGAGCACCGGCACGAAGGCGTTGCGCAGCACGTGGCGCCACAGCACCTGGCGCCGGCTCAGGCCCTTGGCGCGCGCGGTGCGCACGAAGTCTTCACGCATCACGTCGAGCACTGCCGAGCGCGTGATGCGTGCCAGGATCGCGGCCTGCACCACGGCCAGCGCCAGGGCCGGCAGCAGCAGCGCCTTGAAGGCCGGCCACGGCCCGCCGCCGTCATCGACCGACCAGCCCGGAAAGCCGCCCGCCGCGAACCATTGCAGCCTCACCGCGAACAGCAGGATCAGCAGAATCGCGAACCAGAAGTTCGGGATCGCGATGCCGATCTGGCTCGCCGCCATCACGCCCACGTCGCCGAGCCGGTTGTGGTGCGAGGCCGCGTACAGGCCGAGCGTGAGCGCGATCGCGCTGGTCAACAACATCGCCATCAGCGCCAGCGGCGCGCTGACGGCGAGCCGTTCGCGGATCAACTCGGCAACCGGTGTGGAGTACGAAACGCTGTCGCCCAGTTCGCCGGTCGCCAGCCCTTTCAACCAAGCGACGTAGCGCGCGGCGGGCGGGCGGTCGAGCCCGAGTTTGGCGACCAGCGCCTGGCGCGCTTCGACGCTGGCCGATTCGCCCAGCATCACATCGGCCGCATTGCCCGGCAGGATGTCGAGCACCGCGAAGATCACCAGCGACGCGGCCAGCAAGGTGGCCACGAAGGTGGCGAGGCGCTTGAGAAGGAAGAGGCCGATGATGAACCTTGCGAAGGTGGTGGAGCGGACAGCGCTGAGCGGCTGCGATGCGCCCGAGCATTCGGAATCATGGCGCAGATTCGGGCGCTGCCGAACGTATACGTTGATAACATACACCGATGATCGATTGGGACCGGGTCGAAGGTTTCGAGTGGGACGGTGGTAACGAGCGCAAGAGCGAGTTGAAGCACGCCGTGTCCATGCCCGAGGCGGAACAGGTTTTCTTCAACGAACCTTTACTGATAGTCGAAGAGCAGGCGCATTCGGGTACCGAGCCGCGTTGGCATGCCCTGGGCCGCACCGACCGGCTCCGCCTGCTGCACGTGACATTCACATGCCGCAACCACGGCACGTTCATCCGCGTGATTTCGGCACGCGACATGCATCGCAAGGAAAGGACTGTGTATGGTCAAGATCGTTGAATCCGTCTCGAAGGGCAGGCGTGCCGCCAGTGCTACCGCTACCTCCATCCCCGCCCGCGCGCGTTCGCCGCGCGCGCTGAAAGCCACGCCGACCTTTGCCTCCGAGGCCGAAGAGCGCACCTTCTGGGAGACCCACGACTCGACCGACCGCGTCGACTGGCGCCGAGCCCAAATCGTGCGCCTGCCGAACCTGAAGCCGACCTCCAAGTCGATTTCGCTGCGCCTGCCGATCGGCCTGCTGGAAGCCTTGCGCATCGAGGCGAATCGGCGCGACGTGCCGTATCAGTCGTTGATCAAGGTGTGGTTGAGCGAGTGCGTGGAGAAAAAGGCGTCGGCGTAGCGAGGTGCGCCGCCTACATTCAGGTGCCAACTCACCACCGCAGAGGCGCGGAGTACGCAGAGTTGCGCAGAGTCAATACAAGAAGGAAATTGAATTCCTCTGCGATCCTCTGCGTACTCCGCGCCTCTGCGGTGAGTGAGTTGTCTCTCTCCAACCATCAGACCAACGCTTCGTCCAGCACCTCGACCCAATGCTTGACCGGCGTCGTCGTGCCGGTCTGCAGGTGCTGGATGCAACCGATGTTGGCCGACACGATCACCTGCGGCGCCAGCGGCGCCAGGTTGGCGAGCTTGCGATCCCGCAGCGCGTAGGCGAGCTTGGGTTGCAGCACCGAGTAGGTGCCGGCCGAGCCGCAGCACAGGTTCGCTTCTTCACCGGCCACCTGCACCTCGAAGCCGAGCGCGTTCAGGTGCGTCTCGACCCCGCCGCGCAGTTGCTGGCCGTGCTGCAAGGTGCACGGCGGATGAAACGCGAGCTGTGTCACCTTGCCCGGCTTGACCTGGTCACGCAGTGCCGGCACCAGGTCGGGCAGCAGCTCGCTCAGGTCACGCGTCAGGGCGCTGATCCGGCGGGCCTTGTCGGCGTAGGCCGCGTCAGTGGCCAGCGCGTGGCCGTATTCCTTCACCGTCACACCGCAGCCCGAGGCGTTCATCACGATCGCCTCGACACTGCTGTCGGCCGCCGATACCAGCGGCCACCACGCATCAATGTTGCGCCGCATGTCGGCCAGACCGCCGGCCTGGTCGCCGAGGTGGGCGCGGATCGCACCGCAGCAGCCGGCGCCATCGGCCACCAGCGTCTGGATGCCGGCGGCGTCAAGCACGCGTGCGGTGGCGCTGTTGATGTTGGGCATCATGGCCGGCTGCACGCAGCCCATCAGCAGCAAGACCTTGCGCGCATGCATGCGCGTCGGCCAGCGGTGCGCCTGGGCGGGTGCCTTCGCCGGCACCTTGTTCTGCAGCGACGCCGGCAACAGCGGCCGCGCCAGCTGGCCGAGCTTCATCGCGGGCGTGAACAGCGGCGACGTGAGGCCCTCCTTCAGCAGCCAGCGCAGCGCCTTCTCGGGCGCAGGCCGCTCGACGCGCGCATCGACGATGCGCCGGCCGATCTCGACCAGGTTGCCGTACTGCACGCCCGACGGGCAGGTGGTTTCGCAATTCCGGCAGGTCAGGCAGCGGTCGAGGTGGAGCTGTGTGCTGCGGGTGACGGGCGCGCCTTCGAGCACCTGCTTCATCAGGTAGATGCGGCCGCGCGGGCCGTCGAGCTCGTCGCCGAGCAGTTGATAGGTCGGACAGGTCGCGTTGCAGAAGCCGCAGTGCACGCACTTGCGCAGAATGGCTTCGGCCTCGATGCCGTCGGCCGTGGCTTTGAATTCGAGGGCGAGATTGGTTTGCATGAATGCTTGATGGGCCGGAGTTCGGGGGCTCGGAATCAGAGCGCGGGGTAGAGCCGTCCCGGGTTGAACACATCGGCCGGGTCGAACGATTTTTTCAGCTCGCGGTGGATGCGGGCCAGCGGCGCCGGCAGCGGCGCGAACACGCCGGCCGACTTGTCTTGCGCCGCAAACAACGTGGCGTGGCCGCCGGCTTGCAACGCGGTCTCGCGCACGCTCGCGGCCGGCGCTGTGCTGCACAGCCAGCGCTGCGCGCCGCCCCATTCGATCAGCAGCTCGCCGGGCAGCGCCAGCGGCGCGGCGGTCTGCGGCACCGACAGGCGCCACAGTGCCGCGCCGGCTGCGCCGTACACGGCGACATGCGCGGCGGCGAAGAAGTCGTCGTCGTGGTTGCGCAGGCCTTGCCAGAACGGCGCCGCGTCGTCGGCGCTGACCACATCGCCGCCGATCCGCGAGCGCGCCGCATGCACCGCCGCGACGGCACCGCTCAGGCGCACCACCAGGTTGCCGTCCCACCAGGCGCTGGCGTTCAGCGGCAGCGGCTCACCGCCCCAGCCGTTGAGGCGCGCGAGGGCGCTGGCTTGATCGAGTTCGAGCCGCAGCGTCAGCGTGGCCGGCGCCAGCGGCAGCACCTTCAACGAGACTTCGAGGATCACGCCGAGTGTGCCGAGCGAGCCCGCCAGCAAGCGCGACACGTCGTAGCCGGCAACGTTCTTCATCACCTGGCCGCCGAAGGTCAGCACTTCGCCACGGCCGTTCAGCAGGGTGGCGCCGAGCACGTAGTCGCGTACCGAGCCGACGGCCGCGCGGGCCGGGCCGGCCAGGCCGGCGGCCACCATGCCGCCGACGGTGGCACCGCGTTCTGCTGCGGTCTTGCCGGGCGCGCCAAAGTGTGGCGGCTCGAACGGCAGGCACTGGTCTTTGGTTGCGAGCAGCGCTTCGAGTTCGGCCAGCGGCGTGCCGCAGCGCGTCGTCACGACGAGTTCGGTCGGCTCATAGCTTGAGGTGCCGGTAAGCGCGCGCGTGTCGAGCACCTCGCCTTGCGCTGCCTCACCGTAGAAGCTCTTGCTGCCACCGCCGCGAATGCACAGCGGCGCGCCGCTGGCGACGGCGCCGTGGACGCGGTCGATGAGCCCCTGCAGGGCCGGATCGGTGCGGTCCATCATCAGAACCGCGGCAGGTCGGGGAACGGCAGCAGCCCGCGCTTCACGTGCATCTTGCCGTACTCGGCGCAGCGCGCCAACGACGGGATCACCTTGCCCGGATTGAGCAGCGCCTTCGGGTCGAAGGCGCGCTTCAACGCCAGCATCTGTTCGCGCTCGGCGGGTGCGAACTGCACGCACATCGCCGACAGCTTCTCGATGCCCACGCCGTGCTCGCCCGATACGGTACCGCCCATGCGCACACTGGTTTCAAGGATGTCGGCGCCGAACAGTTCGCAGCGGTGCAGTTCGTCGGCGTCGTTGGCGTCGAACATGATCAGCGGGTGCAGGTTGCCGTCGCCGGCATGGAACACGTTCAGACAGCGCAGCCGGTACTTCTTCTCCATCGCTTCGATGGCCATCAGGATGTCGGCGACGCGGCGGCGCGGAATGGTCGAGTCCATGCACATGTAGTCGGGGCTCAGCCGGCCGGTGGCGGGGAAGGCGTTCTTACGCCCGCTCCAGAATTTCAAACGCTGCGCTTCGTCGGCGCTGACCTCCAGCCTTGTCGCGCCGCTGGCCGCGAGCACGGCTTCCATGCGGCCGATTTCCTCGGCCACTTCTTCCGGCGTGCCGTCACTTTCGCAGAGCAGGATCGCGACCGCGTCGAGGTCGTAGCCGGCGTGCACATAGTCTTCGACGGCGGCCGTCATCGGCTTGTCCATCATCTCCAGCCCGGCCGGAATGATGCCGGCGGCGATCACGTTGGCGACCGCGTCGCCGGCCTTGCGAACGTCGTCGAAGCTGGCCATGATGCAGCGCGCCAGCAGCGGCTTGGGGATCAGCTTGACGGTCACTTCGAGCGTCACCGCCAGCATGCCTTCGCTGCCGACCAGCACGCTCATCAGGTCGAGCCCGGCGCAGTCGAGCGCCTCGGAGCCGAACACGACCGCCTCGCCCTCAACGGTGAAGCCGCGCACGCGCAGCACGTTGTGCAAGGTCAGGCCGTACTTCAGGCAGTGCACGCCGCCTGAGTTCTCGGCCACGTTGCCGCCGATGGTGCAGGCGATCTGGCTGCTCGGGTCGGGCGCGTAGTACAGGCCGTACTTCGCGGCGGCTTCGCTGATCGCCAGGTTGCGCACGCCGCATTGAACCGTGGCGGTGCGCGCCACCGCATCGACCTTCACGATCTTGTTGAACTTGGCCAGGCTCAGGGTCACGCCGAGCCGGTTCGGCAGCGCGCCGCCCGACAAGCCCGTGCCGGCGCCGCGCGCGACCACCGGCACGTCGAGTGCGTGGCAGGCGCGCAGCACGGCTGCCACCTGGGCTTCGGTCTCGGGCAAGGCGACGACGAGCGGTTGCTCGCGGTACGCGGTCAGGCCGTCGCACTCATACGGCAAGGTGTCTTCGCGGTGCCAGAGCAAGGCGTGCGCCGGCAGCAGTGGCGCAAGCGCCGCGACCACCGCGCGCTGGCGCGTGTGGCGCTGCGACGCCTCAGCGGCGGCCGCGGCGGCGGCGGCGGCGGCGTCGGCAAGGTCAGCTGATTCGAGCACGGCGCCGGCGGGCAAGGGGGCATTCATCACGCGTTCCTTCGGGTTCATCAAGCGCAGCGTCGAACTTTAGCGTCTAGTGCACCACCATCAAGGTGAAGGGCCACACATAGGCCTGCATCGTCACATACAGCCCGACCAGGCAGGCGAGTGCGATCGAATGGAAGAACACAAAGCGCAGGATGTCGCCTTCGTGGTTGAACCAGCGCGTCGCAGTGCTGGCGACGACGATCGATTGGGCGTCGATCATCTTGCCCATCACGCCGCCCGAACTGTTCGCCGCGCCCATCAGGTTGGCGCTCAGGCCGAGCTGCTCGGCGGCGACCTTCTGCATGCCGCCGAAGAGCACGTTCGAAGCGGTGTCAGAGCCCGTCATCGCCACCCCGATCCAGCCCATCAAAGTGCCGAAGAAGGGGTAGAACACGCCGGTGTTGGCAAATGCCAGGCCGAGCGTGGTGTCGGTGCCCGAGTAGCGCGTCAAGGTGCCCAGGCCCAGCATCAGCACGATGGTCAGCAGCGAGTAGCGCACCAGCCAGAGCGTGCGCAGCCAGGTCTTGACGATCTCGAACGGGTTGTACTTCATCACCAGCGCACCAAGGATGGCCGCCAGCAAGATGCCGGTGCCGGTGGCCGACAGCAGGTTCAGCGTGTAGACGGCGGCCTCGGTGTGCGGCGTGGGCACGACTGGCGGCACCTTCATCACCAGGTTGTGCAGCCCGGCGATCGGGAAGGCCGGTGCGAACAGGCTGTTCAGCACCGCCTTCACCGGCGGCAGGCCCCAGACGAAGACGAACACGGTCAGGATGGCCCACGGCGTCCAGGCGCGGACCAGGTCGGCGCGGGCGTGGCGCACCGGCGCACGCGGCGGCTTGGCTTCGGCAGCGCTGATGTCGTGGCTTTTCATCGAGGGCGAGGTCCAGACCTTCTTCGGCTGCCAGACGCGCAGGAACAGTATCAGCGCCAGCATCGAGACGATGGCCGCGATGATGTCCACCAGCTCCGGCCCGATGAAGTTCGACACCAGGTATTGCGGGATCGCGAACGACAGCCCGGTGACCAGGATCGCCGGCCAGATCTCCCACATCGCCTTGCGCCCGGCGAAGGCCCAGATCAGCCAGAACGGCACCAGCAGCGAGAAGAACGGGAGTTGCCGGCCAATCATCGCGGTGACCTCCATCAGGTCGTAGCCGTGCACCTTGGCCAGCGTGATGACCGGTGTGCCGAGCGCGCCGAAGGCCACCGGCGCGGTGTTCGCAATCAGGCTCAGGCCCGAAGCGGCGAGCGGCGAAAAACCCAGGCCGATCAGGATGCCGGCGGTGACTGCCACCGGCGTGCCGAAGCCGGCCGCGCCCTCGAAGAAGGCGCCGAAGCAGAACGCGATCAGCAGCAGCTGCAGGCGTCGGTCTTCGGTGATGCCCGAGAGCGAATCCTGGAGGATCTTGAAGCTGCCGTTCTGCTCAGCGAGCTGCTGCAGGAAGATGATGTTGAGCACGATCCAGCCGATCGGCAGCAGCCCCGTGAAGCCACCGTACATCGCCGCCGTGCCCGCCATGCCGGCCGGCATGCCGTAGGCAAACACCGCCACCACCACGGCCGCCAACAGCCCCAGCCCGGCGGCGATGTGGGCCTTGATGTGCAGGAAACCGAGCGCCACCAGCATCACCACCACCGGCACCGCGGCCAGCAGCGTCGAGATGATCATGTTGTGGAACGGGTCGTAGATTTGCTGCCAGATCATGTCTGTCTCCTGGTCGTCATGGTCGTCATGGGCAAACCCGGCGCCGGCCTGACAGTCGATGCCGGCCGGGTCGAATCGGCAGGCGCTGTCTGTGGGAATGCGGCGGGCGGTGGGACCGCAATACTAAGGCGCCCCGCCGCGTTCGCACTGTGCGGCAGCGAACATTGACCTGACCCTTGATCGCAAGAGTTGGGCCTTGACCAGCCCGAACTCGTGCAGGCACTCAGTTGCGGCTTGGAAAGACCGTTAGGACACCGGTGAAGCTGTACAGATGGCGATGCGCAATCTCGCCGGCGGCGAAGAAGCCGACCAGCGGCACGTCGCCGAGCGCATGGCGGACGATGGCGAGTTCGGCCGATGGCGCGCCGAAGTGCGGACCGCCGCGCCCGGCGCAGCTCACGTAGACCGCACCGGCGATGGCGCCGGGCTCGACCTCTTCGCGCACCTCGGCGCAGATGCGGGTCAGGTCGCGGCGCGCGGCGGCGGCGTCGCGGGTACAGAACGCGAGCTGCATGCCGGGCGCGGCCAGGTCGGCGATGGCAATGCCGCGGCGCCCGGAGTCGATGCCGACGAGGTGGCGCACGCGCGTGTCGGCGCCGAACGCACCGCGCCGCGCGATGCTGTCGAAGGCGTGGCTGCGCGGCGGCGCTGTGGTGTCGCCAGCCTCGCTGACGTTGGCATTGACATTGGAAGAAGCGTTCGACGCTGCCAATGCGCTGACCTCGACAGGCGCGTCGCTCAGGCCGACCAGGATCTGCTGCAAGCGTGGCAGCGCGGCGCGCGGCGCCACGCCTTCAAGGTGCAGATCGCGCAGCAGGCAATCGAGCGCCGGCTCGCCGTCGAGCGTGGTGACGACATTGCGCTCGGTGCCCGTCACGCGGCGCAGCGGCCCGACCGGCTGGCAGCCTTGGGTGACGCGCGAGACCAGCGCCACGCCGGCCCCGAAGGCCACGCCGGACAGGCCACCGCTCAGCACGCCGTCGGCGATGTGCAGCGCGCCGGCCCGACCCGAGGCGAGGCCGCCGAACACATAGCCCGACGCGGTGCGCGCACTCATCTCGTGGATCAGCTCGGGCAGGTCGGCGGTGGCCGGGTCGCCATGCACCTGGGCCGTCTGCGCCGCGAAGCCGGCGAGCGGCTGGGCGCCCGAGAAGACGCGGAATTGCGCGCGCGGCAGATCGCACAGCATCAGCGCCAGGGCCGGCTCGTCGAAGTATTCGACGCCGCCGGCCGCGATGCCGATGCCGGTCGCGCCGACCCACGCCACACCCGGCCAGCGCTGGCGCACTTCGGCCAGCAGGCGGTCGGCATGCGGCGCGAAGTGATCGGTGAGGTAGAGCCAGCCGAGCGTGGGCACGGATGTCGATGCGGCCGCGCCCTGCACCGCGCTGCGCCGCTGGCGCTGCGCCTCGACCTGCGCCGCGGCCAGGGCCAGCGCCATGTGCGCGTCGGGGTGCGTGGCGTGGCCGTGCAGAAACAGGTTCATCGATGCGTGCGGTGGTGGCTGCCGGCGAGCCGGTCTCAGCCGCGTCTCGTGGCGGCCTTGCGCGGCGCGGGCTTGCGCTTCACCGATGGCGTGGGGGCCGCCTTCGCCTTGCCTGCTGAAGCCGCTGCACCGGCGGCCTTTTGGACTGACTTGACGGCCGCGCCGGCGCTGTCGAGCGTCTGCTTGACCATCGCGCCGGCCAGCGTGCGGGCGGCGTCACCCGAGGTGTCTTTCATCGCGCTGGTGGCCAGTTCCGCGAACTGTTTGGTCAGCGCGCCCCACCACTGCATCGGATCGACCGCGCCGGTCGCAGCCGGGGTTGCGCCGGCATCAGCAGCGAGCTGCGCTTCGGGTTCGGTTTCAGGCTCGGGCGCGGCCGGCGAAGCGGCCTTGGGGGCGGGTGCGGGTGCGGGCGCAGCCACCGGCGTGACAGTCGGCATGCGAATCTGCATCGACTCGCGCAAGTCGTCCATCTGCACGTTCATCGTCTTCAGTGTCGACAAGGTCATGCGCTGCACTTCGAGCGCCTGGATCGTGGCACCCAGCATGCGCACGTTCTGTTCGAGCCAGAACTGCACGGTGCGCAACTCCTCGATGCGCTTTTCGATTTCCTTCGGGTCCAGCGTGGGCGCCACCCACTGGCCGATGCCGGGCAGGGCCGCGCCAGCGTTCTTGACCAGGCTTTGCAGAAAGTCGAAACCGGGGACGAGTTTCGTGAAGCCGGACGCGTCGTTCATGGGGGTCTCCTCAGGCTGTGGTCTGGCTTTGATTCTGCATCTACTTTCAGTGCTGCCAATACGCAGTTTGGGTATCGCACCAGCCTCCCTAGGGTGCAGGATGGTTGCAGCCTGGCAGCGGCCTAGAGTGGGCGCCGGGGGTTCATTCGGGACCGGTGGAACACCCTGATGTCACAGCCCGTCACGGCATCGGCCCCGCAACCTTGTCAGGAGACACCATCGTGGTCACCCCATCCAGCCGGGCCAGCAAGCCCAACCCGCATCAGTCGGACTCGAACCAACCGGAAGAAGCGGCCACCGCAATCAAGAAGGCCGTGTCCACGCCGCCGGCCGAAGGCATCGAACCCAAGACCGTGAAGCCGCGTGTCGACGGCGCTGAAGCGGTGGTCGGCTTCCAGTTGACGAAGGAGATGGCCGCGGCGATGGCCGCCGTCTACACCGCGCCCGAAAAGACCGCGCTGCGCGACATTGCCGAAGCCTCGTTCGGCCCGCCGCCGCCGCATGCCGAGACGGTGCACGGCCCCGACGACCGCGTGCGCATCACCGCCACCTCGACCTACCCCTGGCGCGCCCATGCCTCGCTGCTGATCACGGCCGCCGACAACTCGCAGTGGATCGGCACCGGCTGGTTCATCGGCCCGCACACGCTGATGACGGCCGGCCATGTGGTCCACATCAAGGGCAGCGGCGTGGCCGGGCGCGACGGCTGGGTCAAGCGGATCCAGGTCATGCCGGGGCGCAACGGCGCCGCGCTGCCGTTCGGCACGGTGACGAGCACCAGCTTCCGCTCCGTCACCGGCTGGACCAACAGCGCCAGCGGCGACGAGAACTTCGACTACGGCGCGATCCTGCTGCCCACGCAGCTCGGCAACACCACCGGCTGGTTCGGCTTCGGCGTGTACTCCGACGCCGACCTGCTCGGCACGGTCGGCAACATCTCCGGCTACCCCGGCGACAAGCCCGGCGGCACCCAGTGGTACGACGCGCGCAAGATCGCCGCCGTGAACGCGCGCAAGGTCTTCTACGACATCGACACCGCCGGCGGCCAGAGCGGCAGCGCGGTGTACCGCATCATCAACGGCGCACGCTTCGCATTCGCCGTTCATGCGTACGGCGGTGCGACCACCAACTCGGGCACGCGCATCATCACAGCGGTCTACAACAACATGATCGCGTGGAAAGCCTGAGCACCGTGACGGCGACCGCCCGCACCCTCTCGGGCACCGTGCTCGATGCCGCCGGCACGCCGGTGGCGGGGGCGCGCGTGTACCTGGTCAAGGCACCGGGCGCGGTGCCCGACACTGCCGCCCTGACCGGCGCCGATGGCCGCTTCGTGCTCGGCGCGGCGCAGCCGGGCGACTATGAAGTGGCGTGCAGCACCGATGACCTGGGCTCGGCGTCGGCCCGGGCGGTGGTCGGCGCGCGCGGCACGATGGTCGAGTTGCGGCTTGCCGCAGCGCGGCCGCCATCGCGTTGATCACGGCGTTGCCGTCGTACCTTCGATCACGGCTTCGCCGTCGTGCCTTCGATCACGGCTTCGCCGTAATGTGCTCGACCCGATAACCGCGCTGCACCAGCAGCGCCGGCAAGCCGCCGGGCCCGACCATGTGCAGGCTGCCGACCGCCGCGAAGACGCGCTTGCCGCTGGCGTGCAGCGCGTCGATGGCGTCGGCGAGCGCCGGGTTGCGATCATCGAGCAGGCGCGCCATCGCGGCGCGATCGCTGCCGGTCTTCATGCACTCGCACCAGTCCTCGAAGCGCGTCAGCGTCTCCAGGTCGCCGTCGGCCCAGACCTGCGTCATGCGCGCCAGCTGCGGGCGGGCGCGGCCGCTTTCCAGCTCGTCGAGCGAGCTTTCGACGAAGCTGACCCGCTCGGCCGCGTCGGGCAGCAGCAGGGCGCGCAACTGCATCGCCGGGGTTTCGAGCGACACCACGGTCTTGTGCGTGGCATGGCCCCAGCCCGACAAAACGTTGTCGATGCCGTAAGCCGGGTCGAGCCCGTCGCGGCGGCCCGCCACGCTCAGCAGCGTGCCGATCTGCAGCTCGGGGTTCAGGCGGTTGAACGCCTCGGGCGCAAGGCATTCGGCGGCGGCCAGGCGCGCCAGCCGCTGGCGCAGCGGCTCGGGCAGCGGTTCGGACATCGGGTTGGCGGCCGCCGCGGCCAGACCATCGACGAGGCTGCGCAACACATCGGGGTCGTGCAGGTCGATCTCGAGCGCCAGCGTGTCGCTGGCCGCCATCGCCTGCGCGACGCGCGGGCCGGGGAAGGTCCAGGCCAGCTTCGCGACATGCAGCGTGCCGTAGAGGTAGGCGCTGCGCCCGTCCTTGTCGATGCGCCACAGAAAGCCCCGGTCGCGCGCGGCGCGCATGCCGGCCTGCACCTGGACGGCGCTGGGCGCCTGCGCCTCGGGTGGGCAATCGACCGGGGCTGCGGGCACCTGCGCGCGAACCGACAATCCGAAAGCGAGGCCGATCAGGAACACGCCGCACTGCGCGGTTCGGCGGGCAAGCGCAAGGCTCGGGGCCATGAGTGTGTTTGCCTCAGCGCGCCGCGCCGGCTTCGATGCGCAGCACACCGTCGCGCTGCTGCCAGCGCAGGCGGCCGAGCACGTCCATGCCGAGCAAAGGGTTCGTGCCTAGCGCGCGCAAGGCCACCACGCGCAGGCGCTGCGCGCTCACGCCCCCTTGCAACAGCACGTCGGCGCGCACCACCTGGCCGGTGACCACGCCGCCGGCGGTGCTCGACTGCACCGAGCCCACCGACTCCAGCCCGAGCTCGCTGGCCAGCGCCGCCGATATTGCGGTGCCGGTGGCGCCGGTGTCGACCAGGAAGTCGACCGCGCGGCCGTTCACGCTGCCGGGCCAGTGGTAGTGGCCGTCGGCACTGCGGCGGATCTCGATCGCGTCACCGTGCATCTGGAAGCGCGTCTGCTCGGCGCGGTGCTGCCACCACTGCAAGCCGAGGAACACCATCAGCCCGAGCAGCAGCCACACGGTGACGACCTTGACGGTGTGCGGTAGGTCCTTGTGCATGCCCTTACGATGCCATGAATTCGTTCGGTTCGAAGCTGTCCCGAAGCCACCCTGAAGCCCGCACGAACCCCACTTGAAGGCCACCGATGCGCAGCCTGTTCCACCTGTCGTTCAATGTTCGCGATCTCGCCAGCACGCGCCGCTTCTACGGCCAGGTGCTCGGCTGCACCGAAGGCCGCAGCGCCGCCACCTGGGTCGATTTCAACTTCTTCGGTCATCAGTTGTCGATGCACCTCGGCGCGCCCTTCGCCAATGCCGACACCGGCCAGGTCGGAGGCCACCAAGTGCCGATGCCGCACTTCGGCGTGCTGCTGCCGCTGGCCGAGTGGCAGGCGCTGGCGCAGCGCTTGCGCGAGCACGGCGTTGCCTTCGTGATGGCGCCGCAGGTGCGCTTCGAGGGCCAGCCCGGCGAGCAGTGGACGATGTTCTTCCGCGACCCGTCGGGCAACCCGATCGAGGTCAAGGGCTTCGCGTCGCTGCAGGCGGTGTTCGATGTTTGAGCCGGGCGACGTTTGAGCGCGGGCAGCGGCCCGGGTCAGGCCGCCGCCACCACCCGTTGCTCGATCGCCCCGAACACGCTCATCCCGTCAGCGCCCTTCATCTCGATGCGCACGGTGTCGCCGAACTGCATGAACGCGGTCTTCGGTGCGCCGCTTTCGATCGTCTCGATGGCGCGCTTTTCGGCGATGCACGAGTAGCCGCAGGCCCAGTCCTGGTTGCTCACGGTGCCGCTGCCGACGATGCTGCCGGCGCGCACGTTGCGGGTCTTGCACAGGTGGGCGATCAGCTGGCCGAAGTGGAAGGTCATTTCCGGCCCGGCGTTGCACAGGCCGACGCGCTTGCCGTTCCACACGCTCTCCAGGTTCAGGTGCACTCGCCCGCCCTGCCACGCCGCGCCCAGCTCGTCGGGCGTCACCGCCACCGGGCTGAAGGCAGTGGCGGGCTTGCTCTGCACGAAGCCGAAGCCCTTGCCAAGTTCGGCCGGGATCAGGTTGCGCAGGCTCACGTCGTTGGCCAGCATCAGCAGGCGGATGGCGTCGATGGCTTCGTCGGGCGGGATGCCCATCGGCACATCGCCAGTGATGACGGCGACTTCGGCCTCGAAGTCGATTCCCCAGTCGGCATTCGCGCAGACGATGTCGGCGCACGGGCCCAGCAGGTCGTCACTGCCGCCCTGGTACATCAGCGGGTCGGTGTAGAAGCTCGCGGGCACCTCGGAAGCGCGCGCCTTGCGCACCAGTTCGACATGGTTGATGAAGGCCGAGCCGTCGGCCCATTGATAGGCGCGCGGCAGCGGCGCCAGGCACTGCTTCGGCTCGAAGGCGAAGGCGTGGCGGGCCTTGCCGTGGTTCAGTGTTTGCGACAGTTCTTCGAGCTGCGGCGACAGGAAGTTCCAGTCGTCGAGCACGGCTTGCAGCCGGGTCGCGATGCCGCTGGCGAAGTGCGCCAGGCTCAGGTCGCGCGAGACGATGACGAGCTGGCCGTCGCGCGAGCCGTCTTGGTAGGTGGCGAGTTTCATGCGGGGTTGGCGGTTCGGGTGTCGGGAGGGTGGATGCCGCGCGGCAAACGAGGGATATCGAACGCAAGCTATTGTCGGCGCATGTCGAACCCCTCAAGCCGATGCGCTCGGTGCCCTCGATGCAGCGCCGCCTGAAACCGCTGGCGCTGCTCGGCACCGCGGCGCTGCTGCTGCATGCGGCGGCGCTGGGCGGCCTGGAATGGACCTGGCCGCAGCGCAGCGAGCTGGTCGTGCCGGCGGCGGCGATGCAGATTCGTGTCATGGCGGCGCCGTCGCCGTCGCGGGTCGCCGATGCGCTCGTCGGCACGAAGCCGTTTGCCGAGACCGCGCCCGTCGCGATCCCGGCGGTGACGAGCGTTGCGGCTCGGCCGGTCGCCGTGCCGCGCGCCAGGCCGGTGGTGCGGCAGCCCGAAACTCCGCGTGCCATGGCCGACGCCGGATCCCGGCCAGTTCGCCCCGCGCTCGACGCGGCGAGCCCGATGCTGGCGATGCTGGCCGTGGCGCAACCGGCGCAACCCGCCCAACCGGCCCAGGCGATCCAGGTTGCCCAGGCCGTGCAGATGGCCCGCGCGGGCCCGGAAACGGCCACTGGAGCCGATCCACCGGTCCCCCGCTACCGCACCCACGTGCCGCCTGCCGCACTGCTGCGCTACGAGCTCCAGCGCGGCGGCCTGCATGGCAGCGGCGAGTTGCTGTGGCGCCCCGACGGCGACCACTACGAACTGCGGCTCGACGGCCGCGTCGGCCCGCTGGCGGTGCTGACGCAGGTCAGCAGCGGTGGCTTCGACGGCGCCGGCCTGGCGCCGCTGCGCTTCACCGACAAGCGCCTGCGGCGCCCGTTGTCGGCCGCCAACTTCCAGCGCGAGGCCGGCAAGATCACGTTCTCCGGCCCGGCCACCGAGTTCGCATTGCAGCCCGGCACGCAGGACCGGCTGAGCTGGATGCTGCAGCTCGCGGCCATCGTCGCGGCCGAGCCGGCGCTGCGCAGCGCCGGTGCGAAGGTGGTGATGGGCGTGGTCGGCGCGCATGCCGATGCGGCCGTCTGGGCCTTTCGCTGCGTCGGTCGGGAGCCGGTGGACACGGCCGCCGGCGCGGTCGATTCGATCCGCTACGTGCGCGACCCGCGCGACCCGTACGACACGACGGTGCAGGTCTGGCTCGACCCGCAGCACCATTTCCTGCCGATCCACGCGACCCAGAAGGCCGGCCCGAACGACGACGGGTTTTCGCTGAGCCTGCAGGAGATTGCGGCCCCGCCCTGAGACTCGATGGGTGCAGCGCGTGGCCTGCGGGCCCCCCGGATCGAGGGGAATTGCGGCAGGCGGTCGGCGGCTGGCTTGAGTTTTGCGTTGCAACACTCATCTTGTCGAGCAGGAGAGTTCCCATGCAGATGCTCTACAACTCAGACAGTTTTGCGGTGGTGCTGTTCGACGTGGCCGAAGCCGCCTCGCCGGCCACGTCACCGGCCACGGCCCTTGGCGCTGCCACTGATGCCGACGCCGACGCCCAGACCTTGAACCCTGCGGCCACCGCAACGCTCACGCATGGCGGCTACGAGATCGTCGACAAATTCGCCCGCAAGGAAATCTTCCTGCAAGGCGCGATGGCCGAAAGCTTCAAGGTCGGCGTCGAGGCGCTGATCGAGACCCGGCCGTCGGAAGAAGAGATCGACGACTACATCGAGCGCTTCGCCTCGCTGATGCAGCAGCCGGTGGTCTTGCACTGAGGCACTGCGGCCCTGCCGCTTGCGGGCCGGCGCACTCTGCGCCAAGATGGCCCGCCGACGCAGCCTGCGCCGGCTGCATGCCCCCGCCGCAGACGCGAAAGCCGCCATGGCCAAGAGTCCCCACGATGCACGGATGCTCGTCTCCCCGGGTCTGAAAGACGCGCCAGTGCTCGACCGCATGTGCTCGCAGTTCGTGCTGATGCTGACGATGCGCAACGCCGCGCGCTTCAACCTGCGGCGCGACTGGAACAGCCTGCTCTCGCTCACCGGCAAGCACCTGGTGTGGCCCGGTTCGGTGCTCGGCCGGCTGCGCGAGTTCCTCGCCATGCGCTGCAAGGGCAACGAGCACTGGCGCGGTCATGAAGCCCTGACCGACGAGGCCTTCATGCTGCGCCACGGCGCCTGGCGCGGCCCGTACGAAGAAGGCACCTTGTTCTTCTACATCGATGAATACATCAAGGACGCGCCGAAAGACCTGCTCGCCGTGCTCGGTGCCACCGCCGACTGGCTGGGCCGCAGCCTGAAGAAGGAATCGACGCTGGTCGAGAAGAACATCGACGCGCTCGGCGGCCTGTTGCAGTTGAACCCGGCCGAGCGCGCGCTGCTGCTTTACGGCACGCTGGCGCGCTATCAACGCGACCTGCGCGGGCTGCTGGTCGAGTTCAAGGTCTCGAACGCGCAGGAGGCCTATGCGGCCATCGCCAGCGTGGCCGGCGTCAGCGCCACCGACGTGGCCGAAGCCCTGCGTGCCGGCTCGCGGCTCGAGCGCATCGGCATGATCGAGAACCTGATCTCCGAGCACAACATCACCGACCTGTCCGACCTGATGAAGGTCAGCGAACAGTTGCCGCAGGTGTTGATGCGCCACTACGAAGGCCCGTCCGAGCTGATGGCGGTGTTCACGCGGCCGGCGCAGCGCAGCGAGCTGACCGAGACCGACTTCGACTTCGTCGGCGTCGATCGGCAGATGCTCACTGCCCTGCTCGGCAACGCCGTGGCGCGCAAGGAGCCGGGCGTCAACGTGCTGCTGTACGGCCCGCCCGGCACCGGCAAGACGGAGCTGGCGAAGGTCGCGGCGCAGGCCGCCGGGCTTGAGCTGTACGAGGTCGAGTACGCTGACCGCGACGGCAACTCGCTGAGCGGGCGCGACCGCTATCGCTCGTTGCAGATCAGCCAGGTGTTCCTGAAGGGCAGCGCGAAAGTGGCGCTGTTGTTCGACGAGGTCGAAGACGTGTTCCCGCCGATCTCCACCGACGCGGCGCAACTGATGGCGCGCCTGGACACCGGCGACGGGGCGCTGAGTGGCAGCGTCAGCGGCAAGGCCTGGGTGAACCAGATCCTGGAAACGAACCCGGTGCCGGTGATCTGGGTCACGAACCGCATTGAGCAGATCGACCCGGCATTCCGGCGCCGCTTCCAGTACCACTTGGAGCTGAAGAGCCCGGCGCCCGGAGCGCGCGAAACGCTGGTGGCGCGCGCGCTCGCCGGCGTGGCGGTGGGGGCCGAATTCGCCGCCAAGCTCGCCGAACGCAAGGGGCTGACGCCGGCGCAGATTCGCACCGCCGTGAAGTTTGCGACCTTGGCCGGCGACACGGCGCACGCGGCCAGCGGGGAAGGCGCGCAGGGAGCGCCGGGCGCTGGCCTGAGCCTGGAAGCGCTGATCGAACGCCAGCTCGGCAACGCCGACAAGGCGCTCGGCAACGCCGCCGCCGAGCGCGGCGCGCGCCGTGTCGTCACCCACTACGACCTCGGCCTGGTCAACACCGAATCGCGTTTCGAGGTGCCGAAGATCATCGAGGCGCTGCGCCGCAAGGGCTATGGCACGCTGTGCTTCCACGGCCCGCCGGGCACCGGCAAGACGGCGCTGGCCGAGCACATGGCCCAGGCCCTGCAACGCCCGCTGATGATCCGCCAGGCGAGCGACATCATGAGCAAATACGTCGGCGAGACCGAACAGAACATGGCCAGGATGTTCGACGAAGCACAGACCGAACAGGCGGTGCTGCTGCTCGACGAAGCCGACAGCTTTCTGCGCAGCCGGCGCATGGCAGAGCGCAGCTACGAGGTCAGCGAAGTCAACGAGATGCTGCAGGGCATGGAGCGTTTTACCGGCGTGTTCATTTGCACCACCAACCTGTTCCAGGACTTCGACGAGGCAGCGCTGCGCCGCTTCACGTTCAAGATCCAGTTCAAGCCGCTGACCGCAACGCAGCGCCAGGCGATGTTCGTGGCCGAGGCGCTGGACGGCGACGCCACCCGGCTCACCGCCGAGCAGGCCTGCCGCCTGCTGCAACTGAGCGCACTTGCGCCGGGCGATTTCGCGTCGGTAAAACGCCAGGTCGATGTGCTGGGTGAAGCCTTCGAGCCGGACGAGTTTCTGTCGCAACTCGAAGCCGAGCACCGCGTCAAGCCGGAAGTGCGCCAGCAACGCGGCATCGGCTTCGTGCACTGAAAGACGAAAGGGGCCACGGGGCCCCTTTTTCAAACCGAGGCTTGTCGCCTCAGGCCATGGTCTTGCGGCGGCGCGCCAGCCAGCCAACGATGCCCAGGCCCATGCCCATCAGCGCATAGGTTCCGGGCTCCGGTACGGCGGCGCCGATGCGCAGGTCCTGGTCGACTTGCCAGAGCTGCTTCACCAGGCTGGCCGAGCCGGAACTGCCGTCGCTGAAGAAGACCGTCATCGACGCGTTCGCCAGGCTCGACGGAAGGCCGAGCGTGAGGCTGTCGGCAACGGGGGGAATCACGGTGACGATCAGGTCGATGTCCAGGCCGGCGAACGAGAACGTGCTGCCAGAGGCGGTCGACAGGCCAGCAAAAGTTTCGGTGGAGTAGTGCGTCAGCGAACTGCCACCCAGGAAGTTGCTGTGCGTGCCGGTGGAGTTGAACAGCTCCCAGACCGCAATGCCGGCGGCTTGCGTGCCCAGGTCGTAGACGATCTTCGTGATGTTGATGCCGGCAGCGGAGGTGTTGGTCACCGTGCCGGACTGGATGAAGTCGCTGCCATTGAGGTGGATGGACGCCGTGCCGGCGGCGAGGGCCGCGTTCGACGCGAGCAAGGCGAGGGCCGCCGTCGCGAGAAGGTGTTTTTTCATGGGATCTCCGAGAGGTTGGTTGTTGCGCCGAGAACCTGCCTCGGCATCCATTGCGCCAGTGGATATGTTTCCGCCTCTGCGCGGCGCCGAACGTATCACTCGGCAGACAGGTTGTGCGCCCGATCGCCCCAAACAAGGGGGTCGCCGGAGGCTGCAATCTAGGGGTGCACGGCGCGAGCGGTGCGACCGATTCAAGTCGACCGGGAAGACGCCGATAACTGCGGCATGACAAGCGTTTCCACTCGACCCGGCGCGGCCACGCGCCGATGCGCCGGCGTCTCGGCTTGAGCTACCGATGGCTGCGCCCTTCGCATCCGGACTGAGCGAACTCCTGTGGGCCTTCGTGAGCCTGGTCATCGCCATCGGTGCGTCGCAACAGGCGTTTGCCTGGGCGGCGTTGGCGCCGGCCGCGAACCGGCGTGCCCGGTGGTACCGCGCGCTTGGCGCCGGCCTGAGCCTGGCTGCCGGCATCTGGGCGGTGCATGGCATTTCGGCAGCGACTCACCCCTTCGCTGCGTCGTTCGAGCAGGCCTTCTGGATCGAACACCTGATCGGGCTGCTGGCAACGGGCGCCAGCATCGGCGCGCTCGCGCTGCTCGCCGCAGGCACACCACCGTCGGCAGGCACACCGCCGTCGGCAGGCACACCCTCGGCCGCAGCCACCAAAGCCGGCGGACGGCGCAGGCGCATCCCGACGTGGGCAGTTGCCGCCTGCGGTCTCGGGTCGGCACTCGCGGCGCTGCAAATCTTCGGCGCCGTCAGTGCGCTGCCGGCGGGCCGGTATCCCGGCGCCGCATCGGGCGCCGTGCCGCTGCTGCTGGCCTGGGGCGCCAGCGTGGCGGGCTGCCTGCTGGCGTTCAAGCTGTTATGTGCCCTGCGTGACCTGGACCAGCGCACCATCGCTTGGGGTCGGGCCGGGGCCGGCGCGGTCCTCGGGTGCGCGATGTTGCTGTGCCAGAACCTCGTGACCATGGCCACCACCTTGGCGCCACCGGCCGCTCCCGTTGAGGTGCCGGGCAACGTCTTCGCCGCGCTGGTGGTGCTGATGGCGAGCGGGTTGCTGGCCGGTCTGCACGTCTTGCTGCGCCGGCAACGCCAGGCGCACGCCGCGCGGGTTCAGGCGCGCCGTTCGTTGTCGGCGCTGTCGCTGAACGACCCGCTCACCGGCCTGCCGAACCGGCCGCTGTTCGAAGGCACGCTGGCGCAGGCCGTGCAGCAGGCCGACGCCGGGCGACGCCGCCTGGCACTGCTCTACATCAACCTGGACGGCTTCATGCCGCTGAACCAGTCGTTCGGCCAGAGCGGCGCCGACCAGGTGCTTCGCGAGGTGGCGAAGCGCTTGCGGGCCTTGGCTCGGCCGCACATGGCGGCCCGACTGGCGGGCGACGAGTTCTTGCTGCTGCTGACCGGTGACCCGCAGGTCGAAGACGCTTCCAGCCTCGCTTGCAGCGTGCTGGCGTCGATCGGCCAGCCGTTCGCCGTGGCGGGGCGCGAAGCCTCGATCACCTGTTCGATCGGGCTGGCCATGTACCCCGAGCACGGTGCCCTGTCGACGCTGATCGGCCACGCCGATGCAGCGATGCGCGCCGCAAAGGCGGCCGGTGGCGCCAGCCATGCGCTGTTCGAGTCGCGCATGGTCAACGGCTCGCGCGACCAGGTCGATCTGCTGCGCGATTTGCGGCTGGCGCTCGAACGCGGCCAGCTCGAGCTGTATTACCAGCCGAAGATCCACGCCCCCACTGGCGAGATCACCGGCGCCGAAGCGCTGATGCGCTGGCACCACCCGCAGCGCGGCATGGTCAGCCCGGTGGTCTTCATTCCGCTGGCTGAACGCTACGGCCTGATCGGCGCGCTCGGCCAGTGGGTCATCGACGAGGCCTGCCGGCAGGCGCGCGAGTGGCGCGACGCCGGGCTGCGGATGCGGGTCGCGATCAACCTGTCGGTGCACCAGCTTCGCCAGGCCGACCTGGCCGAGCGCATCGGCGCGGCGCTGCAACGCAACAAGATCAACCCCGACCTGATCACCTGCGAGCTGACCGAATCGGCCGCGATGGACGACACCGAAGTCACGATGCGTGTGCTCGGCCAGCTCGCCGCACTGGGCCTGCACATCTCGATCGACGACTTCGGCACCGGCCACTCCAGCCTGGCGTACCTGCGCAAGCTGCCGGCGCACGAGCTGAAGATCGACCGCAGTTTCGTCGCCGACCTGGAGACCAGCGAAGACGCCCGCAAGGTTGCCTCGGCGGTGATCAACCTGGCCAAGGCACTGAACCTCAAGGTCGTTGCCGAAGGGGTGGAAACCGAGGGCCAGAACCGCATCCTGCGCGAGTTCGGTTGCGACCAGTTGCAGGGCTTCCTGTTCGCCAAGCCGATGTCGGCAAGCGCGCTGGCGCACTGGGCGATCGAGGACGTGGGCCCGAGGACGATGAACTTTCGCGCCTCGCTGTTCACCGACACGCGGATTGCCTCACCGGCTTGAGCTCCCACCCTCGGGCCGATGCGGCGGCGACGGTTTCCTACAATCGGGGGATGAGCCCACACCCTTACACCCGCGGGGCGCTGTTGCCCGAGATCCTGCGCCAGCGCATCGTCATCCTCGACGGCGCGATGGGCACGATGATCCAGCGCTACCAACTCGGCGAGCACGACTACCGGGGCGAACGCTTCAAGGCCCACCCGAAAGACCTGAAAGGCAACAACGAGTTACTGCAGTTCACCCGGCCCGATGTGATCCGCGAGATTCACGATCAGTACCTGGCGGCCGGCGCCGACATCCTCGAAACCAACACCTTCGGCGCCACGTCGGTGGCGCAGGACGACTACGGCCTGGGAGCCTTCGCGCGCGAGATGAACGTGGCCGCCGCCCGCATCGCGCGCGCCGCCTGCGACCAGTTCAGCACGGTCGACAAGCCCCGCTTCGTCGCCGGCGCGCTAGGCCCGACGCCGCGCACCGCCAGCATCAGCCCCGACGTCAACGACCCGGCGGCGCGCAACGTGACCTTCGACGAATTGCGCGCGGCCTACCGCGAGCAGGCGAGCGGCTTGCTCGAAGGCGGCTGCGACCTGTTCCTGATCGAGACCATCTTCGACACCCTGAACGCCAAGGCCGCGATCTTCGCGCTCGACGAGTTGATGGAGGAGACCGGCGAGCGCCTGCCGGTGATCGTCTCGGGCACCGTCACCGATGCGTCCGGGCGCATCTTGTCGGGCCAGACGGTGGGCGCGTTCTGGCACAGCGTGCGCCATGCCAAGCCGCTCGCGATCGGGTTGAACTGCGCGCTCGGCGCGACCCTGATGCGGCCCTACATCGAAGAGCTGGCGCGCATCGCCGGCGACACTTTCGTCAGTTGCTACCCGAACGCCGGCTTGCCGAACCCGATGAGCGACACCGGCTTCGACGAGACGCCCGAGATCACCGCCAGCCTGCTCGAAGAGTTCGCCAAGGCCGGCTTTCTGAACATCGCCGGCGGCTGCTGCGGCACCACGCCCGCGCACATCGCCGCCATCGCGCAGAAGGTCGGCCGCTACCAGCCGAGGTGCGGGCATGGCGGGGCGCTTTTCGGCGCGCTGGCGCTGGAGGTGGCGTGAGCGTTTGACGCGGTAAGGTTGCGTCGCCGTGGTGGGCGTTCAGGGCGACGCGGCGGGTCTTGTGACGCTGCAGCCCTCACCCCAACCCTCCCGCAGACGGAAGAGGGAGCAATGCCCGGGCGGACCCCCCCTCCAGCGTGCGGGAGGGTTGGGGGCGAAGCGGGGCTTTCGAGCGGCATGCCGCGAGCCCGCGCAGCGGTCAGGGCTTGCGAGCCCGGACGCGCACTGCAAGGGAGGATGGTCACGCCACTCAACCTCTTGCACAGACGACAGCGCCAACCCCCCGCCGATCTGCACTGCCCACATGACGTTTCAAGCGTTAACGATCCGGACCGGCAGCTCAGGGTTATCTTGTATATACAGGTACGGTCAGGGAACTAAAGTCCGTTCCAGCGGCCCGGCGCAGCTCGTGCCTCCTCTTCATCCCCACCTGGAGCGCCTCATGGCCAACACTGTCGCTACCGCCAAGAAAACCGTTGTCGTTGCCGTTTGCATCGCCCTGGCCGGCTTGGCCGCCCCCGGCGCCGCCAGCGCCCAGGAAGCCACCAAGCTGGCGCTCGGCATGTCGGGCTGGACCGGCTTTGCGCCGCTGTCGCTGGCCGACAAGGCCGGCATCTTCAAGAAGAACGGCCTGGACGTTGAGCTGAAGATGATCCCGCAGAAAGACCGTCACCTGGCGCTGGCTTCAGGCGCGATCCAGTGCGCCGCCACCACCGTCGAAACGCATGTGGCGTGGAACGCCAACGGCGTGCCAATCGTCCAGATCTTCCAGATGGACAAGTCCTACGGCGCCGACGGCCTGGCGGTGCGCAACGATGTCAAGAGCTTCGCCGACCTGAAGGGCAAGGCGATCGGCGTCAGCGCGCCGGGCACCGCGCCTTACTTCGGCCTGGCCTGGATGCTGAGCAAGAACGGCATGAGCCTGAAAGACGTCAAGCTCGTTTCGCTCGAACCGCAGCCCGCCGCGCAAGCCTTCGTCGCCGGCCAGAACGACGCCGCCATGACCTACGAGCCGTATCTCTCCACCGTGCGCAGCAACCCGGCCGCCGGCAAGATCCTGGCGACCACGCTCGACTACCCGATGGTGATGGACACTGTCGGCTGCGCACCGACCTGGCTGAAGGCCAACGCCCGCGCGGCGCAGGCCCTGACCAACTCGTACTTCGAAGCGCTGGAGCTCATCAAGACCGATCCGACCCGGGCCAACGAACTGATGGGCTCGGCCGTCAAGCGGAGCGGCGAAGCTTTCGCCAAATCGTCGGCCTACCTGCGCTGGCAAGACAAGGCGGCGAATCAGAAGTTCTTTGCCGGCGAGCTCACGGCGTTCATGAAGGACGCCGAAAAAATCCTGCTCGAAGCCGGCGTGATCCGCAAGGCGCCGGACGACCTGTCGGTGACCTTCGACACCAGCTTCATCAAGTAGGCGGACGCCCGCCATGGATGCGACGTCTAACGTCGGACCTGCGCCCACACCGGCCGCGCTGCCGGCCACCCCGAGGGCAATTGCCGTCGCGGTGTCGTCGGCCAGGCGCCGGCCGCGCGCGATGGCGCCGCTCGAACCCGTCGGCCTGCGGGCGCGCTGGCTGCTCGGGGTCGGCTTCTTCATCGTCTTCGTCTGCGCGTGGGCCTTCTTCACGCTCGGCGGTTATGTCTCGCCCACCTTTCTCGCCAGTCCGATCGCGATGGTGAGAGAGGGCTACCTGCTCTTCACTGAATTCAACTTCATGCACGACATCGGCATGACGGTGTGGCGCGTCTTCGGCGGCTTCGTGCTGGCGGCGCTGGTGGCCGTGCCGCTGGGCATCGCGATGGGCGCCTACAAGCCGGTCGAGGCCTTCTTCGAGCCCTTCGTCTCGTTCTGCCGCTACCTGCCGGCCTCGGCCTTCATCCCGCTGCTGATTCTGTGGGCGGGCCTGGGCGAGACGCAGAAGCTGCTGGTGATCTTCATCGGCTCGGTGTTCCAGATCATCCTGATGGTGGCCGTCACCGTGGGCAGCGCGCGGCGCGACCTGATGGAAGCCGCCTACACGCTGGGCGCCGACGGCCGCGGCATCGTCCGGCGGGTGCTGATCCCCGGCGCCGCGCCGGGCATTGCCGAAACGCTGCGCCTGGTGCTGGGCTGGGCCTGGACTTATGTGATCGTGGCCGAGCTGATCGGCTCGTCGTCCGGCATCGGCCACATGATCACCGACAGTCAGGCGTTGCTGAACACCGGCCAGATCATCTTCGGGATCATCGTGATCGGTGTCATCGGGCTGATCTCTGACTTCGCCTTCAAGGGCTTGAATCGGCGGCTGTTTGCGTGGAGTTCGCTGTGAACGAGCGCCCTCACCCCCACCCTCTCCCAGTGGGAGAGGGAGTCAAGCGAGAGGGAGCCGGAAATCAGTTGTCGATCCGTGGTGTCTCGCGCACTTTCAGCGGGCACCGCGGGCAGACGACGCAAGCCTTGTTGCCGGTTGACTTCGACGTCAGGCAGAACGACTTCGTCACCATCCTCGGCCCGTCGGGCTGCGGCAAGTCGACCTTGCTGCGCATCGTCGCGGGCCTCGACTTTCCGAGCACCGGCCAGGTGCTGCTCGACGGCCAGCCCGTGGACGGCCCGGGCGCCGATCGCGGCATGGTGTTCCAGAGCTACACCTTGTTCCCCTGGCTCAACATCGCGCAGAACATCCGCTTCGGCCTGCGCGAGCGCGGCATGCCCGAGGCGCAGCAGAAGGAGCGCAGCGACTACTTCATCGCCAAGGTCGGACTGCGCGGCTTCGAGCAGCACTATCCGAAGCAGCTTTCGGGCGGCATGCAGCAGCGCACCGCGATCGCCCGCGCACTCGCCAACGACCCGAAGATCCTGCTGATGGACGAGCCCTTCGGCGCGCTCGACAACCAGACCCGGGTGCTGATGCAGGAGCTGCTGCTGGGCATCTGGGAGGCCGAGCGCAAGACCGTGATGTTCGTCACCCACGACATCGACGAGGCCATCTTCATGGCGAACCGGGTGGCAGTGTTCAGCGCCCGACCGGGCCGCATCAAGACCGAGCTGGCGGTCGATCTGCCCCACCCGCGCCACTACACCCTCAAGAC
>JANXZA010000243.1 GCA_025355745.1 Rhizobacter sp. | reverse complement strand
GTTGCTGTTGATGTATTCCTTGATTGGCTCCGGGTTCAGGTGCACGGTGCAACCGGCGGCGCTGCGTTCGGCCGACGCATCGCTGAGCTCGAACGCCTGTTCGACCTTCAGATCAGGCAGGCCCTCGATCTCGAGAATGCGGCCGCTGAAGATGTTCTTCTTGCCCTTCTTGTCGACCGTCAGCAGGCCGGCCTTGATCGCGTACAGCGGGATCGCGTTGACAAGGTCGCGCAAGGTGACGCCGGGTTGCAGCTTGCCCCTGAAGCGCACCAGCACGCTCTCGGGCATGTCCAGCGGCATCACGCCGGTGGCGGCTGCGAACGCGACCAGGCCCGAGCCAGCGGGGAAGCTGATGCCGATCGGGAAGCGCGTGTGCGAGTCGCCGCCGGTGCCGACGGTGTCGGGCAACAGCAGGCGGTTCAGCCAGCTGTGGATCACCCCGTCGCCCGGGCGAAGCGAGATGCCGCCGCGGGTGCTGATGAAGGCCGGCAGCTCGTGGTGCGTCTTCACGTCGACCGGCTTTGGGTAGGCCGCGGTGTGGCAGAACGATTGCATCACCAGGTCGGCGCTGAAGCCGAGGCAGGCCAGGTCCTTCAGCTCGTCGCGGGTCATCGGGCCGGTGGTGTCTTGCGAGCCCACGCTGGTCATGCGCGGTTCGCAATACGTGCCAGGGCGCACCCCTTGCTGGTTGCCGTTGACGATGGGCAGGCCGCAGGCCTTGCCGACCATCTTCTGGCCGAGCGTGAAGCCCTTCTTCGTGTCGACCGGATTCGTCGGCAGGCGGAACAGGGTGGAGACCGGCAAGCCCAGCGCCTCACGCGCCTTGGCCGTCAGGCCGCGGCCGATGATGAGCGGAATGCGGCCACCGGCGCGCACTTCGTCGAACAGCACCTCGCTCTTCACGGTGAACTCGGCAATCACCTTGCCGTCCTTCAGCGCCTTGCCTTCGTAGGGGCGCAGTTCGACCACGTCGCCCATGTTCATCTGGCTCACGTCCAGCTCGATCGGCAGGGCGCCCGAGTCTTCCATCGTGTTGTAGAAGATTGGCGCGATCTTGGCACCCAGGCAGACGCCGCCGAAGCGCTTGTTCGGCACGAACGGAATGTCTTCGCCGGTGAACCACAGCACCGAGTTGGTGGCCGACTTGCGCGACGAGCCGGTGCCGACCACGTCGCCCACATACGCCACCACGCGACCGGCATTTTCGCCTTCGGCCCGCAGCGCTTGGATGAACCTGATCGGGCCGCGCTTGCCTTCTTCTTCGGGCACGATGCCGGCGCGCGGGTTCTTGTGCATCGCCAGTGCGTGCAGCGGAATGTCGGGGCGGCTCCAGGCGTCGGGCGCGGGCGAGAGGTCGTCGGTGTTGATCTCGCCGCTGACCTTGAAGATGCTGACGGTGATCGATTTCGGCACCTCCGGGCGCGAGGTGAACCACTCGGCATCGGCCCAGCTTTGCAGCACGGCCTTCGCGTTCACGTTGCCCTGCTCGGCCTTCTCCTGCACATCGTGGAACTGGTCGAACATCAGCAGCGTCTTCTTCAGGCTCTCGGCCGCAACGGCGCCGACCGAGACGTCGTCGAGCAGGTCGACCAGCGGGCTGATGTTGAAGCCACCGAGCATCGTTCCGAGCAGTTCGGTGGCGCGGGCGCGCGAGATCAGCGCGGTGATCTCGGTGCCGTGCGCGACTGCCGCGAGGTAGCTCGCCTTGACCTTGGCCGCGTCGTCCACGCCGGCCGGCACGCGCTGCGTGATCAGCTCGACCAGTGCGGCCTCTTCACCGTCCGGTGGCGCCTTCAGCAATTCGATCAGCTCGGCGGTCTGGGTGGCCGAGAGCGGCAGCGGCGGAATGCCGAGCGCGGCGCGCTCGGCGCTGTGTTGGCGGTAGGCTTGAAGCATGGGGTGAGCTCCTCGAGAAGGTGGAACGGAAAAGTTGCAGAACGGTACGGTCGAAGCTCAGGCTGCTTTCGGCACGATGACCTTCAGGCCCTTGAAATAATCGCGGAAAAAGCCCGCATCGCGGGTGATCAGGGCACTGCATTGAAGCAAGGCATGGGCGCCGACGATGAAGTCGGGCACGGTGCGCAGGCCGAAGGCATCTTTGCCGAGCGTGCGCACGCGCTGCTTGTAACGGCGCTGCATTTCGCCGGCGCGAATCGCCGCCTTGCGTTCCACCGGCAAGTAGCGCATGCCCATTTCTTCGACCACGTCCATGATGTCGGCGCCGTGGCCGAGGCCGGCGGTGATCTCGCTGACCACCACATCGCACAACACCACCGGGCCGCGCGCCAGAGCATCGCGCACGCAGACTTCGGCAGCGCCGGCCATCGGGTCTTCGCCGAGCAGGTCGATGAGAACGGAGGAATCGATGGCGATCATCGGCCGCGCATCAGACGTCGATCGGATCGCCCGGGGCGCGGCCCCGCAATTCGCGCATCACATCGTCGGTGGTCACGCCGGCAGGGAGCTTGAAGCGGCCGCGGGCGCGCGAGATGGCGTCGTCAACGTTTTTGCGCAGGATGATGCGCCCGCCGTCAAGTTCAACCTTCAGCTGCGTGCCTTTGGTGAGGCCGAGCGCATCGCGCACGGCCTTCGGCAGGGTGATCTGACCGCGTTCCGCAACGGTGGCTTCCATGGGTCGGTTTCTCGTCAAAGTATGCATGCAGTATACATACCTGATCGAGCGTATTCAAGCCGAATGCAGGGCTACCGGGTGGGCAGCGGCTGGACCGTCGTCAGGGTCGGTGCCGATGCTTCGGCGGCTGGCGCAGCAGGCGCTGTGGATGCCGCCGCGGCTGCCGAGGCTGCCGCCGCTGCCGCCGCCGCCTCGGCCTTCGCTGCGCGCGCAGCCTCGACCAGTTCGCGCTGGCGCGGGCTGATGCACTCATCGACCTCGCGCTGCCCGGTCTTGACGTTGAGCAGCATCGACTTGCTGGAAATCTGCACCATCAGCGTCACGCCACGCACGTCTTCAAGGCGCACCGCGCCGGTGGACGAAAGCACCGGCTTCATCAGGTAGTCGCCCTTGCCATGCTTCACGTCCACATACGACGGATGCTTGACGTTCGGTGCGATCTGCACGGTCTGCTTGAATTCGCATTCGTAAGTGCCATAAAAGACCTGGCCCGCGGCGTCGATCTGTTCGGCGCTGGCGGGGGGAATGATGAACTCGGCGTGCTTGGCGGCGGACGCTTTTGGCGCGGCCTTGCGGGCCGGTTTCGCGGCCCCTGGCGACGGCGTCTGCGCCATGCCGGCGCTCATGGCACAGCACAAGACCAGCGTGGCGAATTGGGCGATGTGAGTGCAGGGGGCGCGCGGGGCGCGGTGCGAGATGCGATTCAAGGTCACGGTCATGTCCGATGCGTGCGGGGTGCGCGATGAGGAAAGCGGGGCACTGATTGTGGCGGCGCCGGCGAGCGTTGCCGCACGGCCGGTGTATGCGTGTGCGTGTGCGTGTGTGTGCTTTTGCGTCTGCAACGGCGCGGCCGGGAAGGGCGCTCGCTTGCGAACACGGCGCCTCAGCCGCCCGGCGCGGGCGCGAAGAACCGCTGCCGCACTTCCACCGGCAGCGGCTGGCCGGTGCGTCGGGCGCGTTCCAGCACCTGCCAGTAGTAGCGGTAGCTGGCACGGTCGTGCAGCGTGTCGAGGTGGCTGATCGGCGCCCATTCGGCGTCTTGCGCGGCGATGATGATGGCGATCGCGTGCTCGACCTCGGCCGCACTCGGCGCGAAGGCTTCGAGGATCGGCACGATCTGGTTCGGGTGGACGCTCCACATCCGCGTGTAGCCGAACCAGCGGCTGGCGCGCGTGGCGGCCTCGCTGACGGCAGTCAGGTCGTTGAATTCCGTCACGACACAATGCGACGGCGTCTTCGCATGGCCGTGGCAGGCGGCCGCGATGGCGAGCTTGGCGCGCCGCACCAGCGGGTGCGAGAACTGACCGTCGGCACTCATCGCCGAGGCGTGGATGGCGCCTCGGTGCGCGGCCACGAAATCCATCAGGCCGAACGACAGCGACTCGATGCGCGGGTGCGCGGCGATCGCCTCGACCTCGCGCAGCGCGCCATGGGTTTCGATCAGCGCGTGCACCGGCAGCTGGCGGCCGTGGCCGGCCACGCGCATGCGGTGGTCGATCTCGGCGCAGGCGCGCTCCACATCGGCCAGGCCCTGCGGCTTCGGGCACATCAGATAGGCGAGCACGCCACCGGCACGGCCGACGAGGGTGGCCACATCGTCGGCAAAGCTCGGGTGATCGACGGGGTGCAGCCGCGCCCCGACCCGGCCGAAGCGGTTCGCGCCGGACAGCGCGATCTCGGCCACCATCTGCGCGTGTTCGGCCTCGCCGCCGACCGGGGCGCCGTCTTCGCAGTCGAGCGTCACGTCGAACACCGGGCCGAGCTCGGCCTGCAGCGCCAGGCTCTTGCGCATGCGCGACTCGATGCCGCAGTAGTGGTCGCACACCGGCAGGGCCGTGGCGGCTTCGTCGGCGTCGAGCAAGGCGTCGCGCGGGTGGATGGCGGAGCCGGTCATGGTCGGGCGGGCGGGGGCGGGCGGGCAAGAAAAGCTGGCGCGCGAAGACCGGGCGGTTCGGATCGTGTTTGCCGTGGGCCTAGAGCAGGTGCTTGACGCCGTCCTGCTCGCCCTGCAACTCGGCCAGCGTGAGGTTGATGCGCTCCTGGCTGAAGGCGTCGATGGGCAGGCCTTCAACCAGCGTGTACTCGCCGTTCGCGGTGGTCACCGGGAAGCCGAACATCACGCCTTTCGGGATGCCGTATTGGCCATCGGACGGGATGCCCATCGTCACCCACTTGCCGTTCGTGCCGAGTGCCCAGTCGCGCATGTGGTCGATGGCCGCGTTCGCCGCCGAAGCCGCCGACGACACGCCGCGCGCCGCAATGATGGCCGCGCCGCGCTTGCCCACCGTGGGCAGGAAGGTGTCGGCGTTCCAGACGGGGTCGTTGATCATGTCCTTCACGCTGGCCCCGCCGATGGTGGCGAAGCGGTAGTCGGCGTACATGGTGGGCGAGTGATTGCCCCAGACGGCGAGCTTCTCGATGTCGGCGACCGCCTTGCCGGTCTTCGCGGCGATCTGGCTCAGCGCGCGGTTGTGGTCCAGGCGCAGCATCGCGGTGAAGTTCTTGCGCGGCAGGTCGGGCGCGCTCTTCATCGCGATGTAGGCGTTGGTGTTGGCCGGATTGCCGACCACGAGAACCTTGACATTGCGGCTTGCGACGGCGTTCAGCGCCTTGCCCTGGGCCGTGAAAATCTGCGCATTGGCGGCCAACAGGTCGGCCCGCTCCATTCCGGGGCTTTGGTTTTTGCTGCCTGCGCGCAAAGAACTCCGTCATGAAAGAAATGCCAACCCGATCAGCCCGCTTGATAACGCCATGGACATGCTCTACGGTAAAATCGAGCGTTTCGGCAAAGAGGCTCATTTTAAAAAATGGCAACAAATCCGGATAAGACCAACTCTTCCGCGCCAGCGGTCGATGGCAGTGCCCTGGTGGGACTACTCGCACAGTATCGGTGCGGCCCGTCCCTCATTTCCGAAGCCGACGGACTATACCAGCGGCACCTCATGTTCGATAATATCAAGGACCCGGCGGCGACGGGGCCGCGGGAGCATTTCGAGGCGGCCGCGCGATCCGTTCGCGACATTCTTTCGCAGCGCTGGGTCTCCACCGGAAAAACCTATGACCGGGAGAATCCCAAACGCATTTATTATCTCTCGATGGAATATCTGATTGGCCGATCGTTGGCCAATAATGTCACCAATTTGTTTCTCGGCGATCTGATGCAACACGCTGTCTCCCGGCAAAAGAGTGTCGATTGGACAGACATACTCGACCAGGAACCGGATGCGGGCCTCGGAAATGGCGGATTGGGCCGGCTGGCCGCATGCTTCCTGGATTCCATGGCGACCATGGAACTTCCAGCCATGGGTTACGGGCTTCGTTACGAATACGGCGTTTTTAAACAAGCACTCAGAAAAGGCTGGCAGGTGGAGCAGCCGGACCATTGGCTGCTGCGGCCCGATCCGTGGGAGGTCGTTCGACCGCACGAAAAAGTGGTCGTTCGGTTTAATTGCTCTTTTGAGACACGGCGTGGCACCTTGCGCGCGATTCTCGGATGCGCCTCGAGTTTGTTGGGTGTACCCTATGATCGCCCTGTCGTTGGTTACGGAGGGAAGACCATAAACACGCTCCGCCTGTGGGCGGCAACCGCCCCGGATTACTTCGACTTCCAGGTGTTCAGCCATGGTGATTTCGTCAGCGCCGTGGCCGAAACACTCGCTGCGGAATCGGTGACGCGGGTGTTGTATCCCGACGATTCCACAAGCATGGGCCAGGGGCTGCGTTTCGTGCAGGAATATTTCCTGGCGGCCTGTTCTCTGGCCGATCTCGTGCGTCGATTTCGACACGGCAACTCCGAGTGGAAGCAGTTTCCGGAGAAGGTGGCCGTGCAGCTTAACGACACGCATCCCGCCATGGCTGTGCCCGAACTGATGCGCATCCTCCTGGACGAAGCCAACCTCGGCTGGGACGAGGCCTGGGACATTACCAGGCGCGCGCTGGCTTACACGAATCATACCCTGATGCCGGAGGCTTTGGAGAAATGGCCGGT
>JANXZA010000078.1 GCA_025355745.1 Rhizobacter sp. | reverse complement strand
CGCAGCGCGCCGTCGAACAAGGGGCTGGTGCTGCGCTGCGCGATCAGGTGGGCACGCAAATGCGCCCGGCGCGCCGGGTCGGCGGCCAATGCCAGCACCGTGTCGCGATAGGCCGCCACGTCGTCGCACACCAGTTCGTCGAGCGCCACGTTGTGCAGCAGGCTGGCCGCCACACGCTGGGCAAAGGTGGCGCCGCGCAGCGTCACCACCGGCACACCGCACCACAAGGCTTCGCTCGCGGTGGTGTGGGCGTTGCACGGCCAGGCGTCGAGGTAGACATCGGCGCAGGCCAGCCGGCTCAGGTGGTCCTGCACCGGCAGCAGCGGCGCAAACACGAGCCGCTGCGCGTCGATGCCGCGCTCGCGCGCCGCCGCCGTCAAGGTGGCCTGCACGTTGGCGTTCCATTGCAGCAGCCAGAGCCGGGCGTCGGGCAGCGCATGCAGCAGCGCGCACCAGTGGTCAAACACCTCGGCCGAGATCTTGTACGACTGATGAAAGCCGCAGAGCAGCAATTCGCCGTCGGCCACGCCCCAGTCGGCCCGGGTCGACGCCAGCGGCAGTTCGCGCTGCGCGTCGTTGGGCTGATAGCAGTGCGGCAGCTGGGCGATCTTCTCGCTGAAGTGGGCGGCGTGGCCAAGCGGCGTGACCTGCGGGTCGCCGATCAGGTAGTCGATGTAGGGCGCGCCGGTCGAGCCGGGAAAACCGAGCCAGGTGACCTGCAGCGGCGCGGCGCGGTGCGCCAGCACCGGCATCAACGTATCGAGAGTCACGCCTTTCAGATCGACCAGGATGTCGATGCGCAACTCGCGCGTGCGCCGCGCCATGGCCTCGAAGCTCTGGCCGCGCAAGGCCTCGAAATGCTCGCTCGCAGCACGCACGCGGCGGCACATCGGCGTGCCGTCGTCGGGGCCGGTGGACAGCAGCGTGACCTCGAACGCGCTGCGGTCATGGCATTCAAGCAACTGCACCAGCAACTGGCTGGTGGCGTGCTGATGGAAGTCGGCCGACAGGTAGCCGATGCGCAGCCGAGGGGCTGCGGTCTTCGAGGCCTTGGCCCCGCCCTTGCTCACCCCGGCTGCCGACCGACGCGGCAGCGCGCGCACGCCGCGCGCCGCATGCAGCGCATAGTGGCGCGCCACTTTCAGCAGCTCCAGCGGGTCGCTGACGAGCACCGCGTGCGGGAACGGGCCGGTCTCCATCGGCGTGTTGACGGGCAGCGCCTGCACGGCCTTGCGCAGCCCCGCCAGGGCGTCGTCGGCAGGCCCCCAGCGACACGCTTCGCGTTCCATGAAGGCGAGCTGGCCGCGCGCCGCCAGCTCGCTGCTGCCGACGCCGAACAACACCGCGCTGCGAACGCATTCGGCGGCCTCGGCCTTCATGCCCAGGTCCTTGAACGACATGCCGAGCTGGAAGTGCGTGACGCCGTCGTCCATCTTCAGTACCAGCGCATCGAAGAAGGCGCGCACCGCCTCTTCGTGGCGGTGGCAGCGCTGCAAGGCGATCGCCAGCGACACATGGTGGTCGTGGTCGCGGGCCATATCGATGGGCAAGGCGCGCAGGCAGGCCACGGCCTCTTCGGCGCGGCCAAGGCCCAGCAGCGCGTGCGATTCGAGCAGGCAGGCCGGCGCCGAGCGCGGCTCGCTGCTGCGGATGCGGCGCGCCCGCCGCACCGCCTCCTCGCTGCGGCCGGCCTTGATCAGCGCGTGCGCGGCCGCCAGCGCGTAGGCGCTGTCGTCATGCAGCGCGGCGGCCTGCTCGAAGGCGTGGGCGGCCAGCGGCCACTCCTCGGACTGCGCGTGCTGGCGGCCCGCCTGCCAACGCTGATGGGCACGGGTGTGGGCACGCGCGTGCTGCTGCGCGTGGTGGCGCGAGCGGGCGTCCGCGTAGAGTGCCGAGGCCGGCGTAGCGGCGGGGCCGGTGGGATCAGGAAGGGCGAGGGCCATGGGGGCAGGGCTGACGCCGCAGCGAACGCCGCGCCGGCCGAGAGTGAATTGGTGAGCCGAGGGTAGGCGGCGGCAGCCAGCACCGAAGGCCGGAAAAGCGCCATCGACGCGGGCCAGTTCGGGCTTCGCCCTGCGCTTGAACCCCCGAACTCACGCACCGCAGAGGCGCAGAGAACGCAGAGGTTCGCAGAGAAATTCATTGAGTTGAATTCACTCTGCGCAACTCTGCGTCACTCCGCGCACCGAAGGGCGGAATCGCGCCATCGACGGGGGCCAGTTCGGGGTTGATGCGCGCGCACACCCTCGCCCTCACTTGCAGTGCGTGCATCGGCTTGCAAGCCGATGCCGTTCTGTGGGCTCGGCGCATGCGCCTCGAAAGCCCCACCTCACCCCCCACCCTCTCCCGCAAGCGGGAGAGGGAGCCACACCACCGCTTAGCCGCAGAGACCGCAGAGGTTCGCAGAGAAATTCATTGAGTTGTATTCACTCTGCGCAACTCTGCGTCACTCCGCGCCTCTGCGGTGAATGAGTTGGCTCTTGCATTCAGGTAGACCGCTCACCCGCCGCCCGAAACCCCGCCTCGCGTTCGCCCCAGTGCTGCGCCTGCGCGTTGTCGCCGAGGCTCAAATGCAGCACCGCGAGGTTGTGCGCCGCGAGGTAGCTGCCGCGGCCGCACACGGTGTCTTGCAGCGCCGGCCGCTCGCCGATCTCGATCGCGCGCAGCCAGCTCGACTCGATCATCGGCAGCAACTCATCGGCGCGTCCGGGCTGGCTCGCAGCCCAGTCAAGCAGCAGGTCGCCGAGGGTGAAATAGAAGTCGGGCGACTCGCTCCAGCACGCCATCTCGGCCTCGGCGAATGCCACGGCGGCCTCGAAGCGGCCGAGCTTCTTGAGCGTGAACAAGGCGCGCACGACCAGGTCGTGGCGCCACGAGGCTTGCGGGTCGGTGAGCGCCAGCGCCTGCTCGTAGTGCGGCGCCGCAGCTTCGAATTGCGCGCTCACTTCGAGGTCCTTGCCGAGCTGGTAGCGCAGGTAGGGATCAAGCGGTTGCGCAGCCAGCGCCAGGCCGAGCAGCTGTTCGTTGCGGCCGTGCTTGCGCAGCATCTGCGCGCCGAGATAGCCATCGTGCCCAACTTGCACTGCGAGCCGACGCCGCGGCAACGGCGACTGCGGCTGTTCATGCACCCAGCCCGCATAACGCACGCCGCGCGGCAGCACGCGCGCGATCCAGCTCGGCGCCTCGCCATGGCTGCCTCGGCCGGCGTCGAAGCCGCTGTTGACCCGCAGCTGGCCGATGAACGCGAGCGGCTCGTGCCGCAGCGCTGCCAGGGCCGCGCCGCCATCGCTGATCCACTCGTCGGCGTCGAGCACCAGGCACCAGGCGGCATCGGTCAGTGCGAGTGCAGCGTTGCGCGCCGCCGCAAAGTCATCGACCCAGCGGAAGTGCGCAACGCGGGCGCCGCAGCGTTGCGCGATCTCGGCCGTGGCGTCCACCGAGCCGGTGTCGAGCACCAGCATCTCATCGACCCACGGCCGCGCGCTCGCCATGCAGCGTTCGATGCAGCGCGCCTCGTCGCGTACGATCATCACCAGCGCGATCCGGCGCGGCTTCAAAGCAGAGAGTTCGGCCATCCCCGATACGAACATGCTGGCCGGCCCGGCGCTGCCCGGAACAAGACGGCACGGCAGCCTCTTCTTGCGGGATCGCCCGCACCGGACCGTCACGCAAATTATTCAAGGCGTTTGAAATTTCGCCTCAAGTTGCCAAATCGAGGCTCCGATAACCTTCCCAACGCACTTGGACTTCCAGGTGTGTGGTCCGGTCAGCCGGCCGGGGGTTGGCAGCTTCACAGCGCTGCAGGACTCGACGGACGAATGGCTCGGGCAAGCAACGGGTGCCTCGAAGGCCCGCTTTCGATGACCCCGCATGCAACCCCGGCGAACCGTCCGGAAATCAATCAACCACTAGGAGTTTTCTCATGCCGATGATGATCAATACCAACGTCAGCTCGCTGAATGCGCAACGCAACCTGGCCAGCTCACAGGGGTCGCTTGCGACCTCGATGCAGCGCCTGTCGTCAGGCCTGCGGGTCAATTCCGCGAAGGACGACTCCGCCGGCCTGGCGATTGCCGACCGCATGAACGCGCAGGTTCGCGGCATGATGGTGGCATCGCGCAATGCCAACGACGGCATCTCGATGGCGCAGACGGCTGAAGGCGCGCTGTCGACCGTGACTGATGCGCTGCAACGCATGCGTGAACTCGGCGTGCAGGCGCAGAACGGCACCAACAGCACCACCGACCGCGCCAACCTCGACACGGAATACCAGCAGCTGTCGCAGGAAATCACCCGCATCGCGGCGCAGACCAAGTTCAACGGCACGGCCATCATCGGCGCCGGCGCCGGTGCGAACGTGTTCCAGGTCGGCGCCAACAACGGCGAAACGCTGGCCATCACCACCACCACCGTCACCACGGTGGCCGGCAACCTGACGAGTGCTGCGAACGCCTCGACGGCGGTCGCTGCGCTCGACACCGCGCTCGACACCATCACGACCCAGCGCGCTACGTACGGCGCGGCGATGAACCGCTTCGGCATGGCGATCTCGAACCTGGCGATCTCGACCGAGAACCAGACTGCCGCGCGCGGCCGGATCATGGACGCCGACTTCGCGGTTGAAACCGCGAACCTGTCGCGCGCCCAGATCCTGCAGCAGGCCGGCAATGCGATGGTGGCGCAGGCGAACCAGTTGCCGAACCAGGTCATGACCTTGCTGCGCTGACCGCCCCGCGAGGCTCGAAGCAAAGCCGCCCTCTGGGGCGGCTTTTTCGTGGGCGGAGCTGACTCGATAAGGCCGGTCGAAGCGCGTCTTATCCGGCGATGGCGGCACTCCAGACTTCGGAGAATGGAATCACAGGCCTCAGACGTTCCGGCCTGATTCGTCCGGCATCCGCGCCGGGAGTCATTGATTCCAACTGGAGTGCCCAC
>JANXZA010000228.1 GCA_025355745.1 Rhizobacter sp. | reverse complement strand
CACCTGATGACGCACGCGTTCTTCAAGGCGCTGCTGTTCCTGGCCGCCGGCTCGGTGATCATCGGCATGCACCACGACCAGGACATCCGCAACATGGGCGGCCTGCGCAAGTACATGCCGATCACCTGGATCACCGCGCTGCTTGGTTCGCTGGCGCTGATCGGCACGCCGCTGTTCGCCGGCTTCTACTCCAAGGACAGCATCATCGAGGCGGTGCACGCGAGCCACCTGCCGGGTTCCGGCTTCGCGTATTTCGCGGTCGCGGCCGGCGTGTTCGTCACGGCCTTCTATTCGTTCCGGATGTACTTCCTGGTCTTCCATGGCAAGGAGCATTTCCGGCACAAGCCTTTCCCGGGCGAGCACGATCATCATGACGATGAGCATGGCGGTCATGGCCACCACGCGCCTCATGTCCCGCACGAGTCCCCCTGGGTCGTGACCTTCCCGCTGATCGCGCTGGCGATCCCGTCGGTGGTCATCGGCTACTTCACGATAGACCCGATGCTGTTCGGTGATTTCTTCAAGGGCGCGATCTTCATCGACGCCGAGAAGCACCCGGCGATGGAGGAACTGGCGAAGGAATTCCACGGCGCGGCGGCGATGGCGCTGCATGCCTTGACCTCGTTGCCGTTCATGCTGGCGCTCGCCGGTGTGATCGTCGCCTACGTCTTCTACATGCTCAAGCCGGAAATCCCGGCGGCGATCAAGGCGCGCAGCGGCTTTATTTGCCGCCTGCTCGACAACAAGTACTACCTCGACTGGTTCAACGAGAACGTGCTGGCCCGCCTGGCCCGCGCCACCGGCACCGGCCTGTGGAAGGGCGGCGACGTGGGCCTGATCGACGGCGTGCTGATCGACGGTTCGGCCAGCGCCATCGGTGGCTTGGCCGCCATGGGCCGGCGCTTGCAGACCGGCCACCTGTACTGGTACGCGCTGGTGATGATCATGGGCGTGATCGGCCTGATGACCTGGCAGCTGTGGCCGTTCATGGCCGCGCTGCTGGCGCGGCCGTTTTGATGCTCGCCGTCGCCTTGACACCCCACAAGCACTCGCCACACCGAAGCGCGCGGAGAACAAGAACATGGGTCTTTTGAGTCTGGCGATCTGGCTGCCGATCGCGTCCGGCGCGCTGCTGCTCGCGTTCGGGCGCGACCAGCACGCCGGCGCGGTGCGCTGGGCCGCGCTGGCCGCGTCGCTCTTGAGCTTCGTCGTCACGCTGCCGCTCATCAGCGGCTTCGACGCCGGCACCGCCGCGATGCAGTTCCAGGAGAAGCTCGGCTGGATCAGCCGTTTCAATGTGCACTACCACTTGGGGCTCGACGGCCTGTCGCTGTGGTTCGTGCCGCTGACCGCCTTCATCACCGTCATCGTCGTGATCTCTGCGTGGGACGTGATCACCGAGCGCGTGAACCAGTACATGGGCGCGTTCCTGATCCTGTCGGGCCTGATGGTCGGCGTGTTCTGCGCCCTCGACGGCCTGCTGTTCTATGTGTTCTTCGAAGCCACCCTGATCCCGATGTACCTGATCATCGGCGTGTGGGGCGGCGCACGGCGGGTCTACGCCGCGTTCAAGTTCTTCCTCTACACGCTGGCCGGCTCGCTCCTGATGCTGGTTGCGCTGATCTATCTGTACTACAAGTCGGGCGGCAGCTTCGAGATCCTGGCCTGGCACCAGCTGCCACTGGCCGCGAACGTTCAGACGCTGCTGTTCTTCGCCTTCTTCCTTGCCTTTGCGGTCAAGGTGCCGATGTGGCCGGTGCACACCTGGCTGCCCGACGCCCACGTCGAAGCGCCCACTGGCGGCTCGGTGGTGCTGGCAGCCATCATGCTCAAGCTCGGCGCCTACGGCTTCCTGCGCTTTTCGCTGCCGATCACGCCCGACGCCAGCCACCAGTGGGCGGGGTTCATGATCGCGCTGAGCCTGATCGCGGTGATCTACGTCGGCTTCGTCGCGCTGGTGCAGCAGGACATGAAGAAGCTGGTCGCGTATTCGTCGATCGTGCACATGGGCTTCGTGACCTTCGGCTTCTTCATCTTCAACGAACTGGGCCTGGCCGGCGGCATCGTCCAGATGGTGTCGCACGGCTTCGTTTCGGGCGCGATGTTCCTGTGCATCGGCGTGCTCTACGACCGGGTTCACTCGCGCGAGATCGCGGCCTATGGCGGGGTGGCGAACACGATGCCCAAGTTCACCGCCTTCGCGGTGCTGTTCGCGATGGCCAACTGCGGCCTGCCGGGCACGGCCGGCTTCGTCGGCGAATGGATGGTGATCCTGGGCGCGGTCAAGACCAACTTCTGGCTCGCGTTCGCGGCCGCCAGCACGATGGTCTTCGGCGCTGCCTATACGCTGTGGATGGTCAAGCGGGTCTACTTCGGTGCGGTCGCGAACGAGCACGTTGCCAAGCTCACCGACATCAACGCGCGCGAGTTCCTGATGCTCGCTGCGCTGGCGATTCCGGTGCTGTGGATGGGCGTGTACCCGAAGCCTTTCACCGACGTGATGCAGGTGTCGGTCACCGAGCTGCTCCGGCATGTGGCGCTCAGCAAGCTCGGCGGAAGCTGATCCAATGAATCAAATGAACTGGCTCGCCGTCTACCCCGAGATCGTGCTGCTCGCGATGGCGCTCGTCATCGCGATGGTCGATCTGTGGGTCACGAACCCGAACCGCACGCCCACCTATCTGCTGACCCAGATCACGCTCGCCGTGGTGGCCGCGATGCACCTGCGCGCCTTCAACGACGGTGCCACCGTGTACGCGATGCAGCGCATGGTCGTGGCCGACCCGATGGGCCACCTGCTCGGCTTCTTCTCCAGTGTGGCGGTGATGGCGTCGCTTTGCTACGCAAGGCCTTACGCGGCCTCGCGCGACATGCTCAAGGGCGAGCTGTTCACGCTCAGCATGTTCTCGCTGCTCGGCATCTGCGTGATGCAGTCGGCGAACAACCTGCTCGTCGTCTACCTCGGCCTGGAGCTGATGACCTTGAGCCTGTACGCGCTGGTGGCGCTGCGCCGCGACCATGTCGATGCCACCGAGGCGGCGATGAAGTACTTCGTGCTCGGCGCACTGGCCAGCGGCTTCCTGCTCTACGGCCTGTCGATGATGTACGGCGCGACCGGGTCGCTCGACATCAGCGAGATCTTCAAGGCCATCGGCACCGGCCAGATCAACAAGTCGGTGCTGGTGTTCGGCACCGTGTTCGTGGTCGCCGGCCTGGCCTTCAAGCTCGGCGCCGCGCCGTTCCACATGTGGGTGCCCGACGTCTACCACGGCGCGCCCACCGCCGTCACCTTGCTGATCGCCGGCGCGCCCAAGCTGGCGGCGTTCGCGATCACGATTCGGCTGCTCGTCGAAGGCATGTCGGGCCTGGGGGCCGACTGGCAGCAGATGCTGGTCGTGCTGGCGATCGGCTCGATGTTGATCGGCAACGTGGTGGCCATCGCGCAGTCGAACCTGAAGCGGCTGCTGGCATATTCGTCGATCGCGCAGATGGGCTTCATGCTGCTCGGCCTCACGCCCACCGTGGTCGGCATGAACACCTTCTCGGCCGCGAACGGCTACAGCTCGTCAATGTTCTACATGGTGGCCTATGTGCTGACCACGCTGGGCAGCTTCGGCATGATCATGCTGCTGTCGCGCCAGGGCTTCGAGGCCGACCGGATCGACGACCTGAAAGGCCTGGCCAAGCGCAGCCCGTGGTTCGCCGGTGTGATGGCGGTGCTGATGTTCTCGCTCGCCGGCCTGCCGCCGACGATCGGCTTCTACGCCAAGCTCGCCGTGCTGCAGGCGGTGGTGTCGACCAACGTCACCGGCTACATCGTGCTCGCGGTGGTGGCAGTGGTGCTGTCGCTGGTCGGTGCCTTCTACTACCTGCGCGTGGTCAAGGTGATGTACTTCGACGAGCCCGCCGACACGCGGCCCATCGTCGCACCGCGTGAAATGGGCTGGGTCTTGTCGATCAACGGCGCGGCCGTGCTGGTCTTCGGCCTGCTGCCCGACTCGCTGATGACGGTGTGCCGCGAGGCCATTGTCAAGGCCCTGGCGACTTGAGGCGGGCACGGGGGATGACGACTGCGCCCGGCTTCCATGATGAACCGGCCTCCGCCGGCGACCCCACCGGAGGTCAACACCTGCACCCGCACCTGCGCGAAGCCACGCTGCGCTCCGAGCAGGTCTATCGCGGCAGTTTTCTCGACGTGCGCTGCGACGAGGTGCGGCTGCCCGATGGCGCCACGGCGACGCGCGAATACATCGTCCATCCCGGCGCGGTGATGGTCGTGCCGCTGCTCGACGACGGCCGGCTCGTGGTCGAGCGCCAGTGGCGTTACCCGCTGGCGCGCGCGATGTTGGAGTTCCCGGCCGGCAAGCTCGATGCCGGCGAGCCGCCGCTGGCCTGCGCGATTCGCGAGCTGGCCGAAGAGACCGGTTATGTGGCGGCCGAGTGGGCGCGCGCCGGCATTCTGCACAACGCCATCTCATATTCCAACGAGGGCATCGAGGTCTGGTTCGCGCGCGGCCTGATGCTGGGCGAGCGCCGGCTCGATGCGGGCGAATTTCTCGACGTCGCCATCGCCAGCATCGATGAACTCGACACGTTGGCCCGCGACGGGCAACTCACCGATGCGAAGACGCTGGTTGGCCTGCTTTGGCTGCAGAACTGGCGCGCCGGGCGCTGGCCGCTGGAATGGCGGCCGGCGGCGGCGGCCTCGCCGTCCCCCGATAATGCGCGGATGCAAGCCCCTGCCCGATCCCACTCAGCACAGCGGCCATGAAAGTCCTGAACCTGCGCTGTGCCCATGACCACCGGTTCGAAGGCTGGTTCGCGTCGGCGGCCGACTATGAATCGCAGTGCGAGCGCGGCATGGTGGCGTGCCCGTTGTGCGACGACAAGGCCATCAGCCGGCTGCCGAGCGCGCCGCGCTTGAATGTGTCGAAGCAGCGGCATGCTGAAACACGCGAACCACGTGAACCACGTGAACCACGCGAGGCGTGTGAGGCGGCGCCCGCCCAGGAGTCGGGGAACGTTGACAGGCCCCATGCTTTGGCGACTGACGTGGCGCAAATCCGCATGCAGGCCCAATGGCTGCGCGCGGTGCGCCAGGTGCTGAACAACACCGAAGACGTCGGCGACCGCTTCCCCGAAGAGGCGCGGCGCATTCACTACGGCGAAGCGCAGGAGCGCGGCATTCGCGGCCGCGCCTCGCGCGAAGACGCCGAGGCCTTGCGCGACGAGGGCATCGAGGTCACGGCGCTGCCGGTACCGGAACCGTTGAAGGGTTCGGTCCAGTAGTTCTCTCTGCTCCCTCTCCCTCTGGGAGAGGGTTGGGGTGAGGGCAGCGCGTGACCACAGCCCTCCCCAAAGGGAGCGAGCGCAAAGGTCAGCCGACGGCCACCGGGTCGAGCACCACGAAGCGCACATCGCCGCGCAAGGGACTGATCAGCACATCGCTGTCGCGGTCGACGTTGAAGCCTTCGCCCGGGACGAGCACGATGTCGCGCGGGTCGCCGTCGAGGGTCACCCAGACGCGGCCCCGCAGCGCCTCGATGCGCCGGCCGCGCGCTGCGCCGAGGCGGAATACGTCGGCCCTGTGCAGCGTGATCGCCGCCCGGTCGAGTTCATCGGTGTTCATCAGGTTCTCCCGCTAGCATGATCCCAGTGCATGCAGTCTCGTTGCCCGCGCTACACGATGCAAACGACATGTTTGAATGCCTTGCATGCGAATCGAGAATCTCAAGAGCCAGTCGAATTGACCTTCGGAGCCCCGCATGCGCCACTACGACCTGCCGCCGCTCGACCAGCTCGAAGCCTTCGAGGCCGCAGCCCGGCACCTGAGCTTCACCCAGGCCGGCGCCGAGCTGGCGCTGACCCAGTCGGCCGTAAGCCGGCAGATCGCCGCGCTCGAAGCCCACTACGGCCTGCCGCTGTTCCGCCGCCTGCACCGCGCGCTGCGCCTTACCGACGACGGCCAGCGTTTGCTCCAGGTCGTGGGCGATGTGCTCGCGCGGTTGCACGCGGTCGGCGGTGAACTGAAGCGCGAGCGGCGCGCGAAGACTGTCGTCGTCACCACCACGCCGGGCTTCGCCGGCCTGTGGTTGATCCCGCGTCTGGCCGGCTTCACGGCGGCGCGGCCGGATGTGGACGTGCGCATCTCGGCCGCCTACGCGCTCGTGAACCTGAACCGCGACGGCTTCGACCTGGCACTGCGCTACCAGGACGAAGAAAGCGCGGGCTCGGATGCCGAGCTGCTGTTCGGCGAGGTCGTGCTGCCGGTGTGCAGCCCGCGCCTGCTGCGCGACAAGGCGCGCCCGCTGAAGACCCTCGAAGACCTGCGCCACCACGTCTGGCTGCACCTCGACTCGGGCCCCGGTGCCGACCTGCAGGACTGGCCGATGTGGCAGCGCGCAATGAAGCTGGAGCATCTGAAGCCGGCCGGCGTGCTGCACTTTTCGCAGTTCGACCAGTTGATCAACGCCGCCGTGGAAGGCCAGGGCATTGCGCTGGGGCGCAGCCCGCTGCTCGACAAGCACCTTCGCGATCGCCGGCTCGCAGCGCCTTTCAAGAAGACGGTGGCGTAGCCGCGCAGCTACTACCTGGTGCGCTCCGCCGAGGCCGGCCGCAAGCCTGAAGTGCTGGCGTTCGCGACCTGGGTGCTGGCGCAGGCGCGCGATGGCATGGCCGCCCTGAAGCCCGCCGGAACTTCGCCTGAACCTCGCCTGAACCCCGCTTTCGAATGCTGCTACAGCACCCGTCCCGGGTTCATGATGGTCAGCGGGTCCAGAGCCTGCTTGATCGCGCGCATCATCTGCAGCGCCACCGGCGACTTGCGCCGCGCCAGTTCATCGCGCTTCAAGGTGCCGATGCCGTGCTCGGCCGAGATCGACCCGCCGACCCCATCGACCGCGTCGTAGACGATGCCGTTCACCGCCGCCTCATGGTCGCGCAGGAACGATGCAGCATCGCCACCGGCCGGCGCTTGCACGTTGTAGTGCAGGTTGCCGTCGCCCAAATGCCCGAAGTTCACCAGCCGCACGCCAGGGAAGGCCTGCAGCAAGGCCGCGTCGGTGCTGGCAACGAAGCGCGGGATCAGCGAGATCGGCAACGCGATGTCGTGCTTGATGTTCAGGCCTTCGAGGCTTTGCGCCATCGGTATCGATTCACGCAGGTGCCACATCGCGCGCGACTGTTCCAGGCTGCTGGCCACTGCCGCGTCGCTGATGAAGCCGCGCTCCAGCGCGCTTTCCAGCAGCGCCTCGAAGCGGCTGCGCGCGTGCTGTTCGCCTTCGCTGTCGGACTGTTCGAGCAGCACCGTCCACGGCGCGGGCGGAAGCGCTTGAGGCAACTGCGGGAAGTGGTGTCGCACCAGGCCGAGCGCATATGCGCTCATCACTTCGAAGCCGGTCAGGCTCGCGCCGAGTTGTGATTGCGCAAGTTGCAGCAGGCTGACGCAGGCATCGAGCGAGGGCAGGGCGGCGAGCGCCGTGCCGCGCGCGGCGGGCTGCGGGTAGAGCGCCAAGGTAGCGGCGGTGATGACGCCAAGCGTGCCTTCGCTTCCGATGAACAGGTCGCGCAGGTCGTAGCCGGTGTTGTCCTTGCGCAGGCCCGACAGGCCGCGCCAGACCTCGCCGGCCGCGCTCACCACTTCGAGCCCGAGGCACAGCGCGCGTGCATTGCCATAACGCAGAACCTGCGTACCACCGGCGTTGGTGGCGAGGTTGCCGCCGATCGTGCAACTGCCTTCGGCCGCCAGGCTGAGCGGGAACAGCAGGCCTTGCGCCGCAGCGGCTACCTGCACGGCCTGCAGCACGCAGCCGGCCTCGGCAGTCAGGGTCAGGTTGGCGGCATCGATGGCCCGGATGCGGTTCAGGCGCGCCAGACTGATCAGCACCTGCGTGCCCGACGCATCGGGCACCGAGCCGCCGACCAGCCCGGTGTTACCGCCCTGCGCGACCAGACCCGCGCCGTGCTCGGCACAGGCCCGCACGACCGCCGCCACTTCTGCGGTCGACGCAGGGCGAACGACCGCCAGCGCCCTGCCTCGATAGCGCTTGCGCCAGTCGAGTTCGTAGGCGCTCAGGTCGCCATCGACGAGCACCTGCGCCGCGCCGACTGCACTGCGAAGTGCGTCCAGCAAGCCGGTCATGCGGCGACTACAACAGCAGCCGCAGCGGCCGCCGCAGCCACCTTCGCCGCCCGCAAGCGCGCCCGCACATGCATTGCGCAGGCCGCGAACAGCAGCAGGCACAGCAGCACCTCGGCCACGGCAAGCAGGCGGCTCGCGCCGAGCTCGGTCGTCGCACGCACCGCCCCTTCGGCGAAGTACAGCCACACCAGCAAGCTCAGCCAGCGGTAGGTGTAGAGCCGGTTGCGCAGCAGCCCGACAAGGGCCGGCACCAGCGGCAGCACCTTGACGGCCAGGGTGCCGCGGCCGGTGGGCGCCAGCCACAGCTCCCAGGCCAGGCCGAGCACGATCAGCGCGAGCACGCTGACGACGGCCACGGCGCGGGTCCAGGACGTCGACACGCTGGCCGGCAAGGGGGTCGGTGCAGTGCCGGCCGTCGTCGAATTTTCAGGGCTCATCGCTGGCTATGATGCCAGCAATGAACCTGAGCGCCGCGACCAAGGCCACCTTGCGCGAACACCTGCCGAACCTGGTCCAGACCCTGCAGATGTGGCCCTGGCTCGACACGGTCAAGACCCTGCGCATCCGCTTCCGCGAAGATCGACTCGGCCTCATCGCCAGCAGCCTGACCTTCACGACGCTGATCTCGCTCGTGCCGCTGGTCACGGTGATGCTGGCGCTGTTTTCGGCGTTCCCGATGTTCGCCACCTTCCAGAAGGCGCTCGAGACCTACTTCCTGCAAACGCTGGTGCCCGAGAACATCGCCAAGCCGGTGCTGCGCGCGCTGACCGAATTTGCCAGCAACGCGAACGGCCTGGGCGGCGTCGGGCTGGTGCTGTTGCTGCTGGCCGCACTGGCGTTGATGCTGACGATCGACCGCGCCTTGAACGGCATTTGGCGCGTGCGCACACCGCGGCCGATCGCGCACCGCGTGCTGGTGTACTGGGCTGCCGCCACGCTCGGGCCGCTGCTGCTGGGCATCAGCCTGAGCCTGACCTCGTACGCGGTGTCGGCGTCGCGCGGCCTGGTCGGCACGCCGCCGGGCGGGGTGCGGCTGCTGCTGGCCTTGATCGAATTCACGCTGCTCGCGTCGGGCCTGGCCGGCCTGTTCCATTACGTGCCGAACACGCATGTGCGCTGGCGCCATGCCGTGGCCGGCGGCGTGTTCGCGGCACTCGGCTTCGAGGGTGCGAAGAAGCTGCTGGCCTGGTACCTGGCGCAGGTGCCGAGCTACGCCATGATCTACGGCGCGTTCGCGGCCGTGCCGATCCTGTTGATCTGGGTCTACTTTGCCTGGGTCATCGTGCTGCTCGGCGCCGTGGTGGCCGCCTATGCGCCGAGCCTGCGGATGCGCGTGGCGCGCTGGCCCGACGGCCCCGGCGCGAAGCTGCAACTCGCGCTGGCCGTGCTGCGCCAACTGGCGAGTGCACGCGCCACCGGTGTGCGCGGGCACAACGCCGCCGAGTTGTCGGAGGCCTTGCGCACCGACCCGCTGCAGATCGAGCCGATCCTGGACATGCTGGTGGCCTTCGACTGGGCCGGGCGCCTGGACGAAGCGCACAACCCGCGCTTCGTGCTGCTGTGCGCCCCCGACGCCACGCCGGCGCAGCCGCTGTTGTCGCTGTTGCTGCTCGAACCTTCGGCGATGGCGCGCGGCCTGTGGCAGCGCGCCGGCTTCGACACCCTCACGCTTCAGGAATTGCTCGACACCTGAGCGGCTGCGGGCCGCGATGCAGGCGCGCCGATCAGCACCTGATTCTCATGCCTCGCATCGCCGATCTGGAACCACGCCACCCCGATCTGGCGCAAGCCGTGCCGGGCATAGAACGCGATCGCCGGGGCGTTCGCCGCGTTGACGGTGAGCCACAGCGGCGCGCCGGTCTGTGCGGCTGCAAAGGCCGTGGCCTGAGCCAGCAGCGCCGAGCCGGCGCCCTTGCCGATGAAGTGTTCCTGCACGTACAAGGTCGTCAGTTCAGCGGTGCTGCGCGGCTCGTCGGCGCACGGTGCGGCCATCATGACGACGGCGAAGCCGATCAGATGCGCATGCAGCTCGGCGACCCACACCGTGGCCACCGGGTCGGCGATCAAGGCCGAGATCTTTGCGGGGCTGAATGTTTCCATCACATGCCCGGAGATCGCCCGCGAGATGCCTTCGGTGGCGTAGGTGTGCAGGAACACCTGGGTGGCGAGGGCGGCCAGGTTTTGCGCATCGTCGGAGGATGCGGCACGTACGAGAAGGTCAAGGCGCATAACGTTTGACATGAGCGGCTTGTTCGCGACGACCATGTGTAGACGGGTCAGGCGGCATGGGGCTACTTGATCTCGATACCTCATTTGTAGTGCGTCCACATGCGCAGCACTCGGACAGTCTTCGCTTTGACGAGAACCTCATAGACCAACCGGTTGTGGATGTTGATCCTGCGTGAATAGGCTCCGGCAAGGTCGCCGATGAGCTTCTCAAACGTCGGCGGATTCTGAAATGGATCTTTCGCGAGGACCGCAAGAAGTTCTTCCGCCTTCGGTTTGAGCCCTGCGGCCTTCAGCTTTTTGGCGTCTTTGAGCGCCTGCTTCGAGAAGACGAGAACCCAACTCACCACCCAAGCACCTTCGCACCCTTGGCAAGTGGCTCCGCCATGGCGTCGCGAATCGATTTGCGCATGCCCGGAATCGAGAGCAGGTACAACGTTTCCTGAATGGCTTTCCAGTCGCCCTCCGAGACCAGCACTGCCGAACTCCGCTTGCCAGCAATCAGGATGGGTTCATGCGACTCAGCCGCCTGGTCGATCAAGCGATACAAGTTGGCGCGTGCTTCGCTGGCCGTAAGAATCGTCATGCCGGGCTCCGAGAGTGCAGACCCAAATGGTACGTTAATTCGTACAGAAGAACCGACGGCACCCGATCAGGCGCCCGATCCGTCGGTGGGAAGCAGTCGCTCTGGGCGTCGTGTGCCGGGGCTCGCTGAAGGTCGAAGCGTTCAAAGCGCGAGTGGAAACCTAACGGCCTGTTTGAGCAGCAAGCAGGAAGACAGATTCCGAACAGCGCCGCCGCAACGAATCCGCTGGCTAAGCCGCCTGCGCCGAGCCCGCCGCCAGCGCGACGCGCAGCGCCGCCAGCACCGCATCCGGTGCCTCGGTCATGAGCGCATGGCCGGCGGCAACCATGTGGACCTGCGCCTTCAGCAGCCGCGCCAACTCGGCGCTGTGGCGGGGCTGCGTCATCTGATCGCGCTCGCCGAGGATGAAGGTGGTCGGGCAGGTCACGCGGGCCGCCGCCTGCAATCCGCCCGCATACGCATCGCAGACGCTGAAGTCGTGGTGGAACAGATTTACTGCGGACTGGCCGGCCTGCACGCGCCGCATCAGCGCGCGGTTGCTGCCGTGCAGCCAGCTGCCCGGGCCGGGATGGGAGGGCTTGGCGGCATGGGTCGAATGCGACAACACGTTGACCATGTCGATGGCCTTCAGCGGCGCGTCGCGGGCCGTGGCGAGCAGCGCGTCCGACACCTTCATCGGGTACGCGGTGCCGACCATCACGAGCCGGGTCACGCGTTGCGGCGCCCGGGCCGCGGTCTCCAGCGCGATCAGTGAACCCATGCTGTGGCCGACCAGCGCCGCCTGTTGAACGCCGGCCGAATCAAGCAGGGCCAGCACCCAGTCGGAGCTGGCCTCGACGCTCGCCAGCGGCGCACCCGCGCTGCGCCCGTGCCCCGGCAGATCGACCGCGAGCACGCCGCGGCCATGGTGCGCACACCAGCGCGCCAGCAGCGTCCAGACGCTGTGGTCGTGCAATGCGCCGTGGATGAAGACGACGCAGGGCAGGGCGGCGTCGAAGGGCTTGCCGCCGCTGTAGGCATAGGCGGTGTTTCCGTTCACCAGCAGGTCCATCACGCGCCTGCTTTCTGGCGATCTTTCTGAGGGTCGTTCCGAGCATCCTTCTCGGCCACCTTCAGCGCCCGCTTCAGGTCGTCGATCAGGTCGTCGGCATCTTCGAGCCCGATCGACAGCCGGATCGTGCCGGCCGTGATGCCGGCTTGTGCGAGCGCCGCGTCGTCCATGCGAAAGTGGGTGGTCGATGCCGGGTGGATCACCAGCGATCGGCAGTCACCCACATTCGCGAGGTGCGAAAAAATCTTCAGCGCCTCGATGAAGGCGATGCCTTGGCGGCGCGAGCCGCGCAGGTCGAAGCTGAACACCGAGCCGCAGCCGCGCGGCAGCAGGCGCTTGGCCAGCGCGTGGCTCGGGTGCGTTTCCAGTTCGGGGTAGCCGACGCGCTCGACCATCGCGTGCCCGGCCAGGAACGCGACCACCTTGCGCGTGTTATCCACATGCCGCGCCATGCGCAGCGGCAAGGTCTCGATGCCTTGCAGGATCAGCCAGGCGGTGTGCGGGCTCATGCAGGCGCCGAAGTCGCGCAGGCCTTCGCGACGCGCTCGCAGCAGGAAGGCGCCGACCGTGCTTTCCTCGCTGAACACCATGCCGTGAAAGCCCGCGTAGCCGGTCGTCAATTCCTCGAACCGGCCGGTGCTTGCATGCGCGGCGTCCCAGTCGAATGCGCCGCTGTCGACCAGCACACCGCCGATCACCGTGCCGTGGCCCGACAGGAACTTGGTAGCCGAATGAAACAACAGGTCGGCGCCATGCTCGAAGGGCTTCATCAGCCACGGCGTGGTGAAGGTCGAGTCGACCAGCAGCGGCAGGCTGTGCTCGTGGGCGAGCGCGGCGATTGCGGGGATGTCGAGCACATCGAGCCCCGGGTTGCCCAGCGTCTCGCCGAACAGCAGCTTGGTGTTCGGGCCGATGGCGGCGCGCCAGGCGTCGATGTCGGCGGGCTTGACGAAGGTGGTCGTGATGCCGAAGCGCGCCAGCGTGTAATGCAGCAGGTTGTGCGAGCCGCCATACAGCGCGCTCGAGGCGACGATGTGCGAGCCGGCGCCCGCGATCGTCGCAATCGCCAGATGCAGGGCCGCTTGCCCGCTCGCCGTGGCGACGGCGCCGGCGCCGCCTTCGAGCGCGGCCACGCGTTCCTCGAACACCGCATTGGTCGGGTTCGAGATGCGGCTGTAGACATGGCCCGAGCGCTCCATGTTGAACAGCGACGCCGCATGTTCGCTGCTCTCGAACACGAACGA
>JANXZA010000220.1 GCA_025355745.1 Rhizobacter sp. | reverse complement strand
TCAAGTGGCCTGTATATGCCGACTCCAGGTGGCCGGATTACGCCGACTCGTGACACGTGCCGTTAAATGTTCACAGGCTCTGACGTTTGGCCATTTAATCTGGTGGGCCACACCATCGTTCGCCGGCCTCGCGTCTCGGCGTGCGCATCACCAAGGCTAAGCACACAGCCAAAATTTTGTTGACGGCCTCTTCCCCATCCGTTCGACCCCATTGAACGATGGGCTGCCGTAGTCAAGTTTCACAACGTGACTTAGTTGCGAACGAGCAATTGATCGAATCCCCCCGAGCACTGAATTGTGGTGTTCGCATCTTGGTCGTGAAGCGAACGAGCAAATCCGTCGAACCGCTGAACGCAGCGAGTGTTCAACGCCCCATCGTTCAACTTTCCGCCCGTTGACCTGCTGCGCATTCGGCGCGGATAGTTGGCGGATGGTTCACAAAGAGTTGTTCCGCCTCCCACAAGCGATCGTTCACGCCAGACGAACAAAGGGTGTCTCTCAAAAGGCCCTGGCCATCGGGATCGGGATCGACGGCCCCCGGCTGAGCGCGATCGAGCACGGTCGCACAGGAGCGCCTGGTGCGGATCTGATCGAGAAGCTGAGTGACGAACTTGGCCTAGCAGGCGCTCAGCGCGAAGTTCTCGCGCAGGCCGCTGCCCACGATCGAGTGATGCGGGAGGTAGTCAAGAACCTGGACCAGGACAAGCACCAGCTGATGGCCCTCAGCCTAGACGCCGCGCGACTCCTTACACCGGAAGACCGCGCCGCACTAGCGGCATTCATTCAGAAGCTGGTCGGACCCAGGGACCGATTCGCATCACTCCTGCAAAACGAGGAGGCAGCGATGAACTAAGAAAACCGGCGAGGCCCATCACTGAGCAACTCGCCGCTGGAAGAGAGCCCTAGGCAAAGACCTAGAACCTCAAGTACGGATCAAAGTATCCCACACGGCTCCTCCGCGTCAAGACGAACGGCTCGCACTCGTCTGCTGTTGCTCTCTTCCTTGTCATTTCGACACCCATTTCTGGCTGTCGCAGGAGCAACTCATGTCCAAATTTTCCAAAGGCGGGCCCGGCGCCCCCGCACCCCTGGATTCATTCCTCTCGATAGTTCGACGGCTGACTTCAGAGCGCAAAGTAAAACCGGTTGTTACGCGGTCGGGACAAAGGGCGCGCGGCAACTTTCCAACCAACAAATCCAGCAAAGCGAGGTTTCAAAGCTTGGTCGAGCGCGACGTACTCCGCGTCCTCGAGGTGTCATCACGCGTGACGGTCATCGCGACACATCCAGTCGTCTTGGCGCTACCGAGTGGCGACGAGCTCATTCACTACACGCCCGATGTCCAAATTGAGATGAACGACGAGGGCGCGCTGCTTGAGGCCAAGGGGTCATTCTTCCTATCACTGCCGACCTCTCGCGAACAACTCTCGATCCGCGTCTCGCTGCTGCGCAACGAGGGCATTCGATTGGTGGTCTTGCTCGATTCGGACGTTAGAGCAAATCAACTCCAAACGGAATTGGCGGACCTCCTCCGGCTCCGCCCGATCGTCGGCCGCTATCGCAGGACACTTGATCTTCGTCCGTGGGATCCGCTCGGAACGTCGGTCGCCTCCCAAGCGCTTCTTAGCCGCTGGTCAGCCGCCCAACGGGACTGCGACGCTTTGCTCGAACGAGTCATGCGCCGCGATCCGGACGATTTGATCTCCTCTTTCGTTCGCTAGGGAGCGTCGAACATGATCACATTTCTCAAAGACCAATCAATCTACCGCGGTGAAATCGAGTTGCGCATCGTGCGCACGATCGACGTCGACCAGGTTCAACTTGAAAACGTCAAGACCGGCGAACTATCCAACCACAAGACCTTCAACCTTCTTGCCGAATACGTTGCGGGCGAGTTGTGCACAGCGGCACAGCGCAAGCATGCCCTGGCCACCGGTGTCGCCCTACGTCGCAAGCCCGCGCGAATGGAGCATATGTCGACAGCGGCGAAGAAGGATTCGCATCGTCGTATCGACTATCTTGTGCGCCTTGAGCGCAAAGGGTCCTTCGAAAGCACAGTGGAACGGCTGTGCGGCGATATAGAGGAGGTCTCCCGCGAGCGGGGTGAACTCCGGCCGCCGCACCACACGACCGTCTACAGATGGCGGCGCCGCTTTTTGGACAACCAACGGGATATTCGAGCCGTCTTTTGTCAATTCGACAAGCAAGGCGGAAAAGGGCAGTCGCGCCTTTCACCTAAGGTCGAAGCGATCATCTTCGACAAGATCGAGAACGTCTTTTTGGCGAAGCCTCGCAGCAGCGCCGAAGAGGTGCACAACGCTGTCTTTCTCGAAATATCCCGACGAAACACTCAGCGCATTGAACCTGAATGGCTGGCCGTACCTGGCCTTCGCACAGTTCAACGACGTCTGATGCAGCTCTACGCATTTGAGGTCGCTGTCGGTCGCTTTGGACAGAAAGAAGCCGAGCGAATGTTTGCCAATCATCTTGGGGCCAGACGCGTCGCTCGGATCCTCGAGCTCGTAGAGATCGATCACTCACCTGTTGATCTGCTCGTCACTGATGAGAACGG
>JANXZA010000073.1 GCA_025355745.1 Rhizobacter sp. | reverse complement strand
GCAGGAGAAGTACCTGCGCGACGCGGGCGAGTCTGCCCGGCTCTTGCTGTCCAACGCCAGACGGGTGTCCCAATTGGTGCTGAACTTCAAGCAGCTCGCAGTGGATCGCATCAGCGAAGCGCGGCATAGCTTCGATCTTCGCGAACACTTTGAGGAGATCATTCAGGACCTCCGGCCGAAGCTGGACGAATCCAACGTCGAGGTGAACATTGAAGTCGCGCCCGGCATTCAGATGGACAGCTACCCGGTCTCGCTGGCGCAGGTGGTGACTAACCTGGCGGTCAACTCCTTGCAGCACGCGTTCGAGCCAGGGGGCCGCGGACAAATCTTCATTCGAGCCGCGCTGCGCGAAGACGACGAAGTCCGCATCGAGTACAGCGACGACGGCCGGGGCATCGAACCTGCGCTGCTTGGCCGGGTTTTCGAACCCTTCTTCACCACCCGTCGAATGATCGGCGGAAGCGGCCTGGGCCTGTACATCGTCAACCAGATTGTCACGCGCCAACTCGATGGCTCGATCGCCCTCGAGGGCCACGCCGAACGTGGGGTACGTTTTGTAATGCACGTCCCCAGGGTGGCCCGGTACGCGCCGGACATTAGCCGCATCCTTGCTGCCTTGCCTAGGAGGCCCACCAATGAACCTTGAATCCCAAGCTCTGGCCGATGCGGCGCGCTGGAAGGTCTTGCTTGTCGACGACGAGCCGGCAGTCCACGAAGTGTCGAACCTGATCCTGTCCGGCCTGAGCTTCGAAGGCCGTGATATCGAACTGCTCAGCGCCAACTCTGCCGCGCAGGCGCGCGATGTCCTGGCTCGGCACCGCGACGTGGCGCTGGTCCTGCTCGACGTCGTGATGGAGACTGACGATGCCGGCATCGCGCTGGTGCAACATGTTCGCGAACAGCGCCGCGACAGCGACATGCAAATCGTGCTGCGCACCGGCCAACCGGGCATGGCGCCCGAGCGGGACGTCGTGCTGCGCTACGAGATCAACGGCTACTTCCTGAAGACCGACATCACGGCGCAGCGCTTGCACTCGATCGTCATTTCGGCACTCAGGAACTATCGCCACGCACGCTCACTGCGTTTCGCGCGGGAACTCGAAGTGCAGCGGGCGATGCCGCGTGAACTCGACGCGCCGCGAAGGCTGCTGGCGATGGAACTGGCGCAGACACACGAGGGCGATTCTGTCCTGATGCAGGCGCAACCGGAGATTGCGCTGGTGTCGAACCAAGTCACCGGTATCGAGTTGGTGCCGCAGTGGAAGACATCCTTGGGTCTCCTACCGACCGCACGCGTCAGCCATGTCTTGCCCGAGGGCCCGGCCCGACGTCGCCTTGTCCTGTGGCTGCTCGCGCAGGCTTGCTTCTGGTCGCGATCATGGCGGGAGAGTTTTGGCGGGTCTGTGACAGTTTCGGTACCGTTTGTCGCAGAAAGCCTGGGCGATTGCGCCACGCTCGAGGCGATCACCGAAGCGGTGCGCGACAGCGGCTTTGCGCGTGGCACGCTGGATCTGCTAGTCAGCGAAGCGACCTTGCTCAGCGACCGAGTCGACATGCGAGCCGCCGTGGTAGCACTGCGCTCCCTGGGCGTAACATTCACGTTGACCGACTTTGGTGCGCAGACGATCTCCCTTCAACGACTGAACCGTCTGGTTCCTGACCGACTGAAGATTCACCGCATCTTCGTGCGCGAGGTGACCGCTGATGCCGAGCGGATAGCGATGGCGCGCTCGTTGATTGCGTTGGCGCAGACGCTAAACATCGTAGCTATCGCCGACGGCATATCATCCGACAGCGACGCGCAGTTCTTCAAGTGGGAGGGCTGTGATCTGGGTCAGGGTGATGCACTGGCCCCTGCATGCGCGCCTGCCGACGTGTACGAGTTCCTGATGAATGGCCGCAAGGCCTCCCATTGAAGCGGAGGAGAGCGCCGATCAACGGAGCGCCGCCTGACCACCCCCGTAGCTGCCCTGAGCCGGCGCCACGCCGCCGAGCGAAACACGGATCGCGCAGTACTTGAATTCGGGGATCTTCGCGAACGGATCGAGTGCCGCGTTGGTCAGCCGGTTGATCGCCGCTTCGTAGTAGCAGAAGGGCACGAACACGGCCCCGCGCGGTGAGCTTTCATCGGCGCGTGCGTACAGCACCACCTCGCCCCGGCGCGATTCGATCGTCACCACGTCGCCCGGCTGGCCGCCCATCGCGGCCAGGTCGAGCGGGTGCACCAGCGCGACCGGATCGGGCTCGAGCGCATCGAGCGTGGTGGCGCGGCGTGTCATGCTGCCGGTGTGCCAGTGTTCGAGCTGGCGGCCGGTGATCAGCACCATCGGGTACTCGGCGTCGGGGCGTTCGTTGGCCGGGATAATGTCGGCCGGCACGAAGCGCGCACGGCCACCTTCACGCGGGAACTCTTCGGTGAAGACGACCGGGTCACCGGGGTCGCCCTCGTTGCGGCACGGGTAGGTGACGGCGTGTTCGCGGTCGAGCCGCTCCCAGGTGATGCCGGCGATGCTCGGCATCGTGTGGCGCATCTCGTCGAACACTTCGGAGACGTGGCCGTACTGCCAGTCGAGGCCGAGGCGTTGGGCGATCTGTTGAATGATCCACAGGTCCTGGCGTGCATCACCCGGCGGGTTGACGGCCTGGCGGCCCATCTGCACCAGCCGGTCGGTGTTGGTGAAGCTGCCGTCCTTTTCGGGGAAGGCGCTGGCCGGCAGCACCACGTCGGCGAGG
>JANXZA010000194.1 GCA_025355745.1 Rhizobacter sp. | reverse complement strand
AGTCTACGCATGGGCCCCTGTATTGTGGCAGGCGGCCTGCGCACCACAGCTGCACCTTGTGCACCTCGGCACGCGCGTGTTGACTTTCGGCGACGCCGAAGGCCCGTGCAGCGGCCAGACGCTGTGGGGCGACGACTCCGAAGAGCATGCCGCCGGGGTGGCCTGGGACTGGGTCGAACTGCCGCAAGGCGTTGTCGCCATGTCCGACCCGCTCGGCATGGTGACGAACCTGCGCCTGATCGATGCGCGCGGCGACATGCTGTCGCAGGTCCAGGTGGCGGTGCATCTGCACCCGCTGGTCCACGCCTTGCCGTGGCAGCGCGAAGTCCAGCGGGCGCTGCACAAGCCGTCCTGAGGCGGGCCGGCATCCGGCCACTGGCGCGAATGTTGCTGGCCGTTGTGGCCATGACAACGGCCGCCAACCTGCGCATCGTCGTCGTTGCGCCCGACACGCTCACCACCGATGCCAACGACAGCGCCGCCGAATCCGAAGCCCAGCGTTCGCGCTGGCTGCGGGTCGGCCTGCTCGAAGGCGGCTACAACATCGTCGCCGTGCTGCCGGCCGATGTGTTCCTGCCCGAACGCCTGGCGCAGATCGCGCCCGACATGATCATCGTCGATGCCGAGAGCCAGGCCCGCGACACGCTCGAACATGTGGTGCTGGCGAGCCGCGAGGCGCGCCGCCCGATCGTGCTGTTCACCGACGACAACGACATGACGCACATGCCCGACGCCATCGCCGCCGGAGTCACCGCCTACGTGGTGGCGGGGCTGGCGCCGGAGCGCGTCAAGCCGGTGCTCGACGTGGCGCTGGTGCGCTTCCGCCATGAAGAGGCGATGCGGCTCGAACTCGCCGCGGCGCGCAGCGAGTTGTCGGGCCGCAAGACCATCGCGCGCGCCACCGCCATCCTGATGCGCAGCCAGGGCATCACCGAGAACGAGGCCTACGTGCGGCTGCGCAAGACCGCGATGGACAAGGGCCTGAAGCTCGCCGACGTGGCACAGCGGCTGGTCGACGTGGCCGAGCTCCTGACCTGACGCGCCGGCTGCGCCCGACCCGCAGCCGGGGTGGCACGCACTTTGCAACCTGCCTGCACGGAAGGTCAACGGCGATCTTCCAACGACGTGCGGGTGCACCAAAGCTGGTTCACACGCACAGGACGATGGCGTCCCCACGATGGTTCGGCCCTGCGGCCGGTCTCGTGCGGACGCCTATTTGTTTTCCCATTGCCCGCCGCCTTCCCGAACCACGTCCAACCCAAGAGCACCGTGCACCACCATGAACACCGTGACCCGCCGCAACCTGATCAAGAGCGCTGCCGCCGCCAGCGCCGCCGGCCTCGTGCCCGGCCTGAGCACGGCCGTCTACGCGCAGGGCTCCGACAAGCCCGAGAAGGAGGAGGTGCGGATCGGCTTCATCCCGCTGACCGATTGCGCATCGGTCGTGATGGCTTCGGTGCTGGGCTTCGACAAGAAATACGGCGTGAAGATCATTCCGACCAAGGAGGCTTCGTGGGCCGGCGTGCGCGACAAGCTGGTGAACGGCGAGCTCGACATGGCGCATGTGCTGTACGGCCTGGTGTACGGCGTGCACTTGGGGCTGGGCGGGCCGAAGAAGGACATGGCCGTGCTGATGACCTTGAACAACAACGGCCAGGCGATCACCTTGTCGAAGAAGCTCGCCGAGAAGGGCGCGGTCGATGGCCCGAGCCTGGCAAAGCTGATGGCTAACGACAAACGTGAGTACACGTTTGCCCAGACCTTCCCGACCGGCACCCACGCGATGTGGCTGTACTACTGGATGGCCGCCGCCGGCATCAACCCGATCAAGGACGCCAAGGTCATCACCGTGCCGCCGCCGCAGATGGTGGCCAATATGCGCGTCGGCAACATGGACGGCTACTGCGTCGGCGAACCCTGGGGGCACCGCGCCATCGCCGACGGCATCGGCATCACCGCGATCACCACGCAGGACATCTGGAAAGACCACCCCGAAAAGGTGCTCGGCACCACCGGCGACTTCGTCAAGAAGTATCCGAACACGGCACGCGCCGTGATGATGGCGGTGCTGGAAGCCGGCAAGTGGATCGACGCCAGCCTGCTCAACAAGAACAAGATGGCCGAGACGGTGGCCGACAAGAGCTACGTCAACACGAGCGTTGATGTGATCAACCAGCGCATCCTCGGCCGCTATCAGAACGGCCTGGGCAAGACCTGGGACGACCCGAACTACATGAAGTTCTACAACGACGGTGCGGTGACCTTCCCGTACCTGAGTGACGGCATGTGGTTCCTGACCCAGCACAAACGCTGGGGCCTGCTGAAGGAGCACCCCGACTATCTGGCGGTGGCGCGGCAGATCAACCAGATCGAGCTCTACAAGCAGGCCGCCGCCCAGGTCAAGGTGCCGGTGCCCAAGGACTTGATGCGCAGCAGCAAGCTGATGGACGGCGTGGTCTGGGACGGCAGGGACCCGAAGAGATATGCCGACAGTTTCGCGGTCAAGGCCGCGCCCGCCGCCTGACGCGCCAAGGAGCAACACGATGGTCAGCGCCGTATTCCATTCGCCCCGCCCGGCCGCCAGCGACGGCAGGCCGGCGGCATCAATCGCAACGGTCGAGGCCGTCCCCACCGCCGTCATCAGGCCCGAGCCGGTCGCAACACAGAAGCCTGCCTACGACTGGCGCGAGCTGGCCGCGAAGCTGCTGCCGCCGATCTTCGGCATCGCCATCCTGGTCGGCATCTGGGCCCTGCTGACGATGAAGAGCACGACCTTCCCGACGCCCGCCGCCACCTTCGCCGAAGCGATCAAGGTCTTCTCCGACCCGTTCTACATCAAAGGCCCGAACGACCAGGGCATCGGCTGGAACATTTTGTTCTCGCTCGAACGCGTGGCGGTGGGCTTCGGCCTGGCCGCACTGGTGGGCATCCCGATGGGCTTTGCGATCGGCCGATTCGAGGTGCTGAACCGGATGCTGTCGCCGCTGATCAGCCTGCTGCGGCCGGTCTCGCCGCTGGCCTGGCTGCCGATCGGCCTGCTGGTGTTCAAGGCCGCCAACCCGGCCGCGATCTGGACGATCTTCATCTGCTCGATCTGGCCAATGATCATCAACACCGCAGTGGGCGTTCAGCGCGTGCCGCAAGACTACATGAACGTGGCTCGTGTACTGAACCTGAGCGAGTGGAAGATTGTCACCAAAATCCTGTTTCCCGCTGTTC
>JANXZA010000171.1 GCA_025355745.1 Rhizobacter sp. | reverse complement strand
AAGAAGGGCACGTCGGCGCCCAGCGTCAAGCCAAGTGCCATCAGGCGCGCTCGCGACCAGCGCAGGCCCCAGAGCCGGTTCAGGGCAATCAGCGTGGAGGCCGCGTCGGAACTCCCGCCGCCCAGGCCCGCGCCCCACGGCACCTGCTTGTCGACCAGGACGTCGGCGCCAAGCGGCGTGCCGCTGGCGGCTTGCAGGGCGCGTGCGGCGCGCAGGCAGAGGTCGTCGGCCGGCAGTGCGGTGGCCAGGTCATGGCGCTTCAGCGCGCCGTCCGGGCGCAGCTCGAAGTGCAGCGTGTCGCACCAGTCGATTAGCACGAACAGCGACTCCAGCAGGTGGTAGCCGTCAGCGCGTCGGCCGACGACGTGCAGGAACAGGTTCAGCTTGGCGGGCGCCGGCACCTCGTAGATCGCGCGCAGGGTCATGCCGGGGCGGAGGCTAACCCGGGTTGAATCAAGGCCGGTCCATCCGGGCGCGCACCGTGACGGCGGGCGCCGAGTCGCGGCGCGCCGCAACCCAGGCTTCGTCGAAGCGGGCCAGGTTCACGACCCAGCCCAGCTGCTCGAAGCCCGGCTCCGCCGGGGCCATGGTGGCGGTGCTCGCAGCGCCCGGCCAGGGGCGGCCGCGCAGCCAGTCAAACAGCGCGGCAACCGGCAGGCTTTCGCCCAGTACTTCGCGGGTCAAGGCGTCGAGGTCGGGAAACTGCGTCTCGCCCTGCGGTGTAGCAAGCATGACCGAACCCGGCGCCCAGCGCGCCTGCGCCAGCACGCTGCCCAGCGGCGTGGCGAGGTTCAGACGTCCGGTGGTGGCATTGCCGCGCAGGTCGAAGGCCGCACTGACAGCCCGCGCCGGCGTGCCTTCGCCGGCTTCGACTCGCACCGCAAGCCGGCCGGTGAGGGCGTCGGCATCCGGCCCATCGGCGACTGGCGACACCGTGGCGCAGGCGCCGACCAGCATCACCGCGCAGAGCGCCGCGCACAGCGCCACGCAGCGGCCGTTGAAGGTCACAAGTCGACCCGCAGCCGCGCCAGCGTTTCGCGAAGCACGTCGTTGGCCGCGTCGCGAGCTCGGGCTTCGCGCAATACGCGCCGGGCCTCGTCGGCCTGGCCATTGACCCACAGCACCTCGCCGAGATGGGCACCGATTTCGGCATCGGGCTGGACTCGGTAGGCGTCGCGCAGCAGCCGCACCGCTTCATCGCGGTTGCCGAGCCGGTATTCGACCCAGCCCAGGCTGTCGGTGATGGACGCTTCGCCCGGGCTCAGTTCCAGTGCCTTGCGGATCAAGGTGCGCGCCTCGGGCAGGCGCACGTTGCGCTCGGCCAGCGAGTAGCCGAGCGCGTTGTAGGCGTGCTGGTGGTCGGGCTTGAGTTCGATCACGCGGCGCAGCAGGCGCTCCATGTCGGCCAGCCGATTCAGTTTCTCGAACACCATCGACTGTTCGTAGATCAGGTCGGTGTCGTCCGGGAAGCGCTGGTTGGCCTGGGCCAGCACCGCGCTCGCATCAGTCCACAGCTTTGCCTCGCGCAGCACCTGGGCCTCGGCCATGACCTTGGCGCGCGAGTCTTCCGGGGTCGCCTCGGGCAGGCTGCGCACCAGCTCGCGAGCCTGCGCGACCTTGCCATCGCGCGCCAGCAGCGAGGCGCGGCGCACCTGCACTTCGAGCGTGCGCGCCGAGTCGGCAATCTTTGCCAGCCAGGCTTCGGCGCCGCGGAAATCACCTTGCAGGTCAGCCGCCTGCGACAGCAGCAACCAGCCGCGGGCCAGCGCGTCTTCCTTCGATGCCGGCGCCTCTTCGGCGGCGTTGCCTGATTCGTTCACCGCCGTTGCCGGCACGGCCTGCACGGCCTCAATGTATTTTTGCAGCGCCGCGATGGCCGGCACCGGTTCGCGCAGTTGCAGCCGCAAGGCGCCCAGCGTGAGCCAAGCCTGTGGCAGTTGCGGCGAATTGCGGGTCAGCGTGTCGAGCTGCGCGGTAGCGTCTGCGTAGCGCGACGCGGCCAACAGCGCGCGCACATAGAGCAGGCGCACACCGTTGCTGTCGGGGCGGGCCGCGAGATGGCTTTGCACGATGGCATCGGCGGCCGGCGTGCCCGGCAGCATTTCCAAGGCCAGCGCCGCCGGCGTTTCTGCAGCGGGGTCGAGTTCGTGGGCGCGTTGCGCCATGGCAAGTGCCTTGGTGCCGTCAAACGCCGCGAGCCAGCCGCGCCCGATGGTGACGCGCGCTGCGACGCGGGTGTCGGGTGCGTCGAGGTAGGGCTGCAGAACCTGTTCGACCAGCGCGGCCGACAAGGCTTGATCGGCGCTGCGCGCAAAAAATCGCGGCAGCGCGATGATCAGCGCAGGGCGCTGCGGTGCCGGCGTCAGACGCACCAGCGATTGCAGCGGTTCGTAGGTTTCCGGCGTGCGGTTCATCGGCACCAGGATCTGCACCTGGTAGCGCAAGGCTTCCAGCGAATCGGGCAGCGCCAACCGCCATGCCTTGACTGCCACCAGCGCCTGGTCACCGGCCCGAGCCTGCACCGCAATGTCGGTGGCGCGACGGAACAACTGCTCGTCCTTGGTCCGGCGTGCGGCGTCGAGGATCACCTGATAGGCCTCGCCCGGCTCACCGGCGCTCTGCTCGATCTCGCCGATCAGCAACTGGTAGAACAGCGGCGCGTCGAGCCTGGAATTTTCGACTGTCGATGCCGCAGTGTCCGGCGCTGCCGTCTGGGCATGGGCGCCTTGGCCAAGTGCAAGCGCCGCCAGCAAGGCAGCCAGCTTGATCGACACCTTGACCACATGCGCGCGGGCGCCACCGGTTCGGGAAATGAGGGTAGGCATGGCCGGGCTCCAGAAACTGCTGTCGATCTTATCGCTGCGCCGTGCGATCTCCGAGCGCGCCGATAATTCCCCGCATGCCGGAATTGCCCGAGGTCGAAGTCACACGCCAGAGCTTTGCGGACCGCATTCGGGGCGCGCGCGTGCAGGCGGTGCGGGTCGGCAAGCCGTTGCGCTGGCCACTCGGCTGCGAGCCCGATTCACTGCTAGCCCAGACCGTCGGCGCGGTCACGCGGCGCGGCAAGTACCTGTGGCTTCCGCTCGAAGCCGGCGGCCTGCTGATGCACCTGGGCATGTCGGGCTCGCTGGCGTTCGACAGCGCAATCCGCGATCCCGGCCCTCACGACCACTTCGACCTGGTGACCGGCCACGGCACGCTGCGCCTCACCGACCCGCGCCGTTTTGGCGCCGTGGTGTGGTCGCCCTCGATCGACAGCGGCGCTGCGGCACGCCTGCTCGTCAAGCTCGGGCTCGAACCGTTCGACCCCGCCTTCACCGGCGCCCACCTGCGCGCCGGGCTGCGTGGCAAGCGGGTCGCCATCAAGCAGTCGCTGCTGGGCGGGGCGATCGTCGTTGGCGCCGGCAACATCTACGCCTGCGAGGCCTTGTTCGAAGCCGGCATCGACCCGCGCGCCCGCAGCGACCGCGTCGGCCCGGCCCGTTGCGAGCGGCTCGCGACGGCAGTGCGGCTGACGCTGGCGCGCGCGCTCGAACTCGGTGGCTCGACCTTGCGCAACTTCAGCGACGCGCACGGCATGGCCGGGCAGTTCCAGATGTCAGCCCGCGTCTATGGGCGCGAAGGCCTGCCGTGTGTGCGGTGCGAGGGCACGGTGCGGCGCATCGTGCAGGGTCAACGCGCAACCTTCTTTTGCCCGGGTTGCCAGCGGCGCTGACGTGCTGCCCGGGTGCCGCTGCCAGTGCGCTGCCAGTGCGCTGCACCCCGACCGTCTGATATTTCCCGCACTCCCGCGTGTTTTGCACGCTCGCCGGGTGAGCAGATGTTTCATTCGGCCAGCCCGGCGGCGCGGTGCGCTACCATGAATTTTCCCTTTCCGATGCCCCGCACGCCCCTCCCATGACGCCGTCTTTCGCCACCAGTCTGGATGCCCTCAGCGGCTGGCGGACGACGCTGGCAAAGCGTCTCGATGACGTGGCCGGCTTCCTGCGCGAACACGAACTCATCGATGCCCACGCGGCGGCCCGGCTGACCAACTTGCGCGAACGGCTGGGCCATGAAAAGCTCGTCGTCGCCTTTGTCGCAGAGTTCTCGCGCGGCAAGTCGGAGCTGATCAACGCGATCTTCTTTGCCGACACCGGCCGGCGCGTCTTGCCGGCCACGCCCGGGCGCACCACGATGTGCCCGGTCGAGCTGGCGTGGGATGCAGCGCACGCTGCCACCTTGATGACGCTTCCGATCGAAACCCGGCGAGATGGCCTGTCGCTGGCCGAGCTGCGCTCGCAGCGGCGCGCCTGGACCACGCTGCCCTTGCACATCCACGAGCCCGAGCAATTGGCGCAGGCGCTGCAGGAAGTGACGCGCACCCAGTGGGTCACGCAGGGCCGGGCGCGCGAGCTGGGGTTCTGGCACAACGAGCAGCCCGACGACAACCCGCCGGTCAACGACGCCGGCCTGGTTGAAGTGCCGGTCTGGCGCCATGCGCTCATCAACTACCCGCACCCGCTGCTGCGCCAGGGCCTGGTGGTGCTCGACACGCCGGGTCTGAACGCGATCGGCGCCGAACCCGAGCTGACCCTGAGCCTGCTGCCCACGGCGCACGCGACCATCTTCATCCTCGGGGCAGACACCGGCGTGACCCGCTCCGACCTGAACGTCTGGCGCGACCACCTCAGCACCCAGGGCCAGACGCGTTTCGTCGTACTCAACAAGATCGATGCTTTGCTCGACCCGCTTGCCACCCGCGCTGCGGTCGAGGCGCAGATCGATTCGCAATGTGCCGACACCGCGCGCACCCTCGGCATCCCCGCCGAGCGGGTGTTTCCGCTCTCGGCGCGCGAGGCCCTTGCGGCGCGCATTGCGGGCGACGAAGCTGCGCTGCGCCGCAGCCGCCTGCCGGCCCTCGAAGCCGCGCTCGGCACGCAGTTGCTGCCGCAACGCCGGCAGGTGCTCGAGCGGGCGGTGCTCGACGGCGCGCAGCAACTCGAAGCCCATGTGGCGCGGCGTCTGGGCGACCAGCGCCTCCAGCTTGCCGACCAGGGGCTGGAACTGCGCGGGCTGCGCGGCAAGAGCGGTGCCCGCGTCGGGCTGATGCTCAAGCGCGTTGACATCGAGACCCAAGAGTTCGAGCAGTGCACCGTGCGCCTGCATGCGATGCGCGGGGTTCACAGCCGCATGCTCAAGGACGTGCTGGCCGAGTTGTCGGCAGACAGGCTTCGCGACGACGTCGCCCAGATGCAGGCCGAGATGAAGGCGACCTTGCTCAACCTGGGCGCAAAGAAGGCCTTCGTGGCGATGTGCGGCCGGCTGCGCGGCGCGCTCGCCGCGACCCAGCAGCGCAGCGAGGAAATCCGCGCGATGTTGAGCGCCTCGTTCACGCGGCTGAACGGTGAGTTCGGCTTCAGCCTGGCGCTGACGCGCGCGCCCGAACTGGCCCGCTTCACCGAAGAGCTCGACCTGATCGGCCACAACTACGTGAAGTACCTCGGCCTGACCCAGGCGCTGCGCCTGTCGCAGCCGAAATTCATGGAGCAGTTCCGGCGCATGCTCGTCTCCAAGCTGCGCGTCGTGTTCGAGAACGCGAGCAGCGAGATCGAGCTGTGGAACAAGGCGACTTCAGCCCAGGTCGATTCGCAGTTGCGGGAGCGACGGCGCAGCTTCCGCCGGCGTCGCGAATCGCTCGAACGGATCCAGATCGCCGGTGGCGAACTCGAACAGCGGCTGACCGAGATCGAAGCCCAGGAGGCGCGCGTGCAGGCGCTGTCGGATCGGGTGCACACACTGCTCGAAGCCCTGCGCGAGCAGGCTTGCGCGGGGCCGCAGACGGGCCCGGGAGTGGCGCAATTTGCGGTGCCGTCTGCGGCCCTGTCTGCGCCCTCGCGAGCTGACGACGCACCCCCCGCCTTGCGCCTGGCCCACGCGTGACCCTGGCGCGCGCGCAGGCCGGCGCCAGCCCGTTCGCCGAACGCCTGATCGAATGGCAGCAGGTCCACGGCCGCCATGCGCTGCCCTGGCAGAACACCCGCGACGCCTACCGCGTCTGGTTGTCCGAGATCATGTTGCAGCAGACCCAGGTGGCCACGGTGCTCGGCTACTACCAGCGCTTCCTGCTGCGCTTCCCCAGCGTGCGCGCGCTCGCCGCCGCATCGCTCGACGACGTGTTCGCACTCTGGAGCGGTCTGGGCTACTACACCCGGGCGCGCAACCTGCACCGCTGCGCGCAGGCGGTGGTGCAGCAGCATGGCGGGCACTTTCCGGGCAGCAGCGCCGAGCTGATGCAGTTGCCCGGTATCGGCCGCTCGACGGCCGCCGCCATCGCCGCCTTCTGCTTTGGCGAGCGCGTGGCGATCCTCGATGGCAACGTCAAGCGCGTGCTGACCCGCGTGCTCGGCTTTGACGCCGACTTGGCCGAAGCCCGAGCCGAGCGCGCGCTGTGGGCGCAGGCAACCGCGCTGCTGCCCGAGCGCGGCATCGAGCCGTACACGCAAGGCCTGATGGACCTCGGCGCCACGCTGTGCACCGCTCGCGCCCCGCAGTGCCTGCTGTGCCCGGTGCAGGTGGACTGCGTTGCCGCGAACACGCAGACGCAGGAGCGCTACCCGGTCAAGACCCGCAAGTTGAAGCGCGGCACGCGCGAGCATGTGTGGCTGTGGTTGCGCTGGCGCGCCCAGGTCTGGCTGGTGCAGCGCCCACCCACCGGCGTGTGGGCGGGGCTGTGGAGCCTGCCCGAGTTCGACTCGCGGCCAGCGTTCGACGCTGCCTTTGCCGACGTGATCGCAGCGCAGCTCGACGCCGTCGAGACCCTGCCCAGCTTCACCCACACCTTGACCCATCTCGACTGGACCCTGCACCCACTGCGCCTGACCTTGCCGGCGCGCACCGGCGCGGCGCGCGTGGCGCAGATCGTCACGCGTTTGCCGACCGGGCGATGGTTCAGCCTTGCGCAGGCCCTCGCGGCCGGCTTGCCTGCACCGTTGCGCAAGTTGCTGGCGTGAAGGTGAGAGGCAATCGATGGCACCTGGATGCAAGGGCCAACTCACGCACCGCAGAGGCGCAGAGAACGCCGAGTTACGCAGAGTGAACACAAGAATTTGATTTCTCTGCGAACCTCTGCGTTCTCTGCGCCCCTGCGGTGGTGAGTTTGAGACCTGCCGTGTCGCGCCGTCACCCCCGCGCGTCCAGTTCGCGATGCCGGATCAAGGTCGCGGCGCGGCCGCGAAAGCGCTCGGCCAGGGTCTGCACGAAGTACACC
>JANXZA010000140.1 GCA_025355745.1 Rhizobacter sp. | reverse complement strand
TGAGCGAGGGCCTGCTCCTGAGTGAAGGGCTGCTCCTGAGCGAGGGCCTGGTCCTGAGCGAGGGGCTGCTCCTGAGCGAAGGGCTGCTGCTGAGTGAAGGCCTGGTCCTGAGCGAAGGCTTGACGCTCGGCGAGCCCTGAGGCCGCGCGCCAAGCGCGCCGCAGCGGCCCGAACCTATCCGAACGACGAGATCGCCATGAATGCTGCCCACCCCGACGAGATCGAAATTGACGCCAGACCATGGTGGCAGCGGGCCCACGCCGCGCTGATGCCCGACTACAACCGCCAGGCCACGGTCTACTGGTGGGCCATGACGCTGCTCGGCGCGGCCGTGCTGGTGCACACGCTGCGCACGCTGCTGGCGTTGCCGGCAGCCGATGCGGTGCAGGTCGGCGCCGGCGCGATGATCGCGATGCTGGCCGGCTTCTTCCCGGTGCGCATTCCGCGCTCGACCAACTCGTTCGCGGCCGGCGAGATCTTCATCTTCCTGTTGCTGCTGCTGCACGGCCCGGAAGCGGCGGCGCTGGCCGCCACGGGCGAGGGGTTGATCGGTTCGTGGCGCACATCGAAGCGCTGGACCAGCCGCATCGCCAGCCCGACGATGGCCTGCGTGTCGATGTTTTGCACCGGCTGGCTGCTGACGGCCGCAATCGGCGCCCTCAGATCGGGCGGCCACTTCAGCCCCGGCCTGCTGCTGCTGGCGACGATGCTCTGCGCCGTCTTCTACTTCGTTTTCAACACCGTGCTGATCACCGCCGTGCCCTACCTGAAGCGGCGCCAGTGGCCGACCTTGCGCGAGCTGTTCGGCAACTTCGGCTGGGTCGGCATCACCTTCACCGGCAGCGCCTCGGTGGCGTGCCTTTTGTACCTGACGTTTCAGCAATCGGGCATCGGCGTGCTGATGGCGGCGGTGCCGATCATCGCGATGCTGCTGTGCACCTTGCACTACTACTTTCGCCAGCAGGAGACCGACGAGTCGGTGCGCAGGGGCCAGGTCGAGGCGATCGAGCGCGAGGCCGAAGTCGGCGCCCGCCACATGCGCGAACTGCAGGTCAGCGAGCGGCGCTTCCACAGCGCCTTCACCCACGCCTCGATCGGCATGGCGCTGGTGTCGTTCGACGGCCGCTTGCTGCAGGTCAACGCGGCGCTGCGCAAACTGCTCGGCATCGACAACGCCGAGGCGCTCGCGCAGCGCCTGTTCAGCGACTTTGTCGACGCCGCCGACGCGGCCACCCTGAACGACAGGCTAACCCAGTTGCACGCGGCAACGATCCAGTCGTTCGCGGTCGAACTGCGGCTGCGCCACGGCGCCGGCAACGACGTCTGGGCGGCGGTGCACGGCAGCTTCTTCGCCGAGATCGAGGCCGCCGCGCCGAGCCTGATCCTGCAGGTCCAGGACATCACCGAACGGCGCCAGGCGCAGGCCGGCCTGCACCACATCGCCTTCCACGACAGCCTCACCGGGCTGCCCAACCGGCGCCGCTTCAACGATCAGTTGAGCGCTGCGCTGGCCTTGATCAAGACCGACCCGAAGCGCCAGTTCGGGTTGATGTTCCTCGACTTCGACCGCTTCAAGCTCATCAACGACAGCCTCGGCCACGCCGTCGGCGACGAGTTCCTGGTCGCGGTTTCGCAGCGCATTCGCCAACACGTGCGCCCGCACGACATCGTGGCGCGGCTGGGCGGCGATGAATTCGCGATCCTGGCCGAAGACCTTGATTCCGAGCGCTACGCAGTGACCTTGGCCGACCGGCTGCTCGAGGTGCTGCGCCAGCCGTTCCTGATCGCCGGCACCGAGATCACCAGCAGCGCCAGCATCGGCATCACGTTCAGCAGCATCGGCTACAGCACGCCGGCCGACATGCTGCGCGACGCCGACACCGCGATGTACAAGGCCAAGGCCGGCGGCAAGGCGCGGTTCGCGCTGTTCGACTCGGCGCTGCACACCGAGGTCGCGCACCGCATGCGGCTCGAAGGCGACCTGCGCCGCGCGCTGGCCGCCGGGCAGTTGGCGGTGGCTTACCAGCCGCTGTTCGAGATGAGCTCGGGCCGCATCACCGGCTTCGAGGCGCTGGCACGCTGGAACCACCCGGAACTGGGCGCGATCAGCCCGCTGACCTTCATCGCGATCGCCGAAGACGCCGGCCTGATCGTCGCGCTGACCGACTTCGTGCTGCGCAGCGCGTGCCGCCAGCTCAAGGAATGGCAACTGCGCGACGCCGCTTTCGCCGAGCTCACGGTGAACGTCAACGTCTCGGCCAACGACATTGCCCACCCTGGGCTGGTGGCGCGCGTCAATGCGGCCGTGGTCGATGCGCGGCTCGAGCCGCAGCACCTGACGCTGGAGCTGACCGAGAACATCCTGATGGAACGCCTCGAGGCCGCCCTGCCGAGCCTGGTCGAGCTGCGCCGCCTGGGCATCGGCCTGAGCGTGGACGATTTCGGCACCGGCTATTCGTCGCTGCGCCACCTGTCGAGCCTGCCGGTGACGAGCCTGAAGATCGACCGCGCGTTCGTCGCCGACTTGCAGCGAGGCTCGAAGGAGGCCGCCGTGGTGCGGGCCATCGTGCTGCTCGGCAATTCGCTCGGCAAGACCATCATCGCCGAGGGCATCGAGACCCAGGAGCAGATGGAGCAGTTGTGCCAGATGGGCTGCCTGATGGGCCAGGGCTTCCACCTGTCGCGCCCGCTCGCACCCGAGCTGGTCGACAAGCTGCTCGATGGCTTGGCCACCGCGGCGCTGGCACCGCACGGGCTGGGGCGCTTCGCGCTGCCGGCGCTGTTTCACTGAGCCGGACGGCCTGCGGGCGGGCTGGCGCCGGCGCGTGGCCAACCTGTGCCATCGAACGCACACGGGCATCAGTCGATCCTGCGTGGCGCGCTGAGGTTGTCCATGCGGCCCATGTAGTTCCAGGGCCCCTTGTCGCGCCACCACCAGAGTTCCATCCGTTCGGCGTCGCCATCGGCGATGAAGACGAAGAAGTTGGGCTCCTCGACCTTCTGGATGATCGAGCCGCGCTGCCCCTTCACCGTGCCCTGCTTCTGGACCCGGAACGTGTTCTTGCGCCCGGACGGCAGGGTCTCGACATAGCCCGGCGGCTTCTTCTCCCAGATGCGCTTGCCCGGCTCCGGGTCCTTGAAGCGGGGCGTGAACGTGAAGTAGGACGGCGGGTCGGCAAGCGCGGGCGCTACGGCCGAGACCAGGGCGAGCGCGGCCAGCAAGGCCGGCAGGGTGGATCGCAGAAGGGCTTTCATGGTGCTGCCTTTCGGGCGGTGCAACGGAGTGCCCAGGTGTACGCGCCGGCCGGGCCGGTTTCAACACCTAGAACAAGGCCAAATACAAGGCCAAATACAAGGCCAAGCGCGCCGCCGGCGGCCTGTGCATCAGCCGGGTTGCGGCCCCAGGCCAAGCAGCCGCAGACCCCAGCGATGGGTGCGCGAACCAGGCTCGGCCATCTCGTTCAGCACGTTCATGTGGTGCCGCCCCGGCACCGCCTCGACGGCCAGCACCTGCGGCCTCCAGGCTGTGGTGATCAGCGCGCTCTGGCGCAGGAACTCCTCGCTCTCGTCGGCGCCGACCAGCGCCACCAGCCACCCGCGCGGCGCCGACATGCAGGCCGGGCTGAGGCGGCGCGCCAGGGCGGCCGTGAGCTTCAGATCGGGCGCCAGGAACGGCGCATGGCGCAGCGGCTCGAGATCGAACACGCCCGAGATCGACAGCGCCGCGCCGACCAGATCGGCCGGCAGATCGGGCGCCACGGCGCGCCAGTCGCATGCCAGCAGCATGGCGGCCAGGTGCCCGCCCGCCGAGTGGCCCGAGACGACGATGCGCGACGCATCACCGCCGTGCTCGGCTGCATGCCGATGCACCCAGACCAGTGCCCGCACCAGTTGCATGACGATGTGCTCGATGCCCACCGCCGGGCACAGCGCATGGTTCGGCAGTACGACCATCGCGCCGGCCGCAACGAAGGGCGGCGCGATGAAGGACTGGTCGCGCTTGTCCAGCGCGCGCCAATAGCCGCCGTGGATGTGGACCAGCACCGGCGCGAGCGCGCCGGTTGCAGCCCTGTTCATCGGCGCGGCTGGGAAGATGTCGAGCCGCTCGCTAGGGTCGGCGCCATAGGGAACATCGAGCACGCCCGCCAGTTGCGCCCGCGCCTGCGCCGAGGCGTTGGCCCAGTGCTGCAGGATGGCGGGGTGCTCGGGAATCCGGGCCCGGTTGTTGTACTGGTCATCGAACCAGGCGGGTGAGGGGTGGCGCTTCGTTGGGCTCATGGTGGCGAGTGTTGACGGGGTTGAAAGACTGAAGTCATTCACCGCAGAGTGACCGGGTTGACGGGGTTGCGCAGAGTAA
>JANXZA010000122.1 GCA_025355745.1 Rhizobacter sp. | reverse complement strand
TGTCGTGGGCCGGTCAGGACTCGGGCGGCACGCGCGGCGCGAAGGCCGTGGCGCGCTCGCGCGGCGGCCCCGCAGGCTCGGGTATAAGCGCCGCCGAGCGCCCGGCCGTCTTCATCCTGCCCGGCATCCTCGGCTCGAACCTGAAGCTCGACGGCAAGCGCATCTGGCTCGGCTTTCGCTTCATCAACGGCTTGAAGAATCTCACCTGGGACCCGGCGACCGCCAGCCGCATCGAGCCCGACGGCCCGATCGGCAGCAGCTATGACGACCTCATCGAACGGCTGGCCGACAGCCACGAGGTCATCCCCTTTGCCTACGACTGGCGCCGGCCGATCGAAGACGAGGCGCGTCGTCTGGCCAAGGCGGTCGATGCGGCGCTCGCCGCACGCGGCAGCAGCGGCCAACCGGTGCGAATGCTCGCGCATTCGATGGGCGGTCTGGTGGCGCGCACGATGCGCCTCGAAGCGCCCGACACCTGGCAGCGCTTCATCGCCCGCGACGGCGCGCGGCTGCTGATGCTCGGCACGCCGAACGGCGGCTCGTGGGCGCCGATGCAAACGCTGTCGGGCGACGACACCTTCGGCAATGCGCTGGTCGCGTTCGGCGCGCTGTTCGACAACGGCGGCGCACGCAAGATGATGGCCGGCATGCCGGGCTTCATCCAGTTGCAAGCCGCGCTGCTCGACCCGGCCCAGGCACTCGACAAGGCCAGCACCTGGCAGAAGCTGGCGGATGACGACATGGCGCGGCTGCGCGACCGCAGCATCTGGCACAACGAAGGGCCGCAGCGCTCGATCTACGAATGGGGCGCGCCGCCGCAGGCCGTGCTCGACCAGGCCGTGGCGCTGCGCCGCCGGCTCGACGCGCAAGTCGCCGACCTCGGCACCGACACGCAGAAGATGCTGCTGGTGGTCGGCCACGCGGCCTTCACGCCGGCCGGCATCGTGGTCGACAGCGACGGCCTCGGCTACCTCGACACGCCCGACGACGGCGACGGCCGCGTCACCCTCGGCAACGCCTTGCTGCCCGGCGTGCGCACCTGGAAGGTCGATGCCGAGCATGGCAAGCTGCCCGATGTGGCAGCCGCGTTCGCGGCCTACATCGAGCTGCTGAAGAACGGCGAGACCAAGCTGCTCGATGTGTATGAACCCGCCGCCGTTGCGCAGCGCGGCGCGCGCGGCAAGGGCGGCATGGCGGTCAGTGCCGGTGCCGGCTTGCAGGCAGCGCCCGCCGCGCTGGTGCGCAGCCGGCCATCGCGCGGCCTGAATGCCTCGCAGCCACCATCGAGCGAGTCGGATGTGATGGGCCTGGGCCGCGCCGACGACGCCGGCCTGCGCACGCCGTCGCGGACCGCGCCGTTGAACGTCATGGTGCTCAATGCCGACTTGCGCTTCGTGCAGCAGCCGCTGCTCGTCGGCCACTACCGCTCGCTGAGCCTGACTGGCGCCGAAGGCATGATCGACCGGCTCGTCGATCAGGGCATGAGCCGATCGCTGGCCGCCGGGCTGTACCCGGACGCGCCGGGCTCGCACCAGATCTTCGGCAATGTTCGCAAGGACCGCGACAACCCGCTCGCGATGGCGCGGCCGAGCGCCGCCATCGTGGTCGGGCTCGGCGAGGAAGGCAAGCTGCGCCTGGTGGACCTGTCGTTCAGCGTGCGCCAGGCGGTGCTCGCCTATGCGCAGCGGCTGTCGGAGCGCACGGCTGATGACGGCGGCGGCGCGCCCGCCCAGTTCGAGCTGGCCGCCACCTTGATGGGCAGCGGCGGTACCGGCATCACCCCGGGCGGCGCCACGCGCGCCATCGCGCAGGGCGCGCTCGATGCGAGCCTGAAGCTGCAGAACAGCGCGTGGCCGCAGCTCGCCAGGCTGACCTTCATCGAGCTCTACTTGGAACGCGCCGGTGATGCCTGGCGGGCGCTGCAGCTGCAGGAGATCGCGGCACCGAACCGCCTCAAGCTGGTCGGCAAGATCCACTTCGGCCCGGGGGCGATGCGGCGTTCGCTCGATTCCAGCTACCGCGGCTCGACCTACGATTTCATCAGCGCGCTGCCGGTGGCCGGCGGCGACCCGGCGGTGCCGTGCATCCAGTACACGCTCGACACCAAGCGCGCCCGCACCGAGGTGCGCGCCGTGCACGCCCAGGGCACCTTGCTGCGCGAACTGGTGGCGAAGGCCTCGAACGATGCCAACACCGACCCGCAGATCGGCCGAACGCTGTTCAACCTGCTGATCCCGGTCGAGATGGAAGCCTTCCTCGGCGGCACCAGCGAGATGGTGATCGAGCTCGAAGCCGCCACCGCCGGCATCCCGTGGGAACTGCTCGACACCAACCCCGACGCGCAGTCGGCCGACCCGCGCCCCTGGGCGATCCGCAGCAAGCTGATCCGCAAACTGCAGATCAAGGACTTCCGCGCCCAGGTGGTCGATGCCAGCCCGGACGACAACGTGCTCGTGATCGGCGAGCCGAAGTGCGACCCGGCCGTCTACCCGCCGCTCGACGGCGCGCGCCGCGAGGCCATCGCCGTGGCCGCGCGGCTGACCGCGCCGGGCAGCGGCATCGCCGCCGCGAAGGTCCGCGCGCTGGTCGACCACGACGACGCGCAGACCATCATCAACGCGTTGTTCGAGCGGCCTTACCGCGTCGTCCACATCGCCGGCCACGGCGAGTACGGTGCGAACGGCGGCGTGGTGCTGTCGGGGCTGAACACCTACCTCGGCGCGAACGAAGTGAACGCGATGCGCACCGTGCCCGAACTGGTGTTCCTGAACTGCTGCCACCTCGCCGGCCGCGACGCCGCTGCGGTGCTCAAGCCCTATGACCGCGCCGGCTTTGCCGCCAACATTGCCGAGGCACTGATCAAGGTTGGCGTGCGCTGCGTCATCGCCGCCGGCTGGGCTGTGGAAGACGACGCGGCCGAAGAGTTTGCGACCAGCTTCTATGCCTCGCTGCTCGGCGGCGCGCGCTTCATCGAAGCCGTCGGCGTGGCCCGCACTGCGGCCTGGAACGCGAACCGCCAGGGCAACACCTGGGCCGCCTACCAGTGCTACGGCGACCCGGAATGGAGTTGGCGGCGGGCCGGTGCCGATGCGCAGCGGCCGGCCCAGGCGCTGGGCGACGAGTTCGCCGGCGTGGCCTCGCCGGTCTCGCTGGCGCTGGCGCTGGAGACCATCGCCATCGGCAGCCAGTACGGCGGCGCGAAGGCCGAACGCCAGCTCGACAAGCTGCGCTACCTCGACGCCGAATTCGCATCGCTGTGGGGCGGCATGGGTGCCGTGGCCGAGGCGTTCGGGGTCGCGTATGCCGGCGCGAATGCGATCGACAAGGCGATCGACTGGTACGCCCGGGCACTCGACGCCGCCGACGGCAGCGCCTCGTTCAAGGCCGCCGAGCAGCTTGGCAATCTGCGGGTGCGCCAGGCCGAGAAAGCGGGCGATGTAGCTGGCATCCGGGCGGGCATCGCGCAGCTCGAACGCCTGGCCGCCGTGCAGCCAACGCTGGAGCGCGCGAACCTGCTCGGCTCGGCCTGGAAGCGGCTGACGATGGTCGAGTGGCAGGCCAGGCACGAGACCGAGGCAAAGGCCGCGCTCGATGCGATGGTGAGCCACTACGGCGCGGCCGAAGCGATGGCCCGCAAGGCCGGTGACGACACGCTTTTCTACCCGGCCAAGAACGGTCTCAGCGCCGAGTTGCGCCGCGCCTTCCTCGACCGGCGCCTGCCGCAAATCGATGCCGAGCGCTTCGACGTGGTGGGTGCGGCGCTGCAGAAGGCCGCCACCGAGAAGCCCGACTTCTGGTCGGTGGTGGGGCAGACCGAGCTGCTCGTCCTCGCGGCGCTCGCGAAGGGCCAGCTCGCGCCCGTGCAAGTGCGCCTGACCCTGACCTTGCGCGAACTCAAGGCCCGCGTGCCGGCGGTCTGGATGTGGGATTCGGTCTTCAACGAAGCCCAGTTCACGCTGCTGCCATACCTTGAGTTCGCAGCCGCAGCCGAGAAGCGCGCGGCGCAAAGTCTGCTTGACGCGTTAAAGGAGCTGGCGGCGAAGTGACTCGGTCGCAGTGACGCTCGCTTGGCCCCTCTCCCGCTGGCGGGAGAGAGTTGGGGGCGAAGCGGGGCTTTCGAGCCGCATGCGGCGAGCCCGCGAAGCGGTCAGGGCTTGCAAGCCCTGACGCGCACTGCAAGTGGGGGTTGCCGCACTCCGCCACGGCCGTGTTTCCCATGAGTCACCAATCCGATGCAAACCGACCACCTTCTTCACGACCTCTGGCACCTCGCCCAAGCCGACCCGTCAACGCTGGGCAACGTGCGCTTCACCGCCACCGACCACTCGCTGCCATCGTCCTTCCACGTCGGCCCGGTGGCCGCCGCCACCCTCGCCGCGCAGGCACTCGCGGCGGCCCAGCTCTGGCAGTTGCGTTCCGGCCAGTCGCAGGCCATCGAAGTGAACCAGCGCCGCGCGCTTGCGATGTTCCGCAGCGAGCGCTACCTGACAGTCAACGGCCAGCCGCCGAAGGATCCATTCAGCCCGCTGTTCGGTTTTTACGCTACGCGCGATGGCCGCTGGATTCAGCTTCACACCAACTTCGCCCACCACCATCAAGGCGTGTTGCGCCTGCTCGGTTGCGAGGACCGGCGTGATGCCGTCGCTGCTGCCATCCTCCTGCGCAACGCCGCCGATCTTGAACAGCAACTCGCCGACGCCAACCTGTGCGCGGCCTGGGTGCGCACGCCCGACGAGTGGCAGGCGCACCCGCAGGCGGTGGCGATTGCGACGCTGCCGTTGTTCGAGATCGAGCGCATCGGCGACGCGCCTCCCGAGTCGTTGAAACCGCTATCGCCAAGCTCATCGCCAACGTCATCGGCAAGCGCTGCGCAGCGCCCGTTGACCGGCGTGCGAGTGCTCGACCTGTCGCGCGTCATCGCCGCACCGGTGGCGGCGCGCACGTTGGCGCAGCACGGTGCCGATGTGCTGGCCATCGGCGCCGCGCACCTGCCGAACATCGAGTCACTGGTGATCGACACCGGCCGCGGCAAACGCTCGGCACAGCTCGATCTGCGCGATGCATCAGGCCAGGCCATGTTGCGCGAGCTGATTCGCGGCGCCGATGTGTTCCTGCAGGCCTACCGACCCGGCGCCCTGGCCGCGCGCGGCTTCGATGCCCAGGCCCTGTGCGCGCTGCGCCCTGGCCTGGTCCAAGTCAGCCTGTCGGCGTATGGCCACGCCGGGCCGTGGGCCCAGCGGCGCGGCTTCGACAGCCTGGTGCAATCGGCCACCGGCATCGCCTTCGACGAAGGCCGGGCGGCCGGCATCGCGCGCCCCGGCCGCTTGCCCTGTCAGGCGAACGACCACGCGACCGGCTACCTCGCCGCCTTCGGCGCCATGATCGCGCTGCACCGCCGAGCGCGCGAGGGCGGCTCGTGGCTGGTGCGCGTGTCGCTCGCGCAGACGGGCCATTGGCTGCGCTCGCTGGGGCGCGTTGCCGATGGCATGGCGGCGCCGGACCTGAGCCTGGATGAAGTCGCGCCGTGGCGCCACACGATGGACTCGCCGTTCGGCCGCGTCAGCGCCATCGCGCCGGTCGAGCGGATGGCGTTGACACCGCCGCATTTCGATCTGCCACCAGTGCCGCCCGGCACCCATGCGCCGGGGTGGCTGGCAGGGTAGCTGACCGCTGCGGGCAACGCCGCAGCTTTGCCGCGCCTCGTTACTTTGCAGGATGGCGCAACGCCAGCGCCGCGTTACCGTTGGGCTTCGCCGGCCGCCGTGTCGCGCGCAGCGAAAGAACGCCATGCGCGCAAAGGTCAGAAGCATTGAACTCGGTGGCGTCGTCAACCTGGCTGTGCTGGCGCCGATCAAGGGCGGCTTCGTCCCCGGCTTCGAGACCATCACCTACCTGGAGCGCCTGAAGCGCCTGCTCGACGCCTTGCAGGCGGCGCGCCAGAACCTGCGCGAGTCGGAGCTGCGCCGGCCGGTGTTCCCGGATTCGGTCGGGCGCCTGGGCATCATCCACAACTTCCGCTACGCCATCGTGCCGCCGGAGCCGCAACCGGCCGGCACGCAGCAGCTGGGTGTCTCGCGCCTGTCGCTGAACGTCAGCTTCGATGGCGGCTGGGAGCCGTACATGCGGGTCATTTACCGCGACATCGGCACCCTGCTCGACGCGCTGTTCTGCCATTGCGAGGGCTACCCCGGTTCGCAGAAGGCTAACTATGACAAGTACTGCCGCTGGGTGCGCGACCATGAACTCGACGCGGGCCTGTTCTACGCCGACGCCTCGCCAAGCCTGGGCGACCACCGCTACCTGGCCGAAGTGGAACGGCTGCAGCGCGAAACACCGGACCGTGATGCGGCCGACAAAGCCATCGCCGGGTTCGCGCTCGACTCCGATCGCCAGCAGATCGGCCGTGCGTTCCAGGCTGTCTGGGCCGATCCGATCTCGACCCTCGCCTTGCCGCTGCGCACGTTGAAGGGCTTGTACCGGCTGTCGGTCTTCTTTCCGAATAATGCCGACGACGACAGCGGGGTGCTGATTCGCTTCGCGCAGTCGGTGCTGAAAGAGTTCAAGACGGTCATCCAGCGCCCGGAGCTTCAGGCCTCGGAACTCGGCACGCAGTTGCGCACCTTGCTGGCCGACGAACTGGCCTGGTTTGCCAGCCCGCAGGACCGGCCGCAGCCGGCCGAGCGGCTGACCTATTCGCCCGCTGCGCTGCAAGCCATGATCCTGGCCCGTAACGACCCTGTGACGCATGGCTGCGTGGTGCTGCTGCGTATGCGCAGTGCCGACGAGGCGGTGATTCACCTCGCCGAGATGGCCGCGCGGTGCGGCGAACCGGCCGATGCGGCCCAGGTTCGCCACCACGTCGCCTTCAGCCACGCCGGGCTGGTCGCGCTGGGCATCGCGGCCGAGCGGCTCGACGTGCTGCCGCAGGAGTTCATCGAAGGCATGGAAGCGCGCTGCGGCCTGCTCGGTGATGTGCGCGGCAACCACCCCGACCACTGGTTGCGCCCGCTGCGCCATGGCGCAGTGAAGGGCGACGATCGGATCGACCTGACGGCGGTGCACGTGGTGGTCACGCTGCGCCTGATCGACACCAAGACCGTGTCGCCCGAGCTTCACCCCGCCCTCGCCCAGGTGGTCACGACGTTGCAGGCAACCGCCAGCGGCATGACGGTACTGGCAGTCCAGCCGACCCGCAGTTATCGCGACGCTCGCGGTCAGTCCCCGGGGCACTTCGGGTTTGCCGACGGCTTGAGCCAGCCGTCGGTAGTGCCGGTGGTGCCGGTGGCGACGGCAGCGCCAGGCAGCGACGCGGTGCGCGCCGGCGAGTTGTTGATCGGCTATGGCAATGACCGCGGCGACGGCCCGTTTCCCGAGGCGACGGATGAGTTCCTCGACAACGGCACATTCCTCGTCATGCGCAAGCTGCGCCAGCGCGTCGATCACCTCGATGCGGCGCTCGGAAAGCACCCCGCAAAGGCCGATGTGCTGGCGCGGATGATGGGCCGGCGCCAGGACGGTGCCGCGCTGGTGCCGCTCGGCCCGAGTGGCGGCCCGAACGACTTCAACTACGACGCCGACCCGCACGGTGCGGCCTGCCCGTTCCAGTCGCATGTGCGGCGCGCCAACCCGCGCGACGGGCGCGAACACCTGCCGCGCATCCTGCGCCGCGGCATGTCGTACGGGCCGCAATCGACAACCGACCTGACGAGCGAACGTGGCGTGATCTTCATGGCCTATTGCGCCAGCATCGCCGAGCAGTTCGAGATCGTCCAGCGCTGGATCGCGGGCGGCAACAGCAGCGGTGTTTCAGCGTCGCAGGCCGACCCGTTCCTGGCCGTGCCGCAGCCGGGCGAGAAGCGCACCTTCCGCTACCTCGACGCAGCCGGCCAGGTGGCACGGGCCGACCTCGGCGACAAGCCTTTCGTTCAGCTCGATTGGGGGCTGTACCTGTTTGTGCCATCCCTGGAGGCGCTGCGCATGCTGTTCAATTTTCGCAAGCCAGCGGCCAAGCCGAAGGCCACCAAAAAGGCACTTGAACCGAAAGACCTGCTCGACCCCTGGCGCCGGCAGCTGGAAGATTGGGACCCGTCCCGGGCCACCTGGGCCAAGGTGCGGGGCCGCCCCGGCGGCATCATGAATGCGCCGCCCTACGGCACGCTGCTCGGCACGCAGGCGCGCGTGCTCGAGGTGCTGCAAGACTCCGCCGCCGCGAACTATTCGGTGCAGGGCTGCGGCGCGCGCATGACGGCCTCGATCGGCCTGAACCATTTGGGCATGGACCCCGACACCGGGCACACCCGGCTCGGCACCCCGATCAACAAAGCGATCGACGGCATCAAGATGGGCGCAGCGTTCGATGCCGCTTCATTCTGGGTCAAGAAGGCGCTGGCGGGCTTCGGGCAGTTGAAGCAGCCCGATCCCAGCGGGCCGGTGCGCGTGCCGATCGACCTGATCTCGCTGAGCGAGTTCGTGCTGGCCAGGCTGTGCACCGACTGGGTCGGCCTGCCCGAGGATGAAACCAAAGTACCGCCGGGGGAAGCGCCGTTCATGATCAGAGGCGGCCGGGTCGATGGCAACCCGCACCCGCCGCGCTGCCCGGGGAACCTGCTCACGGCCTCGCGCCACACCTTCGCGCCGCACCCCCGGCCCGATGTGCTCAAGGACGGCCCGCCGCAGGGGCAGGCAGTGCTGAAGGCGGTCGAAGACCTGCTCGCATCAACGCGCCCGCTCGGCACGCTGGCCAGCGAGATCAAGATCGCGCTGGAGGCCATCAAGGCCGAGCCGGGCGAGATTGCGCGTGCCATCTCCGGCGTGCTGCTCGGCTTTCCGCCCACGGTGCATGGCAACTTCCTGCAGACCATGAAAACCTGGATCGAGGACAAGGTGCTGTGGGCCTGTCAGCAGCAGTTGGCCGAAGTGCCCGACAGCGTCACTCAGCCGTTCGAACGCGCCCGGCTGGCGCTGCTCGATCCGCTGTTCACGACGATGCGCGTGCGGCCGGTCCCGGAGATGCTGTGGCGCTGCCCGGTCGAAGACGGCAAGGTGGTGTTCGACGATGACCGCAGGGTCGTGCTCGGCATCGCCTCGGCTCTGACCGATACGGACGCCTCGCACATGCTGATGTTCGGCGGCAGCCGCGAGACCAGCGACCACGCCGACGCCCTCAAGACCCTGCACGCCTGCCCCGGCTACGAAATGGGCACCGGCGTGCTGCTGGCCCTGATCGCCGGGCTGCTCGACGCCGGCACCTTGCGCCCGACCGGCTCGCCGGTGCTGCTAATGCTCACGCCGCGCGCGAGCTGAGGTGCGAGCGCAGCCGCGCCGCTTCGCCCAGGTGCCAGCCCATGGCCAGCGCATCGAAGGCGGTGCTGGCCGCGTCGAGCAGGGCGTCGGCGCGCGCCGGCTGGTCGTGCAGCAGCGCGATCTCGGCGTCGCAGAGTTGCGTCACCGCAAGCTCGTGCGCCGAGCCGCGCTCGCGCGCGTTGCGCAGCGCCAACGCGATGTAGCGGCGCGCGGCGTCGAAGCGCTGCGCGGCAGCGGCGTCGCGGGCCAGCGCGCGGTAGCTCATGGCCACGCCGATCAGGTCGCGCTGGCCGGCGCGTTGCAGCGCCAGCGCGGCGTGGTGGCGGGCCTCGGGACGGCGCCCGGCCTCGGTCAGCCCTTCGGCCAGCCAGCCGTGGTTGAGCGAGCGGAACAAGCCGCTCTGGCGTGGTTCGAGCCAGGCAGTGGCATCGACGATGGCCTGCAGCGCTTCCGGCGCGCGCCTCAGCCGCCACTGCGCGTAACCTTTCATCGCCCGCGCGATCGACAGTTGCGACAGGCAGTGCGTGGCCTCGGCGATGCGCCCCGATTCGGCCGCCGCAGTGCGTGCCTCGGCCCAGCGGCCCTGCCACAGCAGCACGGCACTGCGCCAGCCGTGGACGGTGGCGGCGATCTCGTGGGTAACGCCGCCGACGCAGGCCTGGGCCTCGTCGAAACCCTCGTGCGCCTGTGCGAACCGGCCTTGGTCGCCCAGCAGGTAGGCGCGGCAGACCAGCGAATAGACCAGGCCGATGTTGGTGTGGCGCCCACTGCGGTGCGCCCGCTTCACCGCAATCGCCTGGTCGAGCAGTTCGAGCGCCTGGGGGTACTGCGCGGCGGCGGTGTGCGCCATGCCGAGCATCGCGATGATCTGCGTTGCCAGCGAGGTGTCGCCCGCACTCCGGGCTTCGGCCAGCGCCTGTTCGCCATGCGCGATCGCCGCCAGCGTGTCGCCCAGCGCATAGCTGATGAAGCCGAGCCAGAAGCGGGCCCGCGCAATCGTCGCGGCATCGGCGTGCTCATCGGCGCGCGGTTCGAAATACTGCTCGGCCAGGTGCACGGCGCGCACCGCCAGCAGAAAGTCACTGCGCGACGAGTCGAAGACGAACACCAGGCTGAGCCGCTGCACGATCGCGATCCAGCGCCTTGCGCTGTCGCCCGACATCGGCAGCCGGTCGAGCGCGCCCAGGGCCGCGCGGTAATGGGCCCGGGCCCGGTCCAGCGCCGAGGCGGCCAGTGCTTCGTCGCCGGCCAGCTCGGCATAACGTGCGGCTTGAGCGGCATCGCCGCCGGCGTCGAAGTGGTAAGCGAGCGCGCCGAGGGCCTCGGCCTGCGACGTCTCGGCGCTGCGCAGCTGCATCGCCCGGGCAATGCGCAGGTGCAGGACTTGTCGCGCCTGCAGCCCGACCGAGTGGTAGATCACGTCGCGCGCGATGCCGTGCTTGAAGCGCAGGATGCCGGCGCGTTCGCCGGGGAAGATGAAATCCTGCTCGGCCAGGCCGCGCACCAGCGAACCCTCTTCGCGCTCGCCGGTGATGCGTTCCAGCAGCCAGGCCGGGATCACATTGCCGATCACGGCGGCGGTGCGCACCAGCTCGGCCTGGGCCTGCGGCAGGTGCTGCACGCGCGACTCGACCAGCTGGCTCAGCCAGCCCGCGCCATCGTGCAGGCGGCCCAGGCGGCGCCCGCCGTCGCCGCGCGCCGCCGAGTGGCACAGCTCTTCGATGAACAGCGGGTTGCCGCCGGCGTGGCGCGCGATCTCGGCGGCCACGAACGGGTCGGCGCCCGGCAGGCGGGCGGCGATGGCCTGCGCCGCTTCGGCGTCGCTCAACGGCATCAGAACGATTGTCTGATGCGCGGCGAACGGCGCATGACCGGTGTCGGTTCCAGTTTCATCCCCAGCTTCGCTGGCGCTGCCCGTGCGACGCGTCGACAGCACGATGAACAGCCGACCCCCGGCGAGCCGCTGCAGCGCCGTCAGCACCTGTTTCGTCGCGTCGTCGGCCCATTGCGCGTCGTCGACGAACAGCAGCAGCGGTTGCTGTTCGGCGAGCCGGGCGAAGCGGGCGCGGAAGGCCTCAACGGTGTCGGGTTGGGTGCCTGACAGGGTGTCGTCGCCGAGCGCTTGCAGCATGTGGCGAATCGGCTGCAGCGGCTCGGCCCCCAGCTCTTCGCAGTAGCCGCGCAGCACGCACCAGCCGCGCTGCGCGGCGCGGCCGAGCAACTGCTCGATCAGGCGCGTCTTGCCGATGCCGGCGGCGCCGGCCACCGCCACCGAGCGCGGCGTGCCGGCCAGCGCCTCGGTCAACAGCAGCTCGAGCCGTTCAAGGTCGGCCTGGCGGCCGACGAACGGGGTCAGGCCGTGCCGTGCACCGGCCTCGAATCGTGCCGCCAGGCCAGCGCGGGCATCGACCCGGTAGACCAGGATCGGCGCGTCGCGGCCCTTCACCAGCAAGGGCTGCGGCGCGCCAGTGACGAAGAAGCGGCTCGCCGGGCCGAGCGTCTCTTCGCTGACCAGAATCTCGTGCGGTGCGGCCGCATCCGACAGGCGCGAGGCGATATTCGGCACCGGCCCGAGCAACTCGAAGCGGCCGCGTTCGATGTCGCCGGCGGCGATCAGCACCAGCCCCGAATGGATGCCGGTGTGCAGGCTCAAGGTCTGGCCAATCGGCAGTTTGGCAGGCAGTTCGGCATGGATCTCGACGCGCAGTTCGCGCACCCGCTGGTGCAGGTCAAGCGCGGCGTCGACGGCGCGCCGGCCATCGTCTTCGCGCGTCAGCGGATGCCCGAACATCGCCAGCAGGCCATCGCCCTGTACCCGCACCACGACGCCGCCATGCTGGGTGATGTGCACCTGGTAGGCACGGCGCAATTCGGCCAGCAGCGCGGCGTAATGCTCGGTCTCCATCGCCCCGGCCAGTTCGGTGGAATGCGAGAGGTCGGCGAACAGCAGGGTGACATAGCGCCGACCGGGGTCGACCGGCTGCGGTTCGCGCTGCGCAACGTCGCTCAATTGGTGCTCCCCACCGGTAAATCTGCGTAGCCACTGCGTCTTGCAGAGGGTGTCTGAATGTGCAACGCAGATGTTAGCCGCGCAACGATCGGCATCGTGGCCATCGATCGTTCGGGGGTGGTTGGGAAGATACATGTCCGTGCCGCATCGTCCTTGACGAGCGCTGCCCCGCCACCGCCGCGCTGGCGTCGGCCTTACTGCGCGTACCAGAGCACCGCAAAGAAGTGGCAGGCACTGCCGCCGAGCACGAACAGGTGCCACACGAAGTGCGCGAAACGTACCCGCGAATCGAAGCTGAAGACCACCGCGCCGGCGGTGTACAGCAGGCCGCCGGCCACCAGCAGCGCCAGCCCCGCGCCCGGCATGCGTGCCACCAGCGGCGCCGCCGCCACCACCGCGACCCAGCCCATCGCAACGTACAGGCCGGTCGACCACAGCCGGTGCCTGAGGCGGTTCATCAGCTTGGCCGCGAAGCCGAGCAGCCCGCAGCCCCAGACCACACCGAACAGAGACCAGCCCCAGCCACCGCGCAGCACGCCGAGCACGAACGGCGTGTAGCTGCCGGCGATGAAGAGGTAGATGGCGGCGTGGTCGAAGCGATTCAGCCACGCCTTGGCGCGGCCGGGTGGCACCGCGTGGTAGAGCGTCGAGACGCCGTAGAGCAGCATCATCGTGGCCGAGAACACGCTCATGGCGACGATGTTGATGGCGCTCGTGCGCTCGCCCGCGAAGGCCAGCAGCAGCGGCAGCGAGGCGATCGCCAGCACGAAACCGAGGCCGTGGCTCAGGCTGTTGGCAAGCTCCTCAGTGCGGGTCTGGTCGCGACCGGTGGCGGGGTTTTGCGTCATGGGGACGGAACATCGAGAACAAGGCTCACCGCAGAGTAACGGAGTGAGCGGAGTTCGCGCAGAGACAAAACCATGTCTTGCCCAAGCCAGATTTCTGGCTCTTCGCGCATTTCAGTGGGATTGAACCTTGACAGGCGTGAGATCGACGAGGCGAGAGATGGGCCTAGAGTGAGGCATCGAACGCAAACGAGGACAGCGCCGTGAAAGACACTCAACTCTATGAACAGCTGCTC